>JBDSLV010000581.1:0-2783 GCA_039916205.1 Mesorhizobium sp. | reverse complement strand
AGCCGCAGCACAGGTGCCCCTCACGCGGCTCACGCACGACGAAGCCGGCCTTGGCCAGCAGTTCCTTCGGCTGGCGCGTGATCTTTTGCCCGTGCTGCATCGAACAGGCCGAGTGGTAGGCAACGATGGTGCCCGGCTTGCGCTCGGGCTCCGGCAGGTCGAGCATGGCCAGGTACTCGGTGATGTCCTTGGCCAGTGCCGACACCCGTGCCGCCTTGTCGGCATAGGCCGGATCAAGGCGGAGCATGAAACCGTAATCCTTGATGGTGGTGCCGCATCCCGACGCGGTGATGACGATGGCGTCGAGCCCGCCATTGTCGATGGTCCGCGTCCAGGCGTCGACATTCTGTCTCGCCGAGGCAAGCGCTGCCTGCTCGCGGCCCATGTGATGCACCAATGCACCGCAACAGGCTTCGCCTGGCGGCACCACCACCTCGACACCAAGCCGCGTCAGCAGCGAGATCGTCGTGTCGTTGATGCCGGGGTCGAGCACGGCTTGCGCACAGCCGGTGAGGATGGCGACGCGGCCACGCTTTGTTGCGCCCTGCCCCGCATGCACACCCGGTGAAGCCATCGGCGATGCCGGGGGAACCAATGCCGGCGCCAGCCGGAGCATGGCAGCCATGGGTTTAAGAGCCGGGAAATTTCCGAGCAGTCCAACGAAAGGCTTGCCGAGTTTTGCCAGTTTGAGCGCGGCGCGAAAGCGCGCGGGATAAGGCAGCACGAAAGCCAGCATCGCGCGTGTCAAACGGTCGAGCAGCGGGCGCTTGTAGGTCTCCTGGATATGGGCCCGCGCGTGATCGACCAGATGCATGTAGTTGACGCCCGACGGGCAGGTGGTCATGCAGGCGAGGCAGGACAGGCAGCGGTCGATATGGGTGACGATCTCCTTGTCGGCCGGCCGGCCGTTCTCCAGCATGTCCTTGATCAGGTAGATGCGCCCGCGCGGCGAATCCAGTTCGTTGCCAAGCGTCACATAAGTCGGGCAGGTCGCGGTGCAGAAGCCGCAATGCACGCATTTGCGCAGGATCTTTTCCGATTCCGCGATATGCGGATCGGCGAGTTGAGCAAGCGAGAAACTGGTCTGCACGCGAAACGTCCTTACTGCCTGAGCGAAACCATGCCCTAAAGTCCGAGGAACCAGCTTTCCGGATTCTTGACCGGTTCGCCACGCTGCAAGGCCTGCAGGCCGAGGATGCAGCGCGCGATGAACCAGACAGCAACGGCGAACATCAGCACGAAACCGATGATCACGAACACCAGCACAAACGCGATCAGCGCATAGAGCAGGCCGATCCAGAATGTGCGGATGAGGAACGTGTAGTGGCTCTCGACGAACCCGCCGGCCTTGCCGCGGTTGATGTAGGCGAGCACAAGGCCGACAATGCCACTGACACCGATGACAAGGCCGGCCAGATAAAGCACGTAAATGACCAGCGCATTGGTCGGCCCCGGCTCCAGCCAACGGTCGCTCTGGCGTGGTCCTGTCGCGGCCGGGCCTGGATCGATGTTGCTCATGGAATTGCTCCCTCGGTTGCGGAATGGAGCCTAGCAGAGCTGTCACCCGGCACCATACGGCCCGGATTGAGAATATCCTTCGGGTCGAATTCGTGTTTCAGCCGCGCGGCCAGCGCCGCAAGTGCCGGCGCCTGTGGCTCGAACACCGGCAAAGCAGCGCGATACGATGGCGCGGCGCGGACAAGTGTCGCGTGGCCACCGCCGTGCTTTCTCAGGAGCCCGCGCAACAGGGCGGCCTCGGGATCGCCCTCCTCCATGCGCAGCCAGATCAGTCCGCCCTGCCAGTCATAGAAGGCGCTGACGGCTGCCTGCATGCGCAATGTCAGAACCATCTGGTGGCCCTCAGCCGGCGTCATCGAAACGCGCCAAACGGGTTTCTCGCTGCTATCGGCGAAAGGCCGGCAATCCCTGATATCGCGCCACATGGCGGTTGAGGTTTCGGCCTTAATCTCTTCGAGTGGACCTGCATTCCTGAGCAAGGCCTTCAGCGCGGTGATGCGGTAAGCGACGGAGGGACCAAAACCCTCGACCCGAAGCAATGTCGCGGCGTCGCTGCCGAGACTGCCGCCGGAAACCCGCGCGGCGACGCGCTCCGGGAGATGCGCCGCACTCGATACTTCGGCGCTGGAACCAAGCGCCAGGGCCATGGCGGCAACAGCCGCATCATCGAGCAGGCCACGGATGGCGAGCGTGACTTCGGTCTCGGCGGCAGGCAGCACCTTGAAGGTGACATCGGTGAATACAGCCAGCGTGCCCCAGCTGTTGGCCATCAGTTTGGACAGGTCGTAGCCGGTGACGTTCTTGACCACGCGGCCGCCGGACTTGAAGACCTCGGCACGACCCGAAACCGCATTGATGCCGAGGATATGGTCGCGGGCAGCACCGGCTTTCAGCCGGCGCGGGCCGGAAAGGTTCGCGGCTAGCACGCCGCCCAGCGTGCCTTTTCCAGGCACGCCGCCAAGCAGTGGACCGTAGTCCATCGGCTCGAAGTCAAACCGTTGGCCATTTTGCGCCAGCAGGCTTTCGACCTCGGCCAGCGGCGTGCCGGCCTTCGCCGACAGCACCAGTTCCGCCGGCTCGTAGAGTGTGACGCCGGCCAGTTTCGACAGATCGAGCGTGTGCCCGGTCTGCAGCGGGCGGCCGATGCCGCGCTTGGAACCATGGCCAAGGATTTCAAGCGGCGCCTCTTCGGCCACGGCCCAGCCGACGGCGGACAGGACTTCGTCTGATGTGGTTGGTGTGAAGGTGGTCATTCGAACGATGCG
>JBDSLV010000580.1:0-2907 GCA_039916205.1 Mesorhizobium sp. | reverse complement strand
CATTACGACGTCGCCCGTGACGAGAAACTCCGGAAGGCCTGTCCGGCGCTTGCCCATCTGGCGTCGCTGATCGGCGATCCGGCGGTTCGCTACAGAGGCACGATCGGCGGCTCGATCGCCAACAACGATCCGGCGGCCGACTATCCCGCGGCACTCTTGGCACTGGGCGCAACGATCATCACCAACAAGCGCCAGATCGCGGCCGACAAGTTTTTCAAGGGCCTGTTCGAGACGTCACTGAAGGAAGGCGAGATCGTCACTGCCGTCAGTTTCACCGCACCGGCGAAGGCTGCCTACGAGAAGTTCCGCAACCCGGCGTCACGCTACGCGATCGTCGGCGTGTTCGTGGCCAAGGGCAAGGACGGCGTCAGCGTCGCCGTCACTGGTGCCGGCGACGACGGCGTGTTCCGCTCGAAGGAAATCGAGGCGGCACTGTCCAAGAGCTTCGAGGCATCGGCGCTGGAAGGCATGAAGGTGCCGGCCAAGAGCCTGATGACGGACATTCACGCATCCGCGGATTACCGCGCCAATCTGATCGTTGTGATGGCCAAGCGCGCGGTGGCAGCCGCCAACGCCTGAACCAGGCGGCATCGGAATTTTGGGAAGGGGCCTTCGTGGCCCCTTTTTCCTGCCTAGGCTTTGTACTCATCTCGCGCTTGCACAAAACGATATTGCACTGCAATATCTCTTTCGGGCGGGATAATGCGAACCGGGGCTCGGATCGCAGTGCGACCCGTGGCCCCTTTTCGCATCGTTCAACGCGAAAGGACTGGCATGGCCGACATCTCCGCGACGCATGGTGCTTTGCCCCGGTCTGTCGTCGACAGTTCGCCCAGGGCAAGGCTCGCCTATCTCGATGGATGGCGTGGCCTGTCGATCGCCCTGGTGCTGATCGGCCATTTCTTTCCTGTCCCGGGAATCAATCTCGGGGTGATGGGCGTCGAATTCTTCTTCGTGCTCAGCGGGCGGCTGATGGCCGAAATCCTGTTTGTCGAACGCTATCCGCTGAAAAAATTCTTCAAGCGCCGGTTCTCACGCATCTACCCCGCGCTTCTGGTCTTCGTGGCTGTGGCGATGACTGCCCTGGCGGGGACATTCATCGCGTTCAAATGGAAGGCGGCGCTGACCGCGCTGACATTCACCTACAATTATGCCGGAGCCTTTGTGACCAGGGCAGGAGCGCTCGATCATATCTGGTCGCTGTGCGTCGAAGAGCACGCCTATGTCATCCTGGCGCTGATCAGCGTGCTGGTTTCGCGCCGCGACCGTGTCATCGCGCTGCTGGTCGGGCTCGCCTTGCTGGCCATGGCGAACGGCGCGGTCTCCTACTGGGTGTTCAAGATGGACTACGAGGCCACCTATTGGCGCACCGACGTTCATATCGCCTCGATATTGCTGTCGGCCGCCATCTGCTTGCTGAAGGCCGACGGCAGGCTGCCGCAAATCCTCAGGGGCAACCATGTCGCGCTCACGGCATCCTGCGGCGCCGTCATCCTGTTCCTCAATGCGGTGCCAACACCAATCCACTATCTGCTCGCGGTACCGCTGCTGGCATTGGCGGTGAATGCGCTCGATTTCAGCGGCCGTTATATGTCCGGAATGCTGTCATCCTGGCCGATGGCGACACTCGGCCTCTGGTCGTACTCGCTCTATCTCTGGCAGCAGCCGTTTTACAAATTCGTCTATGATCAGGGCAGCGCGCCAGCACTGATGCTGGCTGGTGCCTTTGCCTGCGCGCTCTTCAGCTACTACGTCGTCGAGCGGCCGGCACGACAGTGGCTGAATCGCAACTGGTGAATGACGCCGTCATGCGGTGTCGGACGACTGGAAGATCAGTCCTTGTGGCGGCTTGCCGCTGGAAGCAGGCGGCCCGCAGGTTTTGAGGCGGGTGGATCAGGCGGTTCGTTTCTTCTTCTCGGCCAGATACCGCCTAAGTCCTGCCTCGCCGCGCGGTGTCGTCCAGCGGTGGTTCCAGGCGAAGGCCGGCCGCAGCAGTGGAGCGAAGAATTTCAGGATCAGCCTCAGTACCGTGACCTGCCAGGTCAATTGAACCTGGGTGCCAGTGCCTGACGGCGACAGTTCCGCCCGCCAGAGCCCGTCGAAATCGCCGAAGGTTTTCACAACCACCAGCCGGCCTGGTTCGAGTTCTGCTGCCTCGATGATGAAATTCAGTTCATAGGGCAGGGCGCCGCGAGCCCGCGCCCTTGCGCGGGAGCCAACCGTCGCCTTGCCCTTTCGGTCGAGCGGCACGACTTCCTTGTAGACGTCACCCCACCAGAGCGGCAGCAGTTCGGCATCGGACAACACATCCCACACTTCCTGAGGTGTTGCCTCCGGGATGTGCCAGCGCTCATCAAAGCAGAAGACATTGCTTGGCATCGTGTTTCCTACCACATGGCGGAAACGTCCATATTAGCCATGGCTTCTTTGCCTGACCAGCGCCGCCGGTTCAGGCGGTGATACGCCTGACATAGTAGCGCACAGCCTTCTGGCCGCCATGGATCACCGCCTCGCCGGCCTCTGTAAAGCCAAGCGCGGCGTGGAAGGCATCCGAGGCCGGATTGGGCGGATCCTTGTTGACCTCGCAGGTGACCAGCGTGTGTCCGGCGCCCATGGCGTGGTCGAACAGGTCTTGATAGATGCGGCGGGCATGGCCGCGCCCGCGCGCCTTTGCCGCCACCACGACGCGGTCGACATAAACGAAGCGCTCGTAGCGTTCGCGGAACCAGACGAAATTCGGGCTGTCGTAGCGGGCATCCTGGTCGAAGGTCATGATGAAGGCTTCGAGATTGCCAATGCGGCGCGCGTAAAACGCCTCGCCAAGCAGGAAGGACAGCCGCTCGGGCTCAAGCCAGGACAATTCGGCCGCATGCTCATTGTTGAGCGCCAGGATCGCGGCTTCATCAT
>JBDSLV010000579.1:0-14160 GCA_039916205.1 Mesorhizobium sp. | reverse complement strand
GCCCCCGAGCTTCTTCGCGTTGCTCTGGTGTCGCGTCGGCCCGCTCCATCTCACGGCGATAATGATTTGCCCGATTGACGAGCTCGGTTTCGGTCTGGCTATTCAGGTCATCCATCGGACACGCCGTTTCTGTGCCATTTCTGTGCCAATCGGCACAGGGGCTTAGCTAAGTATTTGAAAGGATGGTGGGCGTGACAGGGATTGAACCTGTGACCCCTGCAATGTCAATGCAGTGCTCTCCCGCTGAGCTACACGCCCATCCGAAGCCGCGCATACACCATTTTTGGTACGGCGCGTCAATAGCAGGAAAAAGGAAAGAAGGCTCCGTTTTGCCGCACCGGCAAACAGCCGCCGGTGCCCTGGATAAAATGCCTCAGGCTGCCTGCAACATCTTCTCGACCTCGTTGACGAGATCGCGAAGATGGAATGGCTTTGACAGGACCTTGGCGTCTTTCGGCGCCTTGGAATCCGGGTTCAATGCAACGGCGGCGAAGCCGGTGATGAACATGACCTTGAGGTCCGGGTCGATCTCGGTGGCGCGGCGGGCGAGCTCGATGCCGTCCATCTCTGGCATGACGATGTCGGTCAGGAGCAGCGAGAAGGGCTCTTCGCGCAGCCGCTCATAGGCGCTGGCGCCATTGTCGAAGTCGCTGACCTGGTAGCCGGCGCGCTCCAGCGCCTTGACGAGGAAGCGGCGCATATCGTCGTCGTCTTCCGCCAGAAGAATGCGTGCCATCATATCCCGTCCGAATCACCCGCCCGAGACTGCCGTGGGGCCAGCCCGTTAACCATCCTGTATATGAGGAGGTGACGGTAAACATCAAGTGAACGTGGCGAAGCATTATCCGCATTTAGACAGGCGATGCCGGTGCCGAAATGCTGGACATGCGGCCGCCAAGGTGGCATTTTCGGCCGATGATGCACTGGTGTTTTCGGGTTCGTTCAAATTGACGACGGCAGCCGAGGATTTTTCGGTCGTTCCACCCTTCGAAATCCGTTCGGGCGTCGAGCAGCGCGTTCCCTTCCTCTTCAACTCGCCGCATAGCGGCCGCTACTATCCGGAACGGTTCCTGGCCATGGCCAGGCTGGACCGCAACGCCATCCGCCGATCCGAGGATTGCTATGTCGATGAGTTGTTCGGCGGCGCGGTCGCGCTCGGCGCGCCGATGCTTTCGGCGAACTTTCCGCGCGCCTATCTCGACGTCAACCGTGAGCCGTGGGAACTCGACCCGCGCATGTTCGCAGAGCCGGTGCCGTCCTTCTGCAACATCCGCTCGGCTCGAGTGGCCGGCGGGCTCGGCACCGTGCCCAAGCTGGTGGGCGAGGGGCTCGATATCTATGCCGGCCGCTTGCCTCTGGCGGAGGCGGTGGCCCGCATCGAAGCCGTCTACAAGCCCTATCACCAGACGCTGAAGCGGCTTTTGACCAGAACCCATGCAAGGTTCGGCTACGCGGTGCTGATCGATTGCCATTCGATGCCGGCCAGTATCAGGGTTGGCGACAGCGGCCTGCGGCCCGACTTCATCATCGGCGACCGCTTCGGCATCTCGGCTTCGCCGGCCTTGACCGAGACGGCGATCGGCCTGCTTTCGGCCATGGGCTACACCGTGGCCCACAACAAACCCTATGCCGGCGGTTTCATCACCGAGCACTATGGCCGGCCGGCGCGGCATCTCCACGCACTGCAGATCGAGGTCAACCGCGGGCTTTACATGAACGAGCGGACTTTCCAGAAGGCCGCCGGCTTCGACGCGCTCGCCGACGATCTGACGCGTTTCTCGGCGGATCTGATGTCGATGCCCGATCATCACTTTGTCGACCTGCCGCTGGCGGCGGAGTGACAATTCAGAAGCTCAAGAGCGCAGGCAAATGCAGGGGAACGGCAAGGCGCCGAACGGGGGGAAACAAGCGTGGAAACACGCGCCATCCGCTGGCGTAAAAAAAGACCGCATCGTTTGCACGATACGGTCGAAGTCTAGGGAGGAAACGCCCAAGGAGGGCATGGACAGGAAACCCTGTCCGACGATGAGCCTATTGTGCGCTGCACAAATGTCAAGCGATCGACAGGCCTTTTTAATTCACTCTGATGTGGAAATTGTATTTCAATGACGTTTGCGTGACATTCGGGCAACAGTTATTCGCACGGAAAAATCGTTCCACACCCTTGTTTTGAAGGGAAACACCCGGCAAACGACGGTTCGGGCATGCTGCAATGCGGGAGAATCACTTGGACATCAGCATCGATTTCATGCGGCGTATCGCGCAGGCGGCGGCGGCCGAGACCTTGCCACGCTTCCGCGCCCAAGGCGCTGTCGCCAACAAGGAGAAAGGCAGCTTCGATCCGGTGACCGAAGCCGATCGCGAGGCTGAACGGGCGATCCGCGCGCTGATCGGCGCCGAGTATCCCGATCACGGCATCCTGGGCGAGGAACATGGCAGCGAGAACATCTCCAGCCGGCACGTCTGGGTGATCGACCCGATCGACGGCACACGCGCCTTTATCTCCGGCCTGCCGGTTTGGGGAACATTGGTTGGGCTGACGGTCGACGGCGATGCTATCGCCGGCATGATGTCGCAGCCGTTCACCGGCGAGCTGTTCTACGCCAATGCCTCCGGTTCGCACTACGAGGGGCCCGGCGGCCCGAGAAAACTGACGACCCGCAAGACGACCAAGCTCTCCGAGGCGACGCTGTTCACCACCACGCCGGCGTTGTTCAAGGGCGAGGCGCGCAAACGCTTCGATGAATTCGAGAAGCAGGTGCAGCTCGTGCGCTACGGCGCCGATTGCTACGCTTTCTCCATGATCGCTTCCGGCAGCGTCGACATCGTCGCCGATCCCGGGCTGAAACCCTACGACATCGTGGCGCTGATCCCGATCATCGAGAAGGCGGGCGGCATCGTCACCACTTTCGACGGTGGGCCGGCGGAAAATGGCGGCGATGTGCTGGCCGCGGCAACGCACGAGCTTCATGCCGCCGCGATGGCCGCCTTGCGCGGCTGATATTTCCGCGCCTTGGCGTGGCTTTATCGAGCGCTGCGCAGGCGTGCGCCCATACACCTGCCTCGACGCAGCGCAGAAATGGCTGTGGCGGGAGAAGCCAGGTTCATGGTGAGGGATAGACCGGCGTGCAATTTGGCGCGGACCGGCTGGCTGTCACAATCTTCCACAATTTGCGTGCCCTGGATGCCGCCGGTCGATCCCTACTGACAACAGGGTGTCAGTTGTCGGGGACTATGGAGGAGCTGTCAGCAGAGGGAGCACCAGATATGCCGATGCAATCCACAGCCAGCCATGCCAACGACATTGCCGCGGACGGCCGCGGCGATTTCGATTTCTTCTTCGGACGCTGGACTGTCAGCCATCGGCGGCTGCGCAAGCGGCTCGAAGGCGACACCGACTGGGACGCGTTCAGCGGAACCTGCGAGGCGTGCGCCATTCTTGGCGGCCTCGGCAATCTGGACGACAACACGCTCGAATTGCCTGGTGGCTCCTATCGCGCCGCCACGGTGCGGACCTTCGATCCGGCGACGAAGCAATGGTCGATCTGGTGGATCGACGGCCGCAATCCGCTGACCATCGATATTCCCGTGCGGGGTTCCTTCACCAATGGCGTTGGGACGTTCCAGTGCGAGGACGTTTTCAACGGCCAACCGATCCAGGTTCGCTTTGTCTGGTCGCGGATCACGCAGATCTCGGCGCGCTGGGAACAGGCCTTTTCACCGGATGGCGGCGAGACCTGGGAAACAAACTGGATCATGGAGTTTGCCCGCCAGGCTTGAGCCGGCGCCCACGCCTGCCGGGTCGTCAGGCCGTCGGATCGTCGGTGCCGGGAATGAATTCATCGAAGGCGGCGAGGAATTGCTCGCGGTAGATGTCGGCTTCCTGCAGAATTTCGTGGCGTGAGCCGTCGATCATCAGCAGCGAACCGAGGCGCAGATGCCTGGCGTAGGCTTCAACCGCCTTGGTCGAGACGACCTGGTCGGCGCCGGCTGCGACCATCAGCAGGGGGACCTGGATCCTGGCCATGAAATCCGGATCGCTGACGGCCTCGGATGCTTTCGCCGCTGCCTGCAACCAGCGGATCGTCGGGCCGCCGAGCGCCAGCTGCGGATAGGTTTTATAGATCTGCGTATTGCGCTGGAAGCGTGCGGGATCCGACGTCACCTTGTTGGTGGCGAAGGAGGGCGGTTGTTTCGGCCGCGGCCCCCAGGCGGCATAAAGCCGGCCGAGGCCCAGGAGACAAAGAAAGGAACAGACGCGGCGAACGGTCGATATGGACACCGGCAGATCAGGCAAGGTCAGGAACGGCGCGATCAGCACCATGCGCCGCACCCGGTTTACCATCGAGGGCGCTGCCAGCAACGTGATCACCGCCCCGGCCGAATGCGCCAGGATGTAATATGGCCCTCGGCAATCCGGCAGTACGATCTCTTCGAAGAACTGCTCGAGGTCGCTGGTGTAGTCGCGGAACGAGCGGACATAGCCGCGCTGGCGGTCGCGGATCAGCCGGTCGGAATCGCCCTGGCCGCGCCAGTCCAGCGTGGCGACGCCGAGACCCCGATCGGCGAGGTTGCGGATGGTTTCGAAATATTTCTCGATGCACTCGTTGCGCCCGGTCAAAAGGACGACGGTGCCCTTCATCGGCCGGGCAACCGCTGCGAACAGGCCGTAGCGGATCTTCTTGCCGTCTCGCGTGGTGAAGAAACCGCCGGTGGCGTTCTCCGGTCGCGGATTGCCTGGAATGTCGTGGAAGAGGTCCGTCATTCGGCGCTTCGTCTTGGTGTGCGTCAGACACAGGTTTGGCCACGGTGATAGACGCCAACGCGGCAAAAGCAAAGGAATTCCAGGCAGATTGACGGTTGACCGCCTGACAACGGGGAAGGCCGGAAGCCGCGTCATGCGAGCTTCCGGCCTCTGTCGATCCGGGAGGAAGGGACGTTACACCCCGGTCGGCCTCGTCGCGGTGCCTGATGTCTGTCTTTCGGCGCCGCATATCCTGATGTTGAGGACACTCTAGCGCCGCCTGTCTGAACGCGTGCCGAAGCACCGGTTCATCTGCCGTTCATCGAAATGAGGCTGCACGGTTTTGCCGGGAAGCAAAATCTTGAAATGCCTTCGCCCGCTCCCCAAATGTCGAATGCGGTCGCCAATGTCGGGGCCGCTGGTCCATCCGAAACGCCGCTAACGGGTTTCGCAGCGGCCATACGCAAACTTTGTTGCTCAGCAGGAGAACACCCAATGCGTCACGTTGATTTTTCCCCGCTTTACCGTTCGACCGTCGGCTTCGACCGTCTTTTCACGATGCTCGATTCGCTTGCGCAGCCTGACGGCGCGCAGACCTATCCGCCCTACAATATCGAGCGGACCGGTGAGGATTCTTATCGCATCTCGATGGCTGTCGCCGGCTTCTCGGACGAGGAAATCTCGATCGAAGCTCATCGCAACGTGCTGACCGTGAAAGGTGAGCGCAAGAACGAGGGCACCGGCGAAGGTTCCGAACTGCTCTATCGCGGCATTGCCTCGCGGGCGTTCGAGCGTCGCTTCCAGCTTGCCGATCATGTCGACGTTGTCGGCGCTTCCTTGAAGAATGGCCTGCTGTTTGTCGACCTCAAGCGCAACATTCCCGAGGAACTGAAGCCGCGCAAGATCGCCATCACGGCGTCTTCGGCCAAAGCCAAGCAGATCGAGGCCAAGACCTCCAACTGATCCCATAGCCTCCCAAGGCAAAGGCGGTGCCGAAAGGCGCCGCCTTTTTTATTGCCCGGCTCCAGCCGCCAACACCGCCGCGAGGTTTTCCCTGTGAACGGGTTCGTAAGGTGCGAAATAGTCCACCGCGCCCGAGGCAAAGATGTCGGCGCCGAAGGTTTTCAGATCCTGCCTGGCCAGATCGGGCTCGTGCCTGCAGGCAAGCAGCTTGCGAACATAGGTTTGCGTGGCGGTGATAAAGCTCTTGTCGTAGCCACCGGCTTCTATTGCCTGCAACGAACCGTGGTTGGGCAAGATGCGGTCTATGGGCCAGCCTGCCATGCGTTCGAGATCTTTCAGATGTTCGACCAGCCGTTCCGGCTCGGCGACGTAGGTGATCGGATCTTCAAGCGTGTCGCCCGCCAACAGGAGGCCGGTGTCGGGCATGAACAGCACCGTGCCGTCATGGCTGTGGATTTCGACCTGGCGAAGCTCGACGGCGATCGACCCGACCATCAGGCCGAGGCTGCCCTCGAAGATGCTGGTCGGCAGCACCAACGGACTGATTGGCGGATTGTCGCTCTCTATCGCGACCCGGTTTTGGGCGAGGGCGGACGCGGTCAGGCCATTGGCGATGATCTCGCAATCCTGGAAGACCTCGTTGCCGGCAATATGGTCGTCGTGCCAGTGGCTGAGCACAACGCGGATCGAGGTTACACCCATGGCCTCGAGCGTCTGCCGAATGATACGAGCGTGCGGCAGCGAAATATGGGTGTCGTAGACCAGCGCCTGTGCCCCATCAACGATCGCGTAGGTGCAGATTCCGAGCGTATAAGCACCGTCGTCGAGCCAGTTTGGCTCGTCCGACCAGGCGCGAAGACCCTCGATGCGGCCATCATAGAAACCGACGACATTCGGCGCCGGGTGCACGATCCGCATGGTTGAACCGAGTGGCGGTTTGGTCATTGGCTTTCTCGCAACTCCCCGTGCTCAGGCGATCAGCTGGCCAAAGCGGTCGACTTCATCGGCCGTGGTGGCAAAGCTGGTGACGAAGCGATAGAGCGTTTCGCCTTCGCCGATATGGCCATCAAAGCCATGCGGCTTGTGCCAGTCATAGAAGGCGGCGCCCGCTGCCTGCAGCTTTTCGGCCTGGGCTGTCTTCATCACCGCGAAAACCTCGTTGGCCTGCGGCAGCCATGCCAACTGCGCCGAGGCGGAATCCTCGATTGCTGCCGCCAGGCGCGCTGCCATGGCATTGGCGTGCCGGGCGGTGTCGAGCCATAGACCATCCATGAAATAGGCTTCGAATTGCGCCGCGATGAAGCGCGATTTGGAGAACAGTTGCGCGGCGCGCTTGCGCAGGAAGGCAAGTTCCTTGGCGCGGTCAAGGTCGAACAGCACGATCGCTTCGGCGCACCAGCAGCCATTCTTGGTGCCGCCGAAGGAGAGGATGTCGACGCCGCGTTTCCAGGTCATTTCGGCTGGTGTCGTTTCAAGTGCCACCAAGGCGTTGGCGAAACGAGCGCCATCCATGTGCAGCGGCAAGGCGTGCCGCTTGGCGATCGCCGAGATCGCCGATATCTCATCGAGGCCATAGACAGTGCCGACTTCGGTCGACTGGGTGAGCGAGACTGCCATCGGCCGGCCCCAATGGACGATCTCAGGGGCAAAGCGGCCAACGGCCTTTTCAAGATTGTGCGGATCCATCTTGCCCAGTGCGCCGTCGATGGCATGAAGGCGCGAGCCGCCGGAGAAATATTCCGGCGCGCCGCATTCGTCCTCGATGACATGCGATTCGCGGTGGGCGAAGGAAATGCCGCCCGGCTTGTTGTAGGCGGCCAGCGCCAGGGAGTTGGCTGCGGTGCCGGTCGCGACGAAGAACACCGCCACCTCACGCTCGAAGATCTCGCTGAAGCGGTTGTAGACGGCCTGGTCTAGCGTGCCGTCGCCATAGGCGGTGGAAAAGCCGCCGGCATGGCCCGAAAGGCCGGCCGCAATGCTAGGGTGGGCGCCTGCCCAGTTGTCGGAAGCGAAAAACATGCGTCTGCCTGTGTTTGGGGGAAATTATCTGTTGGGAATTTGCCGGACCTTGACCGGTTTCATGGTTCGCTCGCAAGGGCCAAAGACTGGGAAACCGGTAAAGCCAGCGCCGCCAGCGCACGAATGCGCGGCGTATTAAGCTTACGTTTTCACTCCACTTCACGTAATTTTCTGTCGCCAAACGCCCAAGTTTTTTGTGAATCGGTCTTGTGTGTGCCCGGGAATTCTGTCATAAAAATTTAGGACAGTAGTGCTGTCTTATTTTGTCGCACAAAACAAGCTGGATTGGCGTATCATTTGGGCCTCTCCGGCCGTTGCCGCGAGCGACAGGTGGACGGCCGGACTGTTGCCAGTAGGAATGACTCTGGCCTGTACGAATACGGACCATGCGGAAAGCCGCACGGTTCGGCAAGGATTTCGCAAGACGTGACGCAAGGATCTAGGGTGAGCCAAGTGCTTGCCGAGGCAAACCAGCGCCCGAAGGGCTGGTAACGGAGGACAGGACATGACGGACATGACGCTTTCTGCGACGAACGGCCAGGCCGCGCAGACGAAAGCGGCAACCGTCAAAAATACCACCAACAACCTCCGAACCACCACCGGCTTTGCGGCCCAGGGTCTCTACGATCCGCGCAACGAGCATGATGCCTGCGGTGTCGGCTTCATCGTCAACATGAAGGGCGTCAAGTCGCATCAGATCGTCAAGGACGGCCTTGCCGTTCTGGAGAATCTGACGCATCGCGGCGCCGTCGGCGCCGACCCGCTGGTCGGGGATGGCGCCGGCGTTCTCGTGCAGCTTCCAGACCAATTCTTCCGCGAGGAGATGGCAGTCCAAGGCATCGAACTGCCGCCAGCGGGCCAGTACGGCGTCGGCCACTGGTTCATGCCTCAGGACGTGGCACTGCGCGCACATATCGAGGACATCATTGCCGAATCGGCGCAGTCCGAAGGGCTGCCGCTGATCGGCTTCCGTGACGTGCCCGTCGACAATTCATCGCTGTCGAAGGCTCCCGGCATCGTCGCCTCCGAGCCGTTCCACAGGCAGGTCTTCATCGGCCGCACGTCCGATATTCCGGACGACGAGGAATACGAGGCCAGGCTCTACCTGCTGCGCAAGGTCATATCGGGCCGCATCTATGCCGAGAACGACAACAAGGACATCGGTTCCTATTGCGTCTCGCTGTCGGCACGCACCATCGTCTACAAGGGCATGTTCCTGGCCTACCAGGTCGGCGCCTACTACAAGGACCTGATCGATCCGCGCTTCGAAACAGCGCTGATCCTCGTTCACCAGCGCTTCTCGACCAACACGTTCCCATCGTGGAAGCTGGCGCATCCCTACCGCATGGTCGCGCATAACGGCGAGATCAACACGGTGCGCGGCAACAACAACTGGATGGCGGCGCGCCAGGCGTCGGTCGATTCCGAACTGTTCGGCAACAACATCTCGAAGCTGTGGCCGATCTCCTACGAAGGCCAGTCCGACACCGCCTGCTTCGACAATGCGCTCGAATTCCTGTTCCAGGGCGGCTACTCCCTCAGCCACGCCATGATGATGCTGATCCCGGAAGCCTGGGCCGGCAACAAGCTGATGGATGCCGACCGCAAGGCTTTCTACGAGTATCATGCCGCGCTGATGGAGCCATGGGATGGGCCGGCCGCGGTCGTCTTCACCGATGGCCGCCAGATTGGCGCGACGCTCGACCGCAACGGTTTGCGCCCAGCGCGCTACATCGTCACCGATGACGACCGCGTCATAATGGCGTCCGAGGCCGGCGTGCTGCCGGTGCCGGAAGAGCGGATCGTCAAGAAGTGGCGGCTGCAGCCCGGCCGCATGCTTTTGATCGACCTGGAAAAGGGCCGCATCGTTTCCGACGAGGAGATCAAGTCGGAGATCGCGACCAAGCATCCCTACAAGAACTGGCTGGCCAACACGCAGCTCATTCTGGAAGATCTGAAGCCGGTCGAGCCGCGCGCGCTACGCAAGGACGTTTCCCTGCTCGATCGCCAGCAGGCCTTTGGCTACAGCCAGGAAGACACCAAGCTGTTGATGTCGCCGATGGCGACCACCGGCCAGGAAGCCGTGGGCTCAATGGGCACCGACACGCCGATTTCGGCGATGTCGGACAGGTCGAAGCTGCTCTACACCTATTTCAAGCAGAACTTCGCCCAGGTCACCAACCCGCCGATCGATCCGATCCGCGAGGAACTGGTGATGAGCCTGGTGTCCTTCATCGGGCCACGGCCCAACATCTTCGACCTCGTCGGCAATTCGCGCCGCAAGCGGCTCGAAGTGCGCCAGCCGATCCTGACCAATGGCGATCTGGAAAAGATCCGTTCGATCGGCCATACCGAGGACCGTTTCGACACCAAGACGATCGATGTCACCTATGCTTCGACCGAGGGTGCGTCCGGCATGCAGGGCGCCATCGATCGCCTGTGCGAGCGGGCGGAAGCGGCGGTCGCCGGCGGCTACAACATTATCATCCTGTCCGACCGCCAGCTTGGACCGGACCGCATCGCCATCCCGGCTCTGCTGGCGACGGCGGCCGTGCATCATCACCTGATCCGCAAGGGGTTGCGCACCTCGGTCGGTCTCGTCGTTGAATCCGGCGAGCCGCGCGAAGTGCATCATTTCTGCTGCCTCGCCGGTTATGGCGCGGAAGCGATCAACCCTTACCTCGCCTTCGACACGCTGCTCGACATGCACAAGCGCGGCGAATTGCCGGCGGAGGTCGACGCCTATGAAGTCGTGTCGCGCTACATCAAGTCGATCGGCAAGGGCATTCTCAAGGTGATGTCCAAGATGGGCATCTCGACCTACCAGTCCTATTGCGGCGCGCAGATTTTCGACGCCATCGGCCTGAAGTCGGATTTCGTGCAGAAGTACTTCACCGGCACCGCGACGCTGATCGAAGGCGTCGGGCTGGACGAGGTCGCCGGTGAAACGGTCAGCCGCCACACCGACGGTTTCGGCAACGATCCGGTGCTGCGCAACAGCCTGGAAGTCGGCGGCGAATATCTGTTCCGCATGCGCGGCGAAGCGCATATCTGGTCGCCCGATGCGGTCGCGACCTTGCAGCACGCCGTGCGCCAGGGTTCCTGGGAAACGTTCAAGGAGTATTCAGCGCAGATCGACAGCGAGACGGCGCGGGCGCAATCCATTCGCGGCCTGTTCAAGATCAAGCTGGCCGAGCAAACCGGCCGCAAGAAGGTCGCCCTCGACGACGTCATGTCGGCGGCGGATATCGTCAAGCGCTTCTCAACCGGGGCGATGTCCTTCGGCTCGATCTCCCGGGAGGCGCATACCACCCTGGCGCGTGCCATGAACCAGATCGGCGGCAAGTCGAACACCGGTGAGGGTGGTGAAGAGTCCGACCGCTATCTGCCGCTGCCCGGTGGCGGGAAGAACCCGGAACGTTCGGCGATCAAGCAGATCGCTTCCGGGCGGTTCGGCGTGACGGCGGAATATCTCGTCAACTCCGACATGATGCAGATCAAGGTCGCGCAGGGCGCCAAGCCCGGCGAGGGCGGCCAGCTGCCCGGCCACAAGGTCGACGCGACCATCGCCAAGGTCCGGCACTCGACGCCGGGCGTCGGCCTGATCTCGCCGCCGCCGCATCACGACATCTATTCGATCGAGGATCTGGCGCAGCTGATCTACGATCTGAAGAACGTCAATCCGGCGGCCGATGTCTCGGTCAAGCTGGTCTCTGAAGTCGGTGTCGGTACCGTCGCGGCGGGCGTTGCCAAGGCGCGCGCCGACCACATCACCATCTCCGGCTATGACGGCGGCACGGGTGCATCGCCGCTGACATCGCTCAAGCATGCCGGCAGCCCCTGGGAAATGGGCCTTGCCGAGACGCATCAGACGCTGGTGCTCAACGGCTTGCGTTCACGCGTCGCACTGCAGGTCGATGGCGGATTGCGTACCGGCCGCGATGTCATCATCGGAGCGTTGCTGGGTGCCGACGAGTTCGGCTTCTCGACCGCGCCGCTGATCGCGGCCGGCTGCATCATGATGCGCAAGTGCCATCTCAACACCTGCCCGGTTGGCGTCGCGACACAGGACCCTGTGCTGCGCAAGCGCTTCAAGGGCACGCCCGAGCATGTCATCAACTTCTTCTTCTACGTCGCGGAAGAGGTTCGCGGGCTGCTGGCCGAAATGGGTTATACCCATATCGACCAGATCATCGGCGATGCCGATCTCCTGGAGAAGCGCGACGTGATCCAGCACTGGAAGGCGCGTGGGCTCGACTTCTCGAAGATGTTCTACAAGCCCGATGCACCGCATGAGGCCGTGCACTGGACCGAGCGGCAGAAGCATCCGATCGACGATGTGCTCGACCGCAAGCTGATCGAGCTGGCCAAGCCGGCGCTCGAAAGCAAGCAGCCGGTTCGCATCGAGGTCGACATTCGCAATGTCGATCGCTCGACCGGCGCTATGCTGTCGGGCGAAGTGGCCAAGCGCTTCAGGCACAAGGGCCTGCGCGAGGACACGATCTCGGTAAAGCTGACAGGCACAGCCGGGCAGTCCTTCGGCGCCTTCCTGGCGCGCGGCATCTCGTTCGAACTCGTCGGCGCCGGCAACGACTATGTCGGCAAGGGCCTTTCGGGTGGACGCATTGTCATCCGCCCACCGGAAGAGGCCAAGATCGTCGCGGCGGAGTCCATCATCGTCGGCAACACCGTGCTTTATGGCGCGACCGAGGGCGAGGCCTATTTCGCTGGTGTCGCAGGCGAGCGTTTCGCCGTGCGCAACTCAGGTGCCGCCGCTGTCGTCGAAGGCGTCGGTGACCACGGCTGCGAATATATGACCGGCGGCATCGTCGTCGTCATCGGCAAGACCGGCCGCAACTTCGCCGCCGGCATGTCGGGTGGCGTCGCCTATGTGCTTGACGAGGCCGGTGACTTCGCAGAGCGCTGCAACATGGCGATGGTCGAACTGGAACCGGTGCCGGAAGAAGACGACCTGATGGAGAGGCTGCTGCACCATGGCGGCGATCTTGATCACAAGGGCCGCGTCGACGTCTCCGGTGACATGACCAGCCATGACGAGGAGCGGCTCTACCAGCTCATCTCGAACCATGTGCACTACACGGGTTCGGTGCGTGGGCGCGAAATCCTCGACGACTGGGCGACGTTCCGGCCGAAATTCCGCAAGATCATGCCGGTCGAATACCGCCGTGCGCTGATCGAGATGGAACGCATGCGCATGGGCGTCGCTGCGGAATAGACCTCGAAATGCCGGGAAGCCTGGCTTCCCGGTCATGACTTTCAACGACAGTTTGACCTCAGGCTGAAGGTTGCCACGGCTGCCTTATGGGGTTAACGGGTGCGGCGAAAACCGCACCATCTGGACAGCAGGAACTGGACCATGGGCAAGGTAACAGGCTTTCTCGAAATCGACCGCCAGGTGCACAAGTACCAGCCGGCCTCCGACCGCATCCGGCATTTCCGTGAATTCACGCTGCCGATGTCGGACAAGGAGGTCGAGAAACAGGCCGCGCGCTGCATGGATTGCGGCATTCCGTTCTGCCATGGGCCGACGGGCTGCCCGGTGCACAACCAGATCCCGGACTGGAACGACCTCGTCTATGCCGGCGATTGGGATAACGCGATCCGCAACCTGCATTCGACCAACAATTTCCCTGAGTTTACTGGCCGCATCTGTCCAGCACCTTGCGAGGAAGCCTGCACGCTGAACCTCGAGGACATTCCGGTAGCTATCAAGACGGTCGAGCAGGCGATCGCCGACAAGGCTTACGAGACCGGCCATATCCGGCCTTATCCGCCGGAGAAGAAGACCGGCAAGCGGGTCGCCGTCATCGGCTCCGGCCCCGCCGGCATGGCGGCCGCGCAGCAACTCGGCCGCGCCGGTCACGACGTCCATGTCTATGAGCGCGAGAGCCGGCCGGGCGGGCTGATGCGCTATGGCATTCCCGACTTCAAGATCGAGAAGCACTATATCGATCGCCGTATCGAGCAGATGCAGGGCGAGGGCGTGACATTCCATTGCGGCGTCAATGTCGGCGTCGACAAGCCCATGGCCGAATTGCTCGCCGAACATGATGCGGTGCTCTATTGCGGCGGCTCGGAAACACCGCGCCCGGCCGGCATCCCCGGCGACGATCTCGGCGGTGTGCATGACGCGATGCCCTATCTGGTGCAGCAGAACAGGCGGGTCGGCGGCGAGCCGATCCAGTCGGTGGCGTGGCCGTCGCATCCGATCATCGCCAGCGGCCAACATGTTGTCGTTGTCGGTGGCGGCGACACCGCATCGGACTGCGTCGGCACAGCCTTCCGCCAGGGCGCGGTGCGCGTCACTCAGCTCGACATCCGACCGCAGCCGCCGGAAAAGGAAGACAAGCTCTCGGTCTGGCCCTACTGGGCGACCAAGATGCGCACTTCATCGTCGCAGGCGGAGGGCGCCG
>JBDSLV010000578.1:0-8055 GCA_039916205.1 Mesorhizobium sp. | reverse complement strand
TCGGTCAACTGCTTCCTGCTTGATCGTGCCGGTAGCGACCGCGTGTTGATAGATTGTGGCGCGGGCGGAAGCTGGGACCCGTCCATGGGCCATCTTGAGGAGGCCATGTTCGAGGCGGGCATCGATCCATCATCCATCACGGTTGTCGCCCTCACCCATGCCCATGGCGACCACATCAATGGTCTTCTTACGCCTGACGGGCGGCGAACATTCAGGAACCTGAGCAAGATCGTGATCGGGGAGGACGCCGTTGCCGAATTCCTCGCCGAGCCGCGATTGGCGGATTTTCGTCCCCTCCTGGCCCCAATTCGCGCAGGAGACCGACCCGTCGATCACTTGCTCGCGGTGGCGATCCCCGGGCATGCTCCGGGCCATATGGGTTATCTCCTCAGCACCGGCGAGGACGACATCTTGTTTTGCGGCGACCTGATCCACGTTCCTGCCGCACAGTTTGCCCGCCCGGAGCTCACCTGGGCCTATGACGCTGACGAGACGATGGCACGGGATAGCCGGATGCATCAGCTTAAGGATGCGGCGGCGGCACGCACATGGCTGGCCGGCGCTCATCTGGGACGACCAGGCATCGGCAGAGTAGTCAGAGCGGGGCGTGGATTCGCGTTCATTTCGGCAGCGTAGCCGCCATGAGAAATTCCAGTCGAGCCAAGTGCCCTCGGCAGGCCGAAAGCGCTCCTCAGTAGCTAGGAGCAGTGCGCTACCCAGGTGATCGTCACCGAAGACGTCCAGGGTGCAAGAGCAAGGTCGGCTCGCCACGCGTTCAAGGGGTTGCCGGAGCCTGCGGGTCCGATTTTGCCGGCGGCGTTTTTGCGCTCAATCGCTTCTGCTTTGGTTTTGGTGGCGTCTCTTTTGCAGCCGGTTGTTCAACGCGTGCCTGCGGCTGCAGGGCATCCGGCGTGGCGACAGCTATGCCGAACAGCCGCCAGCGCTCGGCGGCGTTCTGGAACACGAGATCGAACCGGATCTGCTGTGGCTGGGTCGGAATGAACCCTGAAAAGTGCAGCATTCCATTTTTGTCGAGCGCCGGCGCCTTGGTGAATTGCGGCGCCAGCAGCGCGGCGCCGTAGAGATCGAAATTGCGATGCCGTAAATCGGCAAAGATCTGCCCGAGATCGGCAGCCGTGTTGCGCAGCTGGAAATCGGGTGCCGCAAGGTCGCGCAGCACGGTATAATTGCCCGTTCGGTTGGCGTCATTGAGCGTAAGCAGCGTCGAGCGGATCAGATAGAGGGCCTGCTCCAGCTTGACGGGCACGAGCGCCGCGTTGGCCGTGTCTTGCTGCGCCACGGCGTTGTTGACCGCGCCGGACAGCAGCACCACGATTGCAATCAGGGCACGCGTGATCATCCGCATGACGGTTTCCCGGCTTCGCTCACCACCCCACGCGCAGCCCGACGCGACCGCCCAACCCGCCTCCATTGGTGCCATAAGCAATGCCGCCATTGGCTTGCCAGTTGTCGCCAATGCGCATTGCCCCGCTCAATGCGAAGGCCTGGGTGCCATCGAAGGTGCCCCAGTTCAGCGACATCGCCACGCGTTCCGTCGGCATCACCCACGGCGTACCGGACATGGCGAACGCCATTGCAACACCATTCAGCGCCTTGTTGCTCTTGCCGTCGAGGTCGTTGAGCCGGCTATTCATGCCCGCTATGTCTCCCGTGCTGGCAATCCCCAGGTCGCCGAGCGTCCTGGAGGCGAGGTTGCCGCTGCTATCCGTTGTGACGAGTTGCCGCGGTCCGCTCTGCACTGCCCGGCTTGCGTCCGAGGTGATGCCGCCCATCGTGTAAGTATTGTTGGTGGTGCCGTATGATTGCTGGTTGTCGCGCGTGGTTGTCGCGCCGTTGCCGATCGCGGTGGAGTTCGCATGCGTCGCCGACGCGCCATTTCCAAAGGCCGACGCATTCGCGCCGGTGGCTTTCGAACCAGTGCCCATGGCGGTGTTGTTGACGCCGTCGCCGCTCGCATTGGCGCGATATCCTATAGCAACGTTTCCGCTCCCCGCACCGCTCGCATTGGAGTAGAAGCCAGACGCGATGTTGGTGCTGTTGTCGCCATACGCCTTTGAGTTGGTGCCGGTCGCGCTGTTAATGCTTTGGTCTCCGCTCGCATCAGCGTATTCCCCGGTTGCGGTATTGCTGGCCTTGTTGCCTTTGGCCTTCGCGCTGGTCCCGGTCGCGGTGTTGCTGCTGTCTTCCCCGCTCGCATTCGCCAGAAATCCGGTCGCGGTGTTATAGCTGCTGTCGCCGGTCGCATTGGCCTGGGTCCCGCTCGCGGTATTGAAGCTGCCGGCCCCGCTGGCATTGGCGCTGTTGCCGTTCGCGGTGTTGGAGCTATCGTCGCCGCTTGCGTTGGCGTTGTAGCCAGTCGCGGTATTTTGGCTTCCGGCACCGCTTGCATCGGCGTCGTTGCCGGTCGCAGTGCTTCGGCTTCCGTCACCATTGGCCTTGGCGCCGGCGCCGGTCGCGCTGTTGTAGCTGTTGATGCCGCTGGCGTTGGCCTGCCGGCCCGCGGCGACATTGGCGCTGTCGTTGCCATCAGCTCTGGCGCCCGCGCCGGTCGCAACATTACCGCCGTTGTCACCGCTCGCATCGGCCTGCTGTCCCGTCGCGACATTGGCGCTGCCGTCGCCGTTGGCCTTGGCAAGATAACCGGTTGCGGCGTTATAGCTGTCGTCACCAAAGGCTTTGGCGCCGTCACCCGTCGCAATGTTTCCGCTGCCGTCGCCTCTGGCATCAGCATTCAAGCCGGCCGCGACATTGGCGCTGCCGTCGCCGCTCGCGTTGGCGTTGTTCCCGTTTGCGACGTTGGAGCTGCCGTCGCCGCTTGCATCGGCGTCGTTGCCGGTCGCAGTGCTTCGGCTTCCGTCACCGTTGGCCTTGGCGCCGGCGCCGGTCGCAACGTTACCGCTGGTATTGCCACTGGCATTGGCAAGATAACCGGTTGCGGCGTTATAGCTGTCGTCACCAAAGGCTTTGGCGCCGTCACCCGTCGCAATATTTCTGCTGCCGTCACCTCTGGCATCGGCATTCAAGCCGGCCGCGACATTGGAGCTGACGTCGCCGCTCGCGTTGGCGTAGGATCCGGTCGCGTTATTGTTGCTGATTTGACCGCGGGCATCGGCGTTGTCCCCGCTTGCAATATTGCTGCTGCCGTTGCCGCTGGCATTGGCATTGTTCCCGGTCGCGGTGTTTTGACTGCCAGCTCCGTCGGCACTGGCGGCGAACCCATAGGCGGAGTTGTGGCTATCGTTGCCGCTCGCATTCGCCAGAGCCCCGGTCGCTACGTTGCGGCTGCGGTCGCCGTTCGCGCTGCTTGACGACCCGGCGGCAATGTTGGCGCTGTCTTCACCGCTGGCGTTGGCGTTTGACCCGCAGGCCGAGTTGCCTGGGCTTCCGGTCGCGTTTGCGCCTTGGCTCGAGCCGCCGCTGTCGAGGCATACGAACTGAGCCTGAGCTTGCGATATGACAACGCAGGCCGCGATTCCGGACAGGAATGTGGCGGTCGTGAGCAGCGTCAGGCGTTTGCGGATGGTGTTTGAAGTGTTCATGGCTGCCCCCAATTTGCCATTTCCCAAAATAGGTATTGAGAACAAGGCGCTTTCGGAGTCTTTAGCCGGGCCGCCATCTTCGCTGGCGTTAGTCCAGCGTTACTGGGGCGTTAATTCTTTCGGCGCGGTATTCCAACCAGGTGGGATCCGCATTTAGAGTGGTTCTCATTACGTGAATGTCGGGATCGGAATGACGCTTAACATACAGATCCCGAGATTCGGTCTCTCCCTGCTCGGACGCTTCGCCCTGACAACAGACGGGCGCACCGTTCATCTGCCGAGCAAGAAGCTCGCGGCGTTGCTGGCCTATCTCGCCTGCACGGCGCCGCAACCGCAACCGCGCGAAAAGCTGGCGAACCTGCTTTGGGGTTCGCATTTCGACACCCAGGCCCGGCAAAACCTGCGCCAGGCGCTTTTCCGGCTCCGCCGGATTCTCGGCGAGGATGCCCTCGTCGGAAGCGACGATGAAGTCCGGCTCGCGCCGGGCATGGTCGATTGCGACGCGCTCCGCTTCAAGGCGTTGATCGCCCAGGGAAGCCCCGCGTCGCTCGCTGCGGCCGCCGATCTCTACCGCGGGCCACTGCTGACCGATTTGAATATCGCCGAGGACGCATGGTCGGACTGGCGCGCATCGGAACGCCACAGACTGGAAGACATGGCTGTCGACGCGATGATCCGGCACGGCCAGCGGGCGTTACACTCGGGAAATGCCGGGGCAGCACTCAAGGCCGCGCATCGGGCGATCCAGCTGAACGCCCTGCGCGAGGATGCGCACCGCCTGGTCATACAGGCGTTAGCCGCCACGGGACGCAAGGCCGAGGCGCTCAGGCATCACCAGGATTTCGTGGCCCTGCTCAAGCGGGAGTTGAGCACGGAGCCCGATGCGGCGACGCAGTCGCTGGTCGCCGGACTTCGCGGCGCAACGCTGCCCGGCACGTCGCCGGTTGCAGCGCTCGAAACCAGCGTGGACCCGACGCCCGGGCCAAAGACCGAGGCCGTGGTGGAACGGGATGGTGGCGCCATGGAAACCGCTGTTCGCCGGGGCGCGCACGAACAACGCCAGCTGACGATCATGGTTTGCAACCCGACCGGCCCGATGACCCTTTCAGCGGGCCTTGATGCCGAGGATATCCACGATCGGATCGCCGCCTTCCACGACATGGTGGCCGACATCGCAGCGCGATTTGGCGGGTTTGTCGCCCAGTACCAGGGCAATGGCATGCTCGTGTATTTCGGCTACCCGGCCGCGCATGAGCATGACGCCGAACGGGCAGTGCGCGCTGGCCTTGCCATTCGCGGCTTGATCAGCCAGCTGTCTCCTGACGCGACATTCCAGGCTAGCATCGGGATCGCCACCGGGTTGGTCGTCATCGGCGAAAAGCCGGGGGACACCCGCCAGCATGTCGCGATCGGCGAGACGCCGGACCTAGCGGCACGGCTGCAGGCCGTGGCCACGCCCGGAGAAATCCTTGTTGCCGCCGGTACGCTACGGCTGGTGGGGCGGATGTTCGACTGCCGCCCGCGCCCAGCCATCGAGGTGCAGGGGTTGTCGCAACCAGTCGAGGCGTGGCGGGTGGATGGCGAGGCGGCCGGCGTCAGCCGGTTTGATGCACGGCGCGGAGCCACGCTGTCCCCGTTCTTGGGGCGGCAGGAAGAGATCGAACTGCTGCTGCGCCGTTGGGACCAGGCCAAGGCCGGCGGAGGTCGCATCGTAGCCGTCTCGGGCGAGCCAGGCATT
The DNA here is from genome assembly GCA_039916205.1 of Mesorhizobium sp. Classification (GTDB taxonomy): domain Bacteria; phylum Pseudomonadota; class Alphaproteobacteria; order Rhizobiales; family Rhizobiaceae; genus Mesorhizobium. The sequence goes on along the minus strand of JBDSLV010000578.1, from coordinate 2,757 downwards.
GGCAAGTCGCGCATCGCCGAGAGCCTGCTGGCCAGGCTGGAGGGAGAACCACATGCTCGCTTTCGCTATTTCTGTTCTCCCCATCACGCGCACAGCGCGCTTCACCCGTTCATCGATCAGTTAGAGCGGGACGCGAACTTCGAGCCCGGCGACAGCGCCGGTACAAGGCTCGACAGGCTGGAGGTCCTGCTCAAGCCGACGACGACAAACCTGCCACGCGATGTGGCTGTGATCGCCGAACTGCTGGGAGTGCCCACCGACGGACGCTACCCGGTGTTGACGGCCAGCCCGCGACAGAAGCGGGAGATGGTTCTCGGCGCGCTCATCAACCGGCTCTATGGCGCGGCGTCGCGAGAACCAATGCTGATTGTGTTCGAGGACGCGCACTGGATCGATCCAACATCGTTGGATCTGCTCCAGCGAATGGTCACCCGTGCGGCTGACTTGCCGGTCCTGCTGATCGTTACATTCCGCCCCGACTTCCAGCCAATGTGGGTTGGCCAGCTACATGTGACGACGCTGCCTTTGAACCGTCTTGGCCAACGCGATAGCGCCGGCATCATCGGCGGCATCACTCAGCACAAGCCGCTTCCGGACGACGTTGTCGGGCAGATTCTTGAACGCGCCGACGGCGTGCCCCTGTTCATCGAGGAACTGACGCGCACTCTGCTCGAAGGCAAGCTGTGGCGTGAGACGGTCGACGGCTACGTCCTCGATGGGCCAATCCGTGCCGTTCCCACGACGCTGCAGGACTCGCTGGTGGCGCGCCTCGACCGGCTTGGCCCGGCCAGGGACGTGGCCATGATCGGTGCGGTGATCGGACGGGAGTTCTCGCATGAGCTGATCGCCTCGGTATCGGCCTTGAACCCGATGGACCTCGACGGGGCTCTCGCACGTCTGGCGGAGTCCGGCCTCATCTCGCGCCGTGGAACGCCTCCGGCCACGATCTACGCATTCAAGCACGCGCTGGTGCAGGATGCCGCCTATGCCACGCTGCTCAAGGGCCGGCGGCGGCAGTTGCATGCGGATATCGCCAAGGTGCTGGTCGAGCAGTTTCCGGCGCTGGCCGACAACCAGCCCGAGATCGTGGCACACCACTATACGCAGGCCAGGCTTGCCAGCGAGGCGATCGGCTATTGGGTCAAGGCGGGCCGCCTTGCGCATGCGCGCTGGGCCAACCAGGAGGCGGCCAGGTTTTTCGAGCAAGCGCTCCATGCTGTCGAGACGCTTCCCGAAACCCGGGAGACGCTGGAGCAGGCGATCGATCTTCGCTTCGACCTGAAGACCGCGCTCATTCCACTCGGAGCATTCGAGCGCATCCTCGGCCATCTTCGCCAAGTCGAAGGCCTGGCCAGGAAGCTCGGCGACAAACGGCGGCTCTGCCAGTTTTCCATCCATATGTGCCAAATCCTCGGCCTCAACGGGAATCCAAGGGGCGCGATCGCGTTCGGCGAGGAGGCAAAGCTTCTTGCCGGATCTCTCGCGGACGTTTCGTTCCGGGTGGCGGCCGCCCTCTTTCTCGGAACAGCCCGCTTCTCGACGATGGATTATCCGGTGGCCGAGCAGCACTTTTTGAACGTACTCGATCTGCTGGACGGTGAACTGAGCCTTGAACAGTTTTCCTTTGCCGGGCTTCCCGCGGCAAGCGCCCATGGGTTTTTGACTGGCATCCATGGTGCCCAGGGTAGGTTCAAAAGCGGCATTGTTCATGGCGAGGAAGGTATCCGCCTCGCACAGGCGGCCGACCATCCCTACAGCCTTGCCATCGCCTGTTGGTGCCTCGCCGATCTCCTCGCCACCAAGGGAGAACTAGGCCACGCCGCCGGCCTGTCGGAGCGCGGGCTCACGGTGGCTCGCGAGTGGAACCTGCCCTCGCTCGCGGCGGGCGCCTCGGGCAGCTTGGGCCATGTCTATGCGCTGCTGGGGCGTACCGCTGAAGGCCTTCCGCTGCTGGAGCGGGCACTGAGCGTATTCGAACAGATGAGGCATCGGTTCGCCGAAGCGCTCTTCCTGGTTCCCCTGGGCGAGGCATACCTGCTCGCCGGCCGACCGGCGGAGGCTCTCGAATTTGCCGGGCGCGCCCTGGCTTTGGCGCGCGACACTGGTCAACGCAACGGAGAGGCGGGCGCGCTCCGCCTTCTTGGCGAAATTTCCGTGCGCGAGGACACTCTGGAACATGCCGAAGGCCGCTACCGCGAAGCGCTCGCGCTCGCTGTCGAACTCGAAATGAGCCCGCTTGCCGCGCGTTGCCATCATGGCCTCGGGAAGCTGTTTCTGCGTGGAAGCCAGTGGGATCAGGCCCGCGACCAACTCACCGCCGCGACCACCATGTACCGTGAGATGGACATGCGCTTTTGGCTGGATCAGGCCAATGCGGAGATGCGCCAACTGCAGTAGTCACTGCGGCTTTTGCCCAGCTGTCGTTGCCGATCTCGATGTTTTCACAATCGGAAGCGAAAACGGCGATCAGCGGTTTGTGGAAGGATGGCGCGCCGCGCCGGGTGATGATGAGAACTACGTCTACGCTATACCCCTCCTTTAGGTCGGTTCGAATCCCGCTCTCTCCGCCAGTTGCCTCAGCAACATCTGAAATTGCTCATAAATTTTTTGGCAACAGTAGTTGGCCCACTTTTCGCCCCACATAATAGTGTGGATTAAAATGGCTGTCACAGGCTTTCTCTGGACGCTATTTGCAATCGAACGACTGCTTCGCGCCCAAATCTCACCGTTCAGTTCCAAACTGCGTGAACTCGGAGC
>JBDSLV010000577.1:0-2880 GCA_039916205.1 Mesorhizobium sp. | reverse complement strand
CCTACGATTACCACTGAATGCATTTGGCCACTCCCTGTTGCCGGTGAGGCCGGGAGTTCTACGGCAGGGGTCGGGTCTTGAAGCAAGTCCCTTGTGCGCCATATGTATGAAATGGAGAGGGGTGGTTGTCTCTTTCAATGACGGTTGATGGCCGCCTCAGCGGCGAAATCAAGCGGTCGCCCAAGAACAGGCCGGCGTCACCTTCCTAGACGAGTTCCACCTCAACCACGCCGGGCACCGCGCGCATCGCTGACGCAATCTGCGGCGAGATGCGATAGCGGTGAGGCAATTCGATCTCGACCTCGCCTTCGCCATCATCCTTGATCAGCACGAAGCTCACTTGCCCCTCGCCTTTGACGGCGAGTTGGCCGGCCAGCATGTTGATGGGGCCGGCGTTGCGCACGAAAATGCGCAGCGCCTTCTGCACCCGGCTCGCCTCATCTTCCAGCGACTGCACGGTGGAGATGCGCAGATTGACGCCTTCCGGCCTGTCCTCGGCGGCAACGGTGATCACCACTGACCGGCCGGGCTCAAGCAGATCGCGATATTGCGCCAGCGCTTCTGAAAACAGCACGGCCTCATATTGGCCCGACGTGTCGGAAAACTGCACGACGCCCATCTTGTTGCCGGTGCGCGTCTTGCGCTCCTGCTTGGTGGTGACGGTGCCGGCGAGCCGTCCAGCGGCGGCGCCTCGTTTGACGGCGGCCGAAAACTCGCCCCAGTTCTGCACCCGCATCTTTTGCAGCGCTACCTTGTACTCGTCGAGAGGATGGGCGGAGAGATAGAAGCCGACCACCTGGAACTCGCGGTGCAGCCGATCGGCGGCAAGCCACGGCTCGGTCACAGGCAGGTTGAGCGCCTGAGACTGCGCGCCGAGCGAAGCGCCAAAGATGTCATGCTGGCCGGAGACCGCGTTTTGCTGCGCCAGCGATGCCAGCCCCATCATGCGCTCTACACCCGCCACCATCGTTGCCCGGTCGTGACCGAAGCAATCGAGCGCGCCAGCCATGATAAGGCTTTCGAAGACGCGCTTGCCGACAACCTTCGGGTCGACCCGCTCGCAGAAATCGGCAAGGTTCTTGAACGGCTTCTCACCGCGCTTGGCAACGATGTGCTCGACCGCCGCATCGCCAACGCCCTTGAGCGCGGCCAGCGAATAGAAGATGCGGTTCTCGCCGACTTCAAAGGGACGAAAGCTAGACATCACCGACGGCGCCACCACCTCGATGCCGAGGCGTATCGCATCCTGGCGGAAATCGGCGAGCTTGTCGGTGTTGCCCATGTCGAGTGTCATCGACGCGGCCAGGAACTCGACTGGATAATGCGCTTTGAGATACGCGGTCTGGTAGGACACGACGGCATAGGCCGCGGCGTGCGATTTGTTGAAACCATAGTCGGCGAACTTTGCCAGCAGATCGAAAATGAAATCGGCTTGCGGCTTGCCGACACCGCGCTCGACCGCACCCGTGACGAAGCGCTCGCGCTGCTTGTCCATCTCGGCGCGGATCTTCTTGCCCATGGCGCGGCGCAGCAGATCGGCTTCGCCGAGCGAGTAGCCGGACAGTTCCTGCGCGATCTGCATGACCTGTTCCTGGTAGACGATGACGCCTTGCGTCTCCTTCACCAGATGATCGATCTTGGGATGGATCGAGGCCATCTCCTCCTCGCCATGCTTTCTGGCGTTGTAGGTCGGGATATTCTCCATCGGGCCTGGCCGGTAGAGCGCGACCAGCGCGATGATGTCCTCGATACAGTCGGGCCGCATGCCGATCAGCGCCTTGCGCATACCGGCACTTTCCACCTGGAACACGCCGACCACTTCGCCGCGCGACAGCATGGCGTAGGTTTGGGGATCATCCAGCGGAATGTTGGCCAGATCGATCTCGATGCCGCGACGGCGGATCAGCTTCACCGCCTTTTCCAGCACGGTCAGCGTCTTCAGTCCGAGAAAGTCGAACTTCACCAGCCCGGCCTGCTCGACATATTTCATGTTGAACTGGGTAACCGGCATGTCCGAACGCGGGTCGCGATACATCGGCACCAGTTCCGACAGGGGCCGATCGCCGATGACAATGCCGGCGGCGTGCGTCGAGGCGTGGCGGTAAAGCCCTTCCAGCTTCTGCGCCATGTCGAGCAGCGTCTGGACGATCGGCTCCTTTTCAGCCTCCTCGGCAAAGCGCGGCTCGTTGGCGATGGCGTCGGCAAGCTTGACCGGATTGGCCGGATTTTGCGGCACCATCTTCGAAAGCTTGTCGACTTGACCGTAAGGCATCTGCAGGACGCGGCCGACGTCGCGCAGCACGGCGCGAGCCTGCAGCGTACCGAAGGTGATGATCTGTCCGACCTGGTCGCGGCCGTATTTCTGCTGGACGTAGCGGATCACCTCCTCGCGGCGGTCCTGGCAGAAGTCGATGTCGAAGTCGGGCATCGACACGCGGTCGGGGTTGAGGAATCGTTCGAACAGCAGCGAGAAGCGCAGCGGATCGATGTCGGTGATGGTCGTCGAATAGGCGACCAGCGAGCCAGCGCCCGAACCACGGCCCGGCCCGACTGGAATGCCTTGTGCCTTGGCCCATTTGATGAAGTCGGCCACGATCAGGAAGTAGCCCGGAAACTTCATCTTGGTGATGATGCCGAGTTCGAAATTCAGCCGCTCGCGGTATTGCTCGACCGTATAACCGGCGGTCGGCCCATGTGCTGCCAGCCGCGCATCCAGCCCTTCATGTGCCTGGCGGGCAAGTTCATCGGCTTCCGCCTGAACGGCCGCATCATTGTCGGCGACATCGCCACCGGTAAAGCGCGGCAGGATGGGGTTGCGATTCCTGGGATAATAGGAACAGCGCAACGCGATCTCGACCGTGTTGTCGATCGCTTCCGGCA
>JBDSLV010000576.1:0-21125 GCA_039916205.1 Mesorhizobium sp. | reverse complement strand
CGGTGTCAATCAGCTTTATCACGCTGGCGACGGCCACTAGAGTACGGCCGCCGAGCTTGTTGAAGGTCAGCTTACCTTCCGATTCCATCCGGTAGAGCGAAGACGGCGAAAGACCGAGCAATTCCGCTGCCGTGATCAGCGGAAGGAATGGCCGCTGGCGCCAGTGGATTTCTGCCTTCGGCGACTTCTTTCGATCGGCGCGTGCGGGCGCCACGGTTTTGACCGTCATCTGACTGCCTTTCAACGAAGCGACACACGCTCAATTTTCAGAACGGATTCGTCGCGCTCAATTTCGGAAAGTGCGTCGCGCCACTCCAGGCCAGCCAGTTCATCAGGTTCAAAAACCGATGCAACGCAAATGACAATCTAAACGATCTCGCTGCGTTGTCAACGACGATGGCTAACATTACTGTATAGGTCGTCATTGATGGAAGCGGCGACCCCGCCTAGCCCTGCCTATTATTGTGTATGTCGCAATTATATTGCGAGTGCCGCACGACGGGAAAGCTCCTCGGTCGCATCTACGATGAAAGCCGAATAATGCCGCTCGATCATCTCGCTGCTGGTGTCGTGCAAGGCCGCGACCAGGCGGACTGGCAGCCCCGCTTTTAGTCCGCGCACGATCGACGAGTGACGGAATGCATACATTATCGTGTCAGTTGGTATATCGGCTTTCGTAATGGTCGCCGTCCAAGGCTTATCGACCTCATAAGCCGGTCCCCAGGCGCGTCGATAATCCCTCTCCCATTTCACCGGGCCGACGCTGCGATATGCCCATCGCTCGAGCAGGGGCTCGTCGGTGCCGCGATCGGCCATCACCGGCCGAAGCCTCTCCAACGTTTCCGCCGTGATTGGAATCGCAACTCGCGGCCGCGCTTTCGCGGTGCGTCCTTTGGCGGATCCTGGCATCATCAATCGAAGTTGGCTGCTCTGGACGTCGCCGACGCGAAGCCTGCAGAACTGGGAGTGACGCGCGCCGGTGACGGCGGCTACCAGTACCAGGCGGCCGAAATCCTCGTCGACTTCACATGCCGCGGCGATGGTTGATCGAATCTGCTGGTCTGAGAGTAGCTGTTTACGAGCATCGCCGGTGACGCTCATGGCGCGCGTGCCAACCTTGATCTCAGCCGTTAGATAGGCGGGGAGTTCGCGCCGGTGGCGTTCGGCGGCGCCGTTCAAGGCAGCCCGCAGATCGTTCATCAGCCTGTTGACGGTTGCTGGCGCGATAAGCTCCGGGCCGTCCTCGGCGATTTCGACAACTCCCTTGAGGGGCAATCTTCCTCGCCAGTTTTCGATATCGCTTGCGCGCAGTTTCGCCAGAGGCAGCCCGGCGAATTCTTTGTCGGCCAGGACATGGCGCGTCAGGCGCCCTTCAGCGTTGCCGCCCTCGCGTGCCGATCGTTTTTTCCGCTCGACCACATATCCCGCGACGGCGGTTCGAACCGTCGGGGCGGTTGAGCCGGCAGCCGCTGCCTGGCCGGCCTCATATTGCCGTTTGCTCCAATCCAGAGCCGCGGTGACCGCAGATCGGTATGTCAGGGCGCCAGCCGCCGGTGCTCCGTCATCGTCAGCGGCGCCGAGCTTTTCCTCGACGCGATGACCCTCGGCAACGACCTTGGCGATCCAGACGCCAGAACCTTGGGCGGGCTTTCGATATCCCAGGCTGACGCCGCCGCGACCGCCGCTGATGCCTTGCCAGTAGGGATTCTTTCGCGGCGCTAGACGTCCGCGCTTGGACGGACTATCGATGTCAGAAATTCGCCGTCCCACAGAACGTCCCACATAGATTGGAGAGATGACTGTGATAAGCATAACGGCAAGTGGGCGAGATACAAGGCTTTCAGGATATCCTGTTTATCCGCGAAGGGCCTGCGCATCGCCCTCCGAAGGCAGAGGTCACAGGTTCGAATCCTGTCGGGTGCGCCAGTACCTTCGGACCATCAAAGCCGTTCGGCTTTCACACATCACTTTACGAGATGATGGCGCGGGCGCTGAAAATCGGGCAGGAATGCGCCGATGCCTGTATCCAGCCGTAACCTCGTCCGATTCACATCCGCGTCACTCCTGATCGGGTTCTTGGCCCTGATGGCTATCGTGGCCACGAATTTCTGGCTGGGCCAGCGAGCGCAATCCTATTTCGATGACGCGATCGCGGCCCGTGACACCCGGGTGGCGGCTGTCGAGTTGAGAAATGCGATGCAGACGGCGGAGGCGAGTGAGCGCGGCTTCGTCATTACCGGCAACGAGATCTACCTCGGCCCTTACCAAACGGCGAAGGCCCAGGCGCAACGCCATATGCAGGCGCTGCAAACCTTGCTGACGGCCTACCCCAATTCCGAATCCACATTGCAGAGGCTGTCGGCGATCATTGCCACGAAGTTCGATGAGCTCGACCAGACGATAGCCCTCAAGCGCGACCAACGCGACGCTGAGATCTTGGCGATGTTCCGCACCAACAGGGGCAAGGCCCTCACCGACGAAGCCAACGTGTTCTTCTCGGGGATCATCGGGCGAGCGGATGACCGGCTGACATCCGGCGTTGCCGAGCAACGTGCCAACAGCGGATGGCTGCGGCTTGTCTCCGCGATCGGCGGGCTGGTTATCGTCGCCGTGGTTGCCGGCGCGGCCTATGGCGCCGCCCGCTACACAAGGGAACTTCGCGAGACGCGCGACGAGGTCAACGAACTCAACAGTGCGCTGGAACAGCGCGTTGCCACGCGCACGCAGGATCTGGCAAAGGCGCGCGACCGGGCTGAAGTGCTGCTGTCGGAAGTCAACCACAGGGTTGCAAACAGCCTGGCTCTTGTCTCGTCGCTGGTGAACCTCCAGTCGAAAGCCGTCGCGGATCGTGCCTCCAAGGATGCGCTCGCCGAGACGCAAGACCGCATCTTCGCGATCTCGCTGGTGCACCGGCGACTGTATGGTTCGTCCGATGTCCGCTCCGTCGCCCTCGATGAATACCTAACCGGACTGCTTGATCACCTGAGAACCTCGCTGCGCAGCCAGGTCCATGGCGTGAGCCTGTCCTATGAGGTCGATCCGATCGAGCTGGAGACGGATACGAGCATCAACCTTGGCGTGGTGGTTACCGAACTCGTCACAAACGCCTTCAAGTATGCCTATCCGGATGGTGTCGGAGAAATCCGCGTCCGGCTCGCCAGGCTGACGGACGAGCAAGCGGAGCTGGTGGTCGAGGATGACGGCGTCGGACGAGCCGAGGGTGCGCCGGCGAAGGGAACCGGGGTCGGCAGCCGGATCATCAATGCCATGTGCGTCAGCCTGGGCGCCAAGATAGAGTATAGAAATCTCGCGCCCGGAACCGCTGCTCATTTGGTGTTTTCGACAAAACCCCGGCGTGCTACCGGCGGATAGTAGACCGCGCGGTTGCAAGGTGAAAAACTGACTGCAACATCACAGCAAAGGTTGACGTCATGATCGTCACCCCCAGGTGATCGATGTCGGGGGGATAAAACGTGTCTGGTCCAGATAGAATTATGCCCCGGCGGCGGGTCGGTTCAGCGCTGGCCGTGTTTATGATTGCCAGCGTCGGCGGGCTCACGGTCGCGCATGCACAAGGCGGCGCACCAGGCATTACGCAGCGGACCGTGTTTGCCGCCTTCGATCCGAATGCCCGCTCTTGCAGCGCTCCGCCAGATCTCAAAAAAGTCCTGGCGTATGTCCAGGAAAACGATCGCGATTTTTTGCAAGGTGTCGATCATGGCCTGTCCCTGGCCGCGAAGAATCGCGGCTTGGAATACCGAAGAATCCTGGCTGAAAATGATGTGGGGAAGGCGATATCCGAAGTTCAGTCCCTCGTTGCCGGGAAGGCTGGCGCCATGGTCGCCACCTCTCCGGACCCGGCTGCCCTCAGTCCCTCGCTTCAGCAGGCAATCTGGTCCGGTGCATTCGTTGGTACGATCGTGCCTCCGCCGGCGACGTTGCTGCTCAATGCTCCGCAATATCGGACAGGCAAGGTGCTGACGGACGCAGCCATCGCCCATATCAAGACCAGGCTTGGCGGGAAGGCCAAGGTTGTGCTGTTGACCCAGGACACAATGGAGTTTCTGGCGCCCCGTTTCGCGGCCATGCGCGATGGCCTGAATGCGATGCCTGGCGTGACGATCGTCGCCGATATCGCTCCGAAGCCGGTTACCAAGCAAGGCGGGTTTGCCACCATGCAGACCATCCTTCTTGCCAACCCGGATGTAGACGTGGTGCTCGGTGGCGACGCCGTGGTGCTTGGCGCACTCGAAGCATTGCGCGCGGCGGGTAAGGACCGGCCCGACCAGTTTCTCGGCGGAATTGACGGCGAGGCGGAGGCGGTCGCCGAGATCAGGAAAGCAACCAGCCCGTACAAGGCGAGCATTTCTCTATCCTCGCCCGTCTTCGGCTACGCCATGGGCGAGTTCGCGGCCGACTGGCTCCAGGGCAAAAGCATCCCGCAAGCGATGGACATTCTTCCGATCGCGCTGACGAGCGTCAATCTCGCCCAGTATGAAGCAGACCTGATTGACCCCGCTTCCGTTTATTCGGACCCAATGCGTCGAGACGCCTATCTGAAGATGTATGGTAACATCTGCTATGACAGCCGCGACCAATATGTGAATTTCCCCTGGTCATCGGAGCAGAAGTAGCTGGTCGATATGGCCTGCCGGTATTCGCTTCATTCGACCGAAACTGGAATGAGATTTAAGACAAAGATTTAGACAATATATGGCATCTCACGCTTGCCGTTGCCGGCAGGAGCCCTTTCAAGGACCATCTGCCGTCGCACCGCCGTGCTATCGCCAGAACGAATCCTGACACACCATCCCGACTGTATGACTGGAGCCGATCCGCAATGGACCGCGACACGCCCCGCCCCGATCTGCAAGACCGCTCAACGGGCCGCTTCGGGCGGGCGCTTCGTCTTATCCAGCAGCGCGGCATTCTTGAGCCGTTTCGGCTTGTCCGCCGGTACGGCATTGGTGAAAGCAGCCGTTTCGTCGGGCGCAACATCCGCTATCTCATCGCTGATCGGCTGGCCCGCAAATGGGATCGCGACAATGGGGTCGATACGGCGGGGTCGATACGGCTCGACGGGCTCGATGTCGTCGGCCCGCACCGGGACCAGGGCAATGAATGCGTCTGCACCTCGCCAAAATCCTTCGCCTTCATCATGAAGAACCTGCCGGTCGATCTCGCGGACTATACTTTCATCGACATCGGCTCGGGCAAGTCGCGCACGCTGCTGCTTGCCTCGCATTATTCGTTCGCGTCGATCGTTGGCGTCGAGTTCGCGCGGGAGCTTGTCGCGATCGCAAAGCGCAACATCGAGCGCTACAGGAGCCCGGCGCAGAAATGCCGTGCGCTCAGCGTTGTCGAGGCCGATGCCGCCGCCTATGAATTTCCTGAGACACCGCTGCTGGTCTATTTCTACAATCCGTTCTCGAAGGATGTGTTCGACGTCGTGCTGAGCAATCTGGTGGCATCGCTGGCGCGGCACCAGCGGCGCTGCTTTGTCGTCTATGGCAGTTCGAGCCACAGCGCCATCGACTGGGCGCGGCCGGCGATCCGCGACACCGCCGTTTTCGAGCAGCTCGTCACGCCGCCCATGCCGCATTTTCTCGATGCTGTTCGGACCATCGACTACGCGGTTTTCGAATACCGGCCTTCCTAGCGTAGCGGATGCCCAAGGCACCTCAGTGCCGGCTAATGATCTTTTTCAGCAACCGTTTTGTCAGCACACGCCAGGCGGTCAGCGGCAGATCGATCAGGCCCGGCAGCGGATCGTTCCCGTCAAATGCCGCCCAGGCCCGGACCGACGCGAAAGACCTGAGATAGGCCATGAGGCCAAGGCCGCCGCGCAGCATCAGCCGCAGCGATGAAATCGCGTCGCGGGCAAGGTACATCCACGCCGTTCCGAGGCGCGGCGCGGACGCCGAACTCTCCCGGCCGTTCACCGTCTCCCACAGCATCGCGCCGAGATCGACGCCGGCCGACGCGCAAAGCCCGAACCAGGACCACGGGCGAGGGTTGACGTCGAGCAGTTTCAGCGTGCCGTCGCGGCGATCGTGCTTGAACTCGACCTCGACCAGTCCGCTGTGGCCGATCGACGCCAGCAAGGCGCGGGCAGCGATGACGGCGCGAGGCTCGTCGACAACCTCGACGAAGGTGCTGGTGTAGCCGAAGTCGACCGGAAACTGCCTGCTGCGGCGCACCGTGAACTCGGCGACCGGCTTGCCTTCGCTCCAAAGTGCGGCATAGGAGAACTGGCTTTCGCCGCCGCCTGGAATGAGTTCCTGCACGACGACATTCTCGCCGCCGATCTGGCTGGCGGCGTCGCGATAGGCGGACAGGAAGGACGCCGCGTCATCGGCCCGGACAACCTTGGCCTTGGCAATGCGGCTGTTGCCGCCGCCCATGTGCGGCTTCAGAACCACGGGGAAAACCATGCCTGAAGTCGCGGCCTGGTCGAGCGACGGCGCGATGTCATAGGTCCTCGGGATGGCCAGCCCCAGGTCCGCCGCCCGCTGGTAGAGAAGCGGCTTGTCACAGGCCCATCGCAGCGCATCCCAGCCCGGCAGAACTATTCTGTAAACGGACGACAGGGCGGCAAGATTTTCGGAAACCAGACGCACCTCGGGGTCGGAGGCCGGGACAAGAAGCCATCCCTGCAACTGGTATGTCTGCGCGGCCTCAAGCAGAAAGGCCAGCGCGTGATCGTCACGCGGGCCCGGCCAGCGGATCGTTGTGCCGACACATCGCGACCAGCCCGGCAGCGGGGAATCGTTGGTGATATAGGCGACAGGCACTTTCCGGGCGCCGAGGCTGCGCGCCAGCGCGAGCGAGCCGTGTGCGCCACCCAGCAGCACTGCACCTGAACTCCCCGAGCCTCCGTAACTCCCCAAGCCTCCGTCCTCACGTGTTGCTCGCAAGGTCGAAGCCCCTTGCATTTCATTTCATTGGTCGTTGCGCGACCGGGCGGACCGCAAGACCCGCCGGTGAAGCCTAGTGAGATTTGGCCGACATCGAGGCTGGGCTCAGTTTCACCGTCGCGCGTTGCCCGGTCCTGCTCCTTGCGCGCTGGATGAGGCGGGTGACGCTTTGCGCCGCATAGGGCGTGCCGGCGGTGAACCGCATCAACGGACCAAAGCTCGCCACGGAACTGGCGCCGACAAAATGCAGGCCAGGGATGCTCGATTCCAGCCCCGACGAGAGGATCGGCATGCCGTTGTGGCGGGTGATCGTCTCAAGAAATTCAGGCTCGAAAAGTCCAAGCTTGCCGATGTCGATGCGATAGCCGGTGGCCAGCAGGACGTGATCGAAAGTGGAAGCACCCTGGTCGAATTTCAATTCGATGCCAGATCCCTTGGCGGCCGCGCCTACAATCGTACGGTTGGCATTGACCACGATGCCTTCGAAATCCGGCAGCAGCCAGGCTGTTGCGCCGGCCTTGAGGCCCTTCGTGTTGACCCAGTCGCGCGTCGCCACTGGCAACCCATGCACGAGGCCGGGAGCCTCGATCATCCAGGACACCGGGAACGGGCCGACCCGCGAGGGTGACGCGAGCAGCCCCGAGATGGTGCCACGCAAGCTTTGGCCGCCGCTTTTGGACGGCTCGCCCAGCCAGTGAATGTCGCCCCGGCAGACAAGTTCGACGTCCGCCCCGGCCTTTCTCAGCAGGACAGCGGATTCGCAAGCGCTTTGCCCGCGCCCGATCACGGCGACACGCTTGCCGCGATAGGCCTCGAACCCGGTATGATCGCTGGTATGGCTGACCAATTCGGGAGGCAGGCCGTTGAACACGGCCGGCACCAGTTGCTGGTTCTTCAGGCCCATGGCAACGACAACGCGGCCCGCATGGACGGCATCGCCGTCGGCAAGGGCGAGGCGAAATCCGGCGCCCGTCTTTTCGACACGGCGCACCATGCGCGTATCGAGATCGGGAAGCGCCTTGGCCTGAACCCACAATCCGTAGTCGACGAAATTCTCCAGCATCAGCGGTTCCCGCAGCGCCACCTGTTGGCCATAGGAATCAAGCGACAAGGGACCGTCCGGGTTGCCGATATAGGTCGCCCGCCAAGGTGAGCGCAGCCGCATGCCCCTTGGCATGTTGTCGCGCCAGAAGCCCATCGGGCTGCCAAACGCCCGGACGTCGATTTCCGCTGCCCTCAGGCCCGAGGCAACGCCCAGCCCGAAAGGCCCGGCGCCGATAACGGCCACTTCGCAGTCATTCGTTCTTGTCGAAGCGGTCAAGGCCTTGTCCTCCTGGTGCCGCCGGAACCCTGGACAAAACCAGGGTTGAAGCTCGTTTTCAGCACCTTTCCTAATCTCGCCGGAGTTAAGATTGCGAAAATAGACTGTATCGGGATTGATGAAATCAGGCGGTATGCGCGAAGTTGCCGACAGTTGTTCGGCATGGTCATTCGCGCGCCGCCAAGATCACGTCGAAAACCCGCCTTTTGCGTCAAAGGGCAACAGCGCGACGTTGATGTGGTCATGTTGCGCGCCATACGGCCAGTCGCTCAATTCGCGGCTGATCTCACCGTCCCAGCCGATCTCGTGAACGCGGTAATTCATCGCCCGCAGATATGAGAGATAGGCATCGATGCCGATGCCCGAGATTTGCAGCAGCAGCCGTGGCGACAGTTCGGACAGGATGATGGGCCTGTCCTGCGTCAGGATGCGTCTGGCGCCGTCGAAGACGAGTTTCTCGGCGCCTTCAACGTCGATCTTGATGAAATCGACCGGCGATTGGACGACCGCGTCAAGTGTCCGAACGATGGTTGCCTGGTAGCGAAAGGTTTCCGGTTCAGGTGCATCCAGAAAGCCGCATGGTGACAGATGCGTGCTGCCCGGATTGTCGTCGCTTGCCTGCCAGCGTAACCGATGCCGGCCCTCGGCGGCGCCAAGCGCATAGGCATGAACAGTGACATTGGTCAGGTTGTTTGCAGCCACCGTCCGGCACAGATGGTAATGAATGTCCTCGCGCGGCTCGAACGCGACGACGGTGCCGGTCTCGCCGACCAGACGCGCCAGATGCACGGTATACCAGCCAAGGTTGGCGCCGATGTCGACGGCAGTCATGCCCGGTTTGACCGTGGCGCGCACGAAGGCGGTCTCGCGGCACTCCCAGTCGCCGCTCGCTATGCCGCGCGACACATAAAGATCGTCTGGATTGATCCAGAACCGGGTGCCGTCCTCGCGTTCGGCCAGGGTGTAGGCCGGCATGCCTAGGATATTCCGAGTTCGGCCATCATCGTCTCGCGCATCTTGAATTTCTGCGCCTTGCCGGTCACCGTCATCGGCAGTTCGGCGACGAAGCGAATATGGCGCGGCACCTTGTAATGCGCGATCTGGTCGCGGCAGAAGGCACGCACTTCGTCCTCGGTCGCCGTCTGGCCTGCCTTGAGCACGATCCAGGCGCAGATCTCCTCGCCATATTTCTCATCCGGCACGCCGAACACCTGCACCTGCTCGACCTTGGGGTTGCGATAGAGAAACTCCTCGACCTCGCGCGGGTAGACGTTCTCGCCGCCACGGATCAGCATATCCTTGACGCGGCCGACGATGTTGCAGAAGCCCTCGGCATCGATGGTGGCTAGGTCGCCGGTGTGCATCCAACCGGCCGGATCGACCGACTGTTTGGTGAGTTCTTCTTCACCCCAGTAGCCGCGCATGACGGAATAGCCGCGCGTGCAGAGTTCACCGGCGATGCCGATGGGCACGGTGGCGCCGGCTTCATCGACCAGCTTGACCTCGACATGCGGATGGACCCTGCCGACGGTCGAAACGCGGCGGTCAATCGGGTCGTCGACATTGCTCTGGAAGGAAACCGGGCTGGTCTCGGTCATGCCGTAGGCGATGGTCACCTGGCTCATGTTCATGTCGGAGACGACGCGCTTCATCACCTCGATCGGGCACGGCGCCCCGGCCATGACGCCGGTGCGCAGGCTGGAAAGGTCGAACTCGGCGAAGCGGGCATGTTCGAGCATGGCCACGAACATTGTCGGCACGCCATAAAGCGCCGTGCAGCGCTCGCGGGCTATCGCTTCAAGCACGCCTGCCGCCTCGAACCCCTCGCCGGGGAAAACCATGGTGGCGCCCTGGGCGACAGCGCCCATGACGCCCATCACCATGCCGAAGCAGTGGTAGAGCGGCACCGGGATGGCCAGCCGGTCGGGCTCGCCAAGCCGCATCGTGCCGGTCACGAAGCGGGCGTTGTTGACGATGTTGCGATGGGTCAGCGTCGCGCCCTTCGGGGTGCCGGTGGTGCCGCTGGTAAACTGGATGTTGATCGGATCCTGCAGCGAAAGGCCGGCGGTGATGGCATCGAGCTTCAGGCGATGGCTGGCCGTGCCCATCGACTGGACATCGCCGAAGCGGAACAGGCCCGGCATGTAGCCATAACCCATGCCGATGACGACGCGCAGATGCGGCAGCCGCTGCGCCGTGAGATGCCCGGGCTGTGCGCTGTCCAGCTCCGGAGCAAGAGACCGTAGCATGCCGAGATAGTCGCTGGTCTTGAACGCACGCGCCAGCACCAGCGCCTTGCAGCCAACCTTGTTCAGCGCGTATTCGAGTTCCGCAACCCGGTAAGCCGGGTTGATGTTGACCTGGATCGCGCCGATGCGCGCCGTGGCGAATTGCGTCACCACCCATTCGGCGCGGTTGGGCGACCAGATGCCGACCCGGTCGCCCGTGCCGATGCCGGCGGCGAGCAATCCGGCGGCGAACTCGTCAACGCGGCGGTCGAAATCCTGGTAGGTCCAGCGGATGTTCTGCTGGCCAAACACCACCGCTTCGCGCTGGCCATGACGGGCAACAGTCTGTTTGAGCAGTTGCGGGATCGTCAGTTCCCAAAGCGGAATGTCGCGGTCGCCGCTGACATGCGACGTGCCGTCGGCGGGCGCGCGCTTGCTCCTGGCTGGTATGGACGCGTGCCGGTCGCCGCCATTGGTCAGGTTGCGCAAGACGGTGATCGGCTGTTTCAGGTCATGGATGGTCGAGGTCATGGTTTCGCCCTCTTCGTCACATCTTGCGCCAGTCGCCCGACTGCTCGAAGGCATGGGCGGCGCGGTAGATGGTGCTCTCCTCGTAAAAACGCCCGACCAACATCATGCCGACCGGCAGGCCACCGACCATGCCGCACGGCACGCTCATGGCCGGATGACCGGACGCGTCGAAGGCCGATGTGTTCGGGATCATCTCGAAGGCGCGCTGGATATGCAGAGCCAGCGGCGCATCCGGCGGCGGCAACGGCGGCGCCGTCATCGGCACCGTCGGCATCAGCAGCAGGTCATAGGTCTTGAAAGCCGCGTCATAGGTGGCCCGCAGCAGCCGGCTCAGGTTCTGCGCCTTGGCGTAGAAACGGCCGCGATAATGGGTTTGCATGTACTCGCCGACGAACATCGAGATCTTCAGCGTCTTCGACAGATCATCGGCGCGGGCGCGCCAGTTGGCATGGGCGTCGAGCAGGCTGGTGACGTAGAGGCCTTCCCAGTTGGTGCCGAAACCGTTGCCATGCATCATCAGGTCGGTGAGGCCTTCAAGCGCGATCGGCGTCCAGATCGACTGGCCGTCGCGATGCATCGGGATGGAGGTTTCTTCCACCTGCGCGCCGAGCTTGCGCAGCTGGTCGCCGGCGGCGCGCACCTTGCGGTCGACCTCGGCTTCGCTGGCCGCCCAGCCGAAACCTTCGCGCAGGATGCCGATGCGCAGGCCGGACACGCCACGTCCAAGCGCGCTGGTGTATTTGTCGACACGCGGCGCGTACTGGCGCGGATCAAGCCCGTCCGCTCCGGCGATAACCTCGAGCAGCAGCGCGTTGTCGGCGACATTCATGGTGATCGGGCCGGCATGGTCGATGGTGATTTCGATCGGCATGATGCCGGAATAGGGGACAAGCCCATGCGTCGCCTTCATGCCGTAGGCACCGCAGAATGCGGCGGGCATACGGATCGAGCCGCCCTGGTCGCAGCCGATCGCCATTTCGACCTCGCCGGCACCGACCAGCGCGCCGGAACCCGAGGACGAACCGCCGGACGTGTGGCCCATCTTGTGGGGATTGTGCACTGGTCCGGTGGCGTTGGTGTGGCTGCCGCCCGACAGGCAGAAATACTCGCAATGCGATTTGCCGACGATGGTGCCGCCGGCATCGAGGATGCGCGTGACGATGGTCGCGTCGAGGTCGGGCACATAACCTTCCAGCGTCGAGGCGCCATTCATCATCGGCACGCCGGCAAGGCAGATATTGTCCTTCAGCACGATCTTGCGGCCTTCGAGCGGACCGGACGCGGCGCCGCGCACATCGCATTTGTAGTACCAGGCGTTCATCGGGTTTTCCGCCGCCGACGGCCGGTAGCCGGGCGTGCGCGCGTATTTCACCTTGGGCAGATGGTCAGGCAGTTGGTCGATGCGGTCATAGGCCTGGAAGCTGCCCTCCATGAGCTGCATGTAGGCAATGAGCTCCTCGTCGGAGAGATGCATGTGCAGGCCGCTCACCAGGCTCTTCATCTGGTCGAGGGTGGGGCGTCGGATGGTCATGTAGCTCTCCCTGTGGGCGGGCGGCGCCGTCGCGGCGGGTGATGAGGCTTTGGCCTGGCCTGTATGGGGCTGGCCTGTGTGGGTGTGGATTGCGTGCGCCCGGGCCGGGGGAGACTGGACGCCCAATGCCGGCGAACTGGATTTTGGCGACACCGCACGGCCACGGCCAAAGCCCATGAAGCTTTCGATCTCGCTGCTGCTGGCGTCGTGACCAGCCGGGTCCGGCACAGAGCCGCGCTCCATGATGACCAGCCGGTCGCAGACATCGACCAGGAACTCGAGATTCTGCTCGACGACCAGCATTGTCAGGCCGGTCTGCTTGCGCATGCGGTTGAGGGTTGCACCCATCTCCTCGATGATCGAGGGCTGGATGCCTTCGGTCGGCTCGTCGAGCAGCACGATCAGCGGCTCGGCGGCAAGACAGCGGGCAAGTGCCAGGAGCTGCTGTTCGCCACCAGACAAGGCGCCGCCCGGGCGATCGAGCAGCCGTTCGAGGCGCGGAAAATCAGCGACCGCGTTGGTGACCGCCTCCTCGGCATCCGCCGAGGCGCAGTCGCGGTTCCAGGCGAGCCGGATGTTGTCGCGCACCGACAGATGCGGAAAGATGCCCCTGCCCTGCGGCACATAGCCGATGCCGAGCCGTCCGCGCTCGAACGGTGCGAGGCGGGTGATGTCGTCGCCGTCAAAACCGACATGGCCGGCTCCTGCCGGCAGGTAGCCCATCACGGTTTTCAGCAGCGTCGACTTGCCCATGCCGTTGTGGCCGAGCACGCCGACCGCTTCGCCTTCGCCAAGCGCCAGCGAAACACCGCGCAGGATCTGGATGTCGCCATAGCCACCGGTCAGGCCGTCGATCGTCAGCAAGGGGCGCGCGCTCACCGGCTCCTCCCGAGGTAGACGTCGCGCACCAGCGGATCCTCCAGCACGTCCTCGACCGGCGCCTGGGCGATAATGCGGCCCTGATGGAAGACGGTGACGGTTTCGGCGATCTGGCGGATGAAATGCATGTCGTGCTCGACGACGATCAGCGTCGCGTGCTTGACCAGGCCGCGCAGGATGCCGACCATGCGCTCGACCTCCTCGCCGGAAAGCCCGGCGGCCGGCTCGTCAAGCAGGATCAGCCACGGCTTGCCGGCCAGCACGATGGCAAGCTCCACCAATTGACGTTGGCCATGCGACAATTGCCCGACCGTTTCGCGGCGCAGGTCGGCGATGCCGACTGCCTCCAGGGCTGACAGGGTCGCCGCGTTTGCGTCGCCTTTGCGCCTTCGCGCGGCAAGCCAGACGTTCTCATGCACGGAAAGTCCGTTCATGACGCTCGGAACCTGCGTCTTGATGCCGACGCCGCGCTGCCCAAGCTGGAACGGGGCAAGACCAGCGACGGCTTCGTCGCGCAGGTAGATTGCGCCTTCACTTGGCGTGAGCATGCCGGTCAGGCATTTGAAGAAGGTGCTTTTTCCAGCGCCGTTGGGTCCGATCAGACAGCGCAACTCGCGCTCGCGCAGAGCGAAGTCGACGCCATCGACGGCGGTGACGCCGCCGAAGCGGACCGTCAGGCCGGTGGTTTCGAGGACGACATCACCGGACATCTGAAACGATACGCTTGCGCCGGCTTTGGCGGCGGGAATTCTTCGAAGAGGAGCGGCGCAGGCCGAGCTTTGCGAACCGGGTGACGGTCGGCACCAGGCCCTCTTGCAGGAAAAGCACGACGACGATGAGCAGCACCCCCATGATAAAAGAATTGTCGACCACCGACTGATGGCCAAGCGCGAATTTGAGATAGCCAAGCAGTGCCGCGCCAATCATCGGCCCGATCAGCGTGCCGAGCCCGCCGACGATCACCCAGATGATGATCTCGGCCGACTGGCCAAGGCTGAAAAGGCCGGGCGTGACGATCTCGGCCCAGTTGGCGAACAGGCAGCCGGCCAGCCCGGCAATGCCGCCGCTCACTGCAAAGGCAGCGGATTTGTAGAAGCGCACGTCATAGCCGAGCAGTTCGGTGCGCTCCTCGTTCTCGCGCAGCGAGACGACGATGCGGCCGAACGGCGAAAGCAGCGTCAGGCGCAGACCGAGGTAGACCAGAGCCAGCAGGGCGATGGTGAAATAGAACAATCCGGCGCCATAGATGTAGGTGTCCGGACTGCCGGGTACCGTGAGGGTTGGGAAGCCGGGAATGCCGTTGAAGCCGCCCAGCCGTGCCTCGCCGATACGGTAGGATGGCCCTGCGGTCGAATTGAAGAATTTGAACAGGATCAGCGTTACCACCAGGGTGACGACCGCGAGATAGACATCGCTCAGCCGGCCATAGAACATCAGCGCGCCGAGCAGTCCGGCAAACGCCGCCGGCACCAGGATGGCAAGCCCGAAGGCCGCCCAGGCGCCGTCGAAATTGATCGCGGCAAGCGCGTAGGTGTAGGCGCCAAGGCCATAGAACGCCGCCTGGCCGAAGCACAGGATGCCGCCGAACCCCCAGATGAAGCCGAGGCTGAGCGCCAGCATGGCATAGACGGTGAGCAAGGTGGCCGTATGCACGTCGACGATGAATGGCAGCACCAGCGCGCATACCACCGTGCCGGCAACGACCTGGCCGACCTCCGTCACGAGGACACGCGAATTCATCAGGTCCAGCCTTTGAAAAAGCGGCCGGTGATGCCGATCGGCATGAGCCGAAGCAGCACCACCGCGGCGACGAGTAGGGCTATCTCGCCGCCCACCGAACTTGTGACAAGAGTGAAGACCTGGGAAATGGAACCAAACAAACCAGCACTGACGATGGTCCCGGTAACCACCGAGGCGCCACCAGAAATGACGGTGATGAAAGCCTTGGCGATGTAGTTGGCGCCGCTGCCGGGGCTCAGGCCGACAAGTGGCGCCAGCAGCGCACCGGCGAGCCCGCTGAGCGCGGCACCGGCGGCAAAGGTGGTCATGTAGACATGCGAGATGTTCAGTCCGAAGGCCTGGGCCATGTCGGGCCGCTGCATGGCGCCGCGCGCGATCAACCCGGCTCGAGTGGCTTTGAGGACGATGGTGATCACCGCCATGACCGCGGCAGCGGCGCCAATGAGGAAGAGGCTGTAGCCGCTGATCTGGTAGTCGCCGACCGTCAGCCCGCCGAGCGGGTTCGGAATGCCGGTCATGGTGTTGCCGAAGATCATCGAGAAGGCGCCGGTCATCGCAAGGCTCAGTCCCCAGGTCGCCAGCATCGTGTTGATGAGCCGGCCATAGAGCCAGCGCACCACCAGCCGCTCGACGATCAGCCCCCAGAGGCCGACCACCACGGGGGCCAGAACCAGCATGCAGAAATAGAGGTTCAGGCCGTTGCGGTGGCCGAGGATGGCGACATAGCCGCCAAGCGTCAGGAATTCGCCATGCGCCAGGTTGATGACGCGCATCATGCCGAAGATGACCGCGAGGCCGGAGCTGATCAGCACCAGCACCGCGATCGAATGCAGTATCTCGACAAGAACGACGATGGCGAAATCCATGTGACGCCGCTCAGATATCGATTTCGTATTGCTTGTTGTCGTCCGGGTTGGCCTTCAGATCGCAGAATTTCTGCGTGTCGATCGGCTGACGCTGGCTGAAGCTCTTGATGACGGCCAGGGACTGGTCGCGGATTTCCATGAGCTGCATGTCGAGCACTGCGTGATGTGTCTGCGGATCGATGGTGACCTTGCCGGACGGGCCATCGATTGAGAGCCCGCTTTCCAGGGCCTCGATGACCGGATCATGGTCGATCGTGTTGGCCTTCTTGACGGCTTCGGCCCACAGATGAATGCCCTGGTAGTTGTTGACCGCGAATTCGTTGATCGTCGCGACATCGCCGAAGCGCGCCTTCCACTTGTCGAGAAAGGCCTTGGCGGCCGGAGCATCAATGCTGGGCGACCAGCTGTAGGCGACCATGATGCCGTTGCCCTCCTGCGGCGTCAGCACCAGATGTTCGTTGCCCGATCCGAGCGTCGAGGACGCCAGCGGAATGCGGTCCTTCATGCCGGCCGCCGCCCATTGCCGGTAGAACGACAGATGCGCGCCGCCGACCAGCGCCGACAGCACGAGGTCCGGCTTGGCTTCCTGGATCTTGGCGATGGTCGCGCCGAAGTCGGAAACGTCGAGTGGGAAGAACTCGGTGGCCAGCACCGATCCACCGCTCTGGCTGACATAGTGGCTCATCCATTTGGCGGTGATTTGGCCGTAATTGTAGTCGGCCGCCAGCACGTAGACCTTCTTGCCGAACTTCTCGATCGCCGCCGGCACCAGAACCTCGATCTGCTGAGCCGGCGTAATACCGGTGCAGACGATGTTGCGGTCGCAAACGCCGCCTTCGTAGAGCACGTTGTAGAAGTAGGGAATCTTGGCCTTGCGCAAGGTTGGCCGGATGGCTTCGCGCGAGGCCGAAAGAATGCCGCCATGCACGACATGCACCTGGTCCGACCGGACAAGCTGCTGGGCGAACTGGGTGTAGAGCGCCATGTCGGACTGGGTGTCGTAGGAGACTTTCTCGATCTGGCGGCCAAGCAGGCCACCGCCGGCGTTCAACTCCTCGACCGCCAGGGTGGCGGCCATGTCCATCGGCTTGCCGTAGGCGTCGAAGATGCCCGAGACATCGAGGATCGAGCCTAGTTTGATCGGCTCGCTTGCCTGCGCACCCCGGATGGAAGGCAGCGCCAGTGCGCCGGCTGTCGCGGCGGTCGTGGCGAGAAACTGTCTGCGATTGATCATGATGCCTGGTCCCCCTTGTTTGATTTCTGGCGGCGAGGAGGCGTGGAGCCCTCCACCGGAGCGCCGTTCCCCTGATCGAGATCGAGATTGAGGCCGATCGACTGGCCGAGCTTCTGCATGGCGGGAAGCTGCAGGGCGAGGCTGAGAATCCCATCGACGGCGCCGCCGATTTGCGATTGCAAACCGCCGGCGCCGTCGGGCCCGCGCCCGCCCAGGCCGAGACCGGAAACGTGGTTGATACGAATGGAGTCGATTTTCTCGAGCGGCTTGGCCATGCGCTCGGCAAGGTCGGGAAGCCGGTCCATCTTGTGCATATCGAGCTTCATGCGCATCAGCGCTTCGCTCTGCTGGTTCTCGGCGGCGAACAAGGCACGCCGTGCTTCTGTTTCGGCGGCACTTTCATGGCGGCGCCCGGCGGCACGCAGTTCGGCGGCTTCCGCTTCGCCACGCGCTTTTTCGACCAGCGAGGCGGCGTCGCCGCGCGCCCGTTCGCCAGAGGCTTCGGTGGCATGCCTGGCGCGGATCAACGCGGCGGACCCTTCGCGCTCGGCAACCAGCCGGTCGCGTTCTGCCTGCAGCCCTTCCTGCGCCTCGACCACGGCGACGCGGCCGCGCTCTGCTTCGGCCTGAACGGAGACTTCCTCGATGCGTTTGCGGGCCAGCGTGATTTCGCTGTCGATCTTGGCTGTCTCGGCGGCGAGCAAGGCCTCGACCTCCGACTGCCGCAATTGCAGATCGCTGTCGATCTCGGCCAGGCGCAGGTCGCGGGTGCGTTCGATGCGGGCCTGTTCGGCGGCGCGCTGCGCGCCCTGGCGCACCGTTTCCGTCTGCGAATCGGTGTCGGCGCGCAACCGGTCGAGCGTCAGTCTTTGCGCGATCTCGGCTTCCTGCTGCTCGCGCTCGATGTCGAGCCGGCGCTTGACGGCGGTCAGATCGGTCTGGCGCACGGCAAGGTCTGCCTCGGCCTCGATCTCGGCGCGCCGCTTGCGGTTTTCGGTGATGATTTCGGCCAGCCGGCGCATGCCGACGGCGTTGAAAGCATTGTTCTGGTCGAGCGCGGCAAAGGCGGCCTGGTCGAGACGGATCAGCGAAACCGATTCCAGATGCAACCCATTCTGCTTGAGGTTTTCCGCCAGCGCGTCGCGCACAGCCTTGACGAAAGCACCTCGGCGTTCGTGCAAGGTTTCCATCGTGTAGGCCGCGACGATCGCCTGCACGGCGTCGATGAAACGGCCTTCGAACAGGTTGCCGATCTCGTCGGGCCGCAACGCGCGGGCACCAAGTGCCTGGGCGGCGGTGGCAACGCCGTCGATGGTCGGTTCGACGCGAAGGTAGAAGGCCATTTCGACGTCGACGCGCAACCGATCCTCGGTCATCAGCGACTTTTCGCCGGCACGCTTGATCTCGACGCGCATGGTGCGCATCGGGATTTCCTCGACGCGGTGCAGGAACGGCAAGGCGATGAAACCGCCATCCATCACCACCTTCTGCCCGCCAAGCCCAGTGCGCAGCAGCGCCTTCTCGCGGGTCGCCTTGCGGTAGTAGCGCTGCAGAAACGCCACGCCGATGACGATGGCGACGACCACGACGATCAGGCTGACGAGCAACGTCATACGGCTTTGGTTCCCTTCCGAGGCAGGGGGAACCTAGTCGCTAATTATTTTCCGTGTCAAACAATTATTTTCTTAGGAAAGCATTTTCATGATGACGCGGCCTCGCAGCGCGCGCTTCGGGCTGATCCACGGCAGTTACGCCGCGTGGGTTGAAAACGGGATGGGTTGGCCCGATCCGCCACACATCGCGTGGCGGCGCAGAGCGCTCTAAGCGAAGCTCGCCAGGATCCGGAAGTCGTAGCCTTGCGCCTCGGCAAGGTAGGTGGTGGCACAGTTTTCGCGGGCCAGATCGTAGAAGCCGCCGCGCACGCCCTCGCCGCCGAGCGCCTGGGATGGGCGCCGCCAGCCCTCGCCATCGGACACTTTTGACAGCGTATCGAGGAACCGCATGCCCTCGTAGAGACCCTGGCCGATGGTGTTGAGTGTCGGGCCGGCGTCTCCGAAGCGGCTGTGATAGCGCTCGCGGAAAGAATCATTGCCGCGATTGTCGAGCGCGCCGAAATAGCCGGAGGCGACAAAGAGCCGTTCGAGGTTGGCGTCGCCGATGGCCAGCAGCATGTTCTCCTCGATGGCGCAGGAGAACCGCACGATCGAAGAAGACAGGCCCGAGGCGCCAAAGGCGCGGTTGAAATGCACGGCGTCCTCGCCGACGACCGACAGCAGCAGGCCGTCGGGATTGAGCGCCTTGACGCGCTCGATGATGTGCTCGAACCGTTTGGTGCCGAACGGCACGTAGATCTCATCCAGAATCTGCTGGCCACGGCGCTGGAAATGGCGCTGCACGATGCGATGCGTGGTGCGCGGCCAGATATAGTCGTTGCCGATCAGCATCCAGCGGCGGGCGTCGAAGCGCTCGGCCAGCCAGTCGAGCCCAGGCAGCAATTGCCGCGCCGGAGTCTCGCCGATGCAGTAGACGCCACGGCCAACCTCACCGCCCTCATAGAGCGGGGTGTAGACGTAAGGCACGCGCCCGCCGATCCGCTCCGCCAGCGCGGTTCGCACATCGGATGTGTGCATGCCGACCAGCGCGTCCATCTGGCCGTTTTCGAGCATTTCCTGCGCGATGTCGGCGACTTCCTCGCCGCTGCGGCCAGCATCGACAATGCGCAGCACGATCTCGCGGTTCTGCAGACCGCCGCGCGCGTTGATCTCGGCCGCGGCAAGCTCCGCGCAGGAGCGGCAGGACGGACCCCATATTCCCGCCGCACCGCTGACGGGAATGAAGAGGCCGACGTCGACCCGGTCGCGCCGCCGTGAATTGATGCTGAGGTCGCCCGGCCGCCGCAATTGGCTCATGCCCGCCGATTCCTTTGCGACGATGCATTGTGGCACCGTCTTTTAGGCTCCTGTCCGCATCCCGGCGGGTGGCGCCATTTCTGTTCCCGACGCGAGAATGACGTGCTTCCGATGGCAGCGCAATATGAATGATTGCCGAGGAAACAAAAAAACTCTAGGTTGCCGACCTGGATGATGTCTAAAACGTAAACACGGACCATGCCCGAAACGCCAGCCACCCGCCAGCTGCCCGATCTGCTCGCCCAGGTGCATCGCGAGATTCACACGGATCTCAGCCGCATCCTGGCCGACAATGGCGGCTTGCCGGTGGAACAGTGGCGGATTCTTTCGATCCTCGCCGAACGCGATGGGTTGTCGATGGGCGAGCTCTCCGATCAGGCCTTCATGGCGATCTCGGCACTGTCCAAGACCATCGACCGCATGGTGTTTCGTGCCCTCGTGCATCGCCGGCAGGACAACGCTGACCAGCGCCGTGTGCTGATCCATATCACCTCGTTTGGCCATGAGATGCTGCGCAGCCGGGCTCCGGCCGTCGAGCGCTTCTGCGACGACCTTACGGCATCGCTTGGCCCTGATGATTCGCATCGGCTCGAAAGCCTGCTGCGCGCCATCCTCGCCGCGCGCGGCAATTAATAAAAGCACTCCCTAATATTTCCGTCGACTGGCATGCCCAAGCTGCCCTGAAACAGTTTTGGCGCTTTTGCCCGAAATCATTAAGTTTTTATGCATTCGTTGCTTGCCAGCGAGGCTGCACGGGTTGCACGCGCGGAAAATTCTAAACCAGAGATTGACAGACGAAAGCATCTCGGCAATTATTTGCCGAGGAAACTAAATTACAGCTTTACATTACTGTCCATCCAACACGCTTTCGAGGAGGAATGCGCATGCGGCCCGGTTTTGAAAAGCAAGTCCCCTATACTCGCAATGCTTCCGCCAATCCCTGGCTCCCCGACTATCCCAATTCGCCGG
>JBDSLV010000575.1:0-10838 GCA_039916205.1 Mesorhizobium sp. | reverse complement strand
TTCGGGCAACGACCCGATTTCGCCCGGCGCGCTTTGCCGCGTAGAGCGCCGCGTCGGCCTCCGCCAATACATCTTCAAAACGGGCGCCGTCCACACGGCCAAAGCCGATGCCGCCGCTGACCGTGCTACGCAACGGACCGCGCGGCGTGGCCACGATCTCGGTGCCGAAAGCCACGCTGATCTTGCTGGCGATGTCGTAAGCCCTGTCTTCCGTAACCCGCGACATCACCAGTGCGAACTCCTCGCCGCCCAGCCGATAAGCATCGACGCCGGTCCGGGCATATTTCCTGACCACGGCAGCAAAGCGGCACAGAACCTGATCGCCGACGGGATGGCCGTAGAGATCGTTGGTCTTCTTGAAATGATCAAGGTCGAACATGGCCACGGACATGAACGGGCCAAAGCTCCGCTCACCATGGAGCGACATCAACGCCCGGCGGTTCATCAGCCCGGTCAGCGGGTCCGTCATTGTCTCGGCCCGCAACTCGATCTGCGCCTGCAGATGATGCAGAGAGAGCGTCAATGCGCCAAGCCCGGTCATGCAGGCGACCGCCACCACGGAATTCAATGCTTCGGCCCAGTTGTTGGGCGCAACGCCGAGCGTCCACTGCCCGTTGACCAGCAGAACGAGCCCGCACAGGCCAAACGATACCGCGCAGATGCCGCTCAGAAATGAGACCACAAGCAGGATGCGGCGGTCGTGGCCGCCCTTGATCCAGAACATCAACCCGATCGCCGAGAGCAGCACAGTGACAGCGGCATAGGTGATGATGAAGCCGATGGCGTCGAAGCTGAAGAAGGTTACCGTTGCACAGACAGCCATCGCCGCAAGCGTCGGCAAGATGGCGCGCCTGTAATGACGTATGCCGAGATATTGCATCGCCGACAGGCAGAGCGTCAGGAACCCCAGGCTGAGAAGCATCAGTACGGATTGGCAGAGCCAGGGACTGGGAGCCTTGGCATAGCGCCAGAACAGGACCACATGCGCGACCAGCACAAGAATGCCGCATCCCACCGTCAGCACAAAGCCGGCCCGTGGCGCCGTGAACCAGATCGCGAACATGGTGATGCTGAGACAGGTGCCTGACAGTGCAGCCGCGAGCAGAAGCGAACTGAAATCCAACATACGCGGCGCAACCTCTTGAGGCCGCCGTTACAGCCGCATTCCAGGCCAGCGGCAACCCTCAACCATGCTTTTCGGCCGATCTTCTGATCGCGACCTTGGGACAAGGTTTACAAAACGTCGCTGCCTTCTCGAAATCGAAGAAGGCAGAGGCTTTGAGAAGCTCAGCCCTTGTTCAGCAACGCCAGATTGGCATTGACCACCGCCGGGTCGGTCATGCCCGCTTTCGCTTCCAGCAGCAGCGCCTTCGCCTTCTTGCGATTGCCGCGCAGCAGCTGAGAGTAGCCCATGTTGTTGATGATCTGCGGCTTGCGTCCGGCGACCTTCAAAAGCTGGCCATAGGCACGATCGGCGAAGTCGAAACGCCCAAGCTCGTCATAGGATGCGGCGAGCCCCATCCATGCCTCGGCATTGTCGGCCTTCAACTCCACGGCCTTGCGGAAATGCTTTTCGGCAAGACCGTAATTCGCCTCCCGAAATTGCGCCTTGCCTTGCGCCAGGTCGGAGCTGTCGATCGCCTTCGCCGTCGGCTGGATGGCCGTCGTCTTGGTCTTGTCGATAGCGCTGGTCGAACAGCCGCTTACCATAAGTATAGCGGCCATCGCGGCGGCCGCCGTGAAAGATGTGTGACGCATGCCCCTGCCTCATCGCCCGATTTGCCGGGTCGTTCTTCAGGACACAAGCTACAGGAGAGCAATTAAGCTTCGGTGCGCAAACGAACCTAAGATTTGGTTTCCGGAACACAAGCCGTTAACCACCGGTGTCTTGCACGCGACGCAATCATGGCTCCAGGGCCTTGAGCGCAGCGGGAGCGAGATAGTGGCTGCCGTCATAGCGGAGCCGGTAGGTCCGTTTTACGGGCTTGCCGGGATGGGACTGGCATTCGCCATTCTTGTCGGGAAGCGGCTTGTCGGTATCCATCCGCTCGGCCACGGTGATGTCGTGATAGCCGTGATGTCTCGTCGGGCTCATCGTCAGGCTAGCCTGACTGCTGTGAAAAGATCCGGCACAATTGGCATCGCCTTCGCCGCCATTCCCGGCCACGACGAGGCCGTCGAGGACGATACGCAAGGCATCGCCGGCGATCGCATAGAGCCGCAGGTCGGTTTCGCTGAACGGATTTGGCTGTGAATGGTTTGCCATTTCGATGCGCAGGCCAAAGGCGGTGACACCGGGGGCCAGCCCATAGCGGCCAGTATCGAATTCGACCTTGCGGATGGCGATGGCATCATCGGTCATCAGCCCGGGCTGGAGCAGACGCTGGCGCACGTCCAGGCTTTTACGGTCGACGATGAGCAGCTCGATATCGCCGACATGTCCGTCGTCGCTGGATTTGGCGCGGTCGGTCAGCGGCACTGCAACCAACAGCAGATCGTCATGGGCGGGCCAGATCTTGCAGAGCAGGCCGAATGGCGCATAGCTGTCCGAGAGCGTCAGGTCGATGCGGATACCGGGCTCGAGTGTGAATGATCCACCGTCGGTGCTCTTGTGGGCCTTGGGATAGGCCCGCTGCACCAAGGCGGCGGAATCGCCGCAATCGCTTGGCGCGGCCGGGGCCGGCGACAAGCTGACGCCGGTGAAGCCTAGCAAGAGGGTGAACAACAGGATTCGCATCGGCTTCTCACGAATTTGTACGTTGCGGACTTTGCATGTCCCGATGCCGCTGCCCGACAATCTCGCAGCGATGTGACAATGCCACGGGCTCGAAGCCCTTGCCGCCCTCATTTTCCCTCGCACACACGAAAATCGTATCGCCTTCGGCGCGTTGTCGCTTTTGCGGCAGAGCTGAACGCTTGCTCTAGTGCCCCGTCATTTTGACGATAATCGGGATGACAGCGATCATCAGCACAACCGGCAGGATACAGACCACGACCGGTACCGACATCTTCGCCGGCAAGGCGTGCGCCTTCTCTTCAGCCAGCGACATGCGCTTGTGGCGCATCTCGTCGGAAAAGACGCGCAGCGCCCCAGACAGGCTGGTGCCGAGCTCCTTCGATTGCTGCAGGAGCGTGGCGAAGGAACGAACCTCGTCAAGGCTGAGGCGATCGGCGAGCGCCTTCAGCGCATCATCGAGGCTGCGGCCGGCCCTCAGTTCCAGTGACACCAGCTGCAGATTCTGGCTGAGCGCCGGATAGGTCTTGGCGAGTTCCTTCGAAACGCGCTCGATGCCCGCCTCCATGCTCATGCCGGCGTCCGAGCAGACGATCATCAGGTCCATGAAATCGGGAAAGCCGTTGCGGTACTCGCGCATCTTTTCCCGAACCTTCTGGCCCAGCACCAGGCCTGGCACGAAATAGCCGGCAGCGCCCGACAGGATGACGAATGCCCACCGGCTGGCCATCGTCGCATCGGGACTGGCCATCCACCGGTTGAGTACAAAGACGCCGATCGTCGTGCCGATCATCGCGGTGAAGCGAATGAGGAAGAACATGCCGACGGCGCGGGGCTCCATGTAGCCCGCCTGGATAAGCTTCAGGCGCAGCCGGGCGACATTTTCCGGATCGCTTTTGGCGTAGAACTCCTGCGCCCTCTTCACCGCCTTCTCGCGCACGATGTCGGTATTCTTTTTCTGTGACGGCTCGGGCCTGGCAGTCACCGGGACATCATCCAGCTTGAGCCGGCGCTTGAGTTCATTGCGCCCGCCTTTCGCCGCGACCAATGGCCATGCCACGGCAGCGGAACCCAGGGCCAGCAGCAGGACAGCGACCGGCACCAGCGACGTAGGTGCAAGCGAGGCGAGGAATTCGACAATGCTTTGCATGTCAGAACTTGAAATTCGACATCTTGAACATCATCAGGTTGCCCAGCATCAGCCAGGTGACCGAGCCACCGATCATGTACCATGTCTTCGGCACGCCCCACACGTCGGCGTAGTATTGCGGCATCAGCGCCATGATGGCTGCGAACAGCAAAGCAGGCACCGCCGTCAGGATATAGGCGGATAACCGCCCTTCCGTTGAAATGGCGCGCACCTTCCGGCGCAGCTTGCCGCGCTCTCGGATGGTCGACGACAGGCCATCGAGGATTTCGCGCAAGTTACCGCCGGAGCTGGTCTGGATCGACACGGCGGTGACGAACAGTGGCAGATCCTCGTGGCCAACACGTTCGAACAGCGAATTCAACGCCGAAACAAGATCGGAGCCATAGGTCACCTCATCGGCGATGACACCGAATTCGGTGCCGATCGGGTCTGGCATCTCGCGCGACACCATGGCGATCGCCACCGGCACCGGATGACCCGCCTTCAGGCCACGCGTGATCAGTTCGAGCGCCTCCGGCAACTGCATGCCGAACCGCTTCAGCCGCCGGCCGCGTTTGAAGCGCATCGTCATCACCGGCAGGATCGGCGCAACGATCACAAACAGCAGCAGCCCGAGCAACAGCGGCAAACCACGCGAGACGGCGGCCAGAGCGATGGCCATGGCCACGCCGGATGTAATCATCAGGAACTTCGACAGCGGCATGATCATGCCCGATTGCGTGCGCAAGGCGCGAAACCGGTCGAATGAAAACAGCGGCGTACCCGCATCGAGGCCGCGCTCCTTGCGCAGTTGGATCAGCACCTGTTCCTGGCTGATCTTGCTTTCCTGAAGTTTCATGCGCCGGTTGATGGCGGTGCGCTTGTCGCTGCGGCCGGCGTAAAGCAGATAACAGGCCTCGGCGATCATGATGCCGGTAAGCGCTGCCGCGGCATAGACGACGTAGATCGCGCTGAGCCCGCTGAACACCCTGTTACTCCTGCGGCCGACCGGGTTCGAAATATCTGCCGGGAAATTCAATGCCCATGGCGCGCAGATCATCGAGAAAGCGCGGCCGGATGCCGGTCGCCTCGTAGTAGCCAAGGATCGCGCCATCGGCTTCCATGCCGGTGCGCACGAACCGGAAAATCTCCTGCATCTGGATGACGTCGCCTTCCATGCCGGTGACCTCGGTCACGCTTGTCACCTTGCGCTTGCCGTCCGACAGGCGCGTCAGTTGCACGATAAGTTCGATCGCACTGGATATCTGGCTGCGGATGGATTGCACCGTCATCGGCATGCCGGTCATGCCCAGCATCTGCTCAAGGCGCGAAATGGCGTCGCGCGGGGTGTTGGCGTGAATGGTCGCCATCGAGCCTTCGTGGCCGGTGTTCATCGCCTGCAGCATGTCGAAGGCTTCCTCGCCGCGGCACTCGCCGAGGATGATGCGGTCGGGACGCATGCGCAGCGCGTTCTTGACCAGATCACGCTGTTTCAGTTCGCCATGGCCCTCGATGTTGGCCGGCCGCGTCTCCATGCGCGCGACATGTGGTTGCTGCAGCTGGAGTTCGGCCGCGTCCTCGATGGTGATCAGCCGTTCGTCTTCCGGAATGAAGGCCGACAGCGCGTTGAGCATTGTCGTCTTGCCGGTACCGGTGCCGCCGGAAATGATCGTCGTCTTGCGGGCATGCACTGCAGCCGCCAGCACCTCGGCCATGTTCTGCGTGATGGCGCCGAACTCGACCAGCTTGTGCAGCCCAAGCTTGTTCTTGGAGAATTTGCGGATCGAGACCAGCGGCCCGTCGACGGCGACCGGACGGATAGCGGCGTTGAAGCGCGATCCATCCAGCATGCGCGCATCGACCATCGGCTGGGATTCGTCGACCCGGCGGCCAACCGCGGCGACGATCTTGTTGACGATGCGCAACAGATGCGCCTCGTCCTTGAACGGAATGTTGACCTGCTGCAGCTTGCCCCTTTTTTCGACGAAGCAGTTCTGATGCCCGTTGATCAGAATATCGTTGATATCAGGGTCCTTCAGCAGCGGCTCCAACGGGCCAAGGCCAACCATCTCGTCGACAATGTCGTCAACCAGGGCGTCAAGCTCGGCGTTGTTGATCGCCATCCGCTCCTGCTTTGTCTTTTCCTGCACGAAATCATGCACTTGCCGGCGCATTTCATCCTTGGGCAAGCGCTCCAGCGCGACAAGATTGATCTCTTCTAGCAGCATGCGATGGATCCGCACGCGGGCATCCAGCACTTTGTTGGCGCTTTTTGCCGGCGAGGCCTCCGCCTTTGCCGGCAAAGCCTTGCGGGTCGTCGGAATGATTACGGCGTGATGCGCGACCGGTGTTGCTTCAGCGGAGCGCTGTGGCCGTGCATCACGGTTCTGCAGGGTGGAGAAACGGCTGGTCATCCTGCCTTCCTCTTCAGCAGGCCCTTGCCGATGCTGAACAGCGATCGCGATTTCAACTGGGTGGCGACCGCTTCTTCCGGAAGGATGATCTTCTTCAGGTCATTGATGACATTGGCGTTCGGATCGATCTCGTGCAGGGGCACGCCGCGGTCGACCGCCTCGCGCACCAGCCGGTAATTGTTGGCGATGCCGCCGACGAAATGCTCGCCCAGAATGTCCTGGACATCCGCCTGCTTGATGCCGTTGTCGAACATCTTCTGCTCGAAGCGGTTGACGATGACGTTCGGCTTCACTTCCTTGCCGGCGGTCTCATAGACCGCCTGGATCAGCCGCTGCGTATGGCGCAGGCACGGCACCGTCATTTCGGCGACGATGTAGAGCTTGTTGGAGCCAAGCAGCACCGTCTCCGTCCATGGAAACCAGGTGCGCGGCATGTCGATGACGACATTGTCGAAATAGGCCGAAACAAGGTCCAGCATGCGCACCACGACGTCGGTCTTGAACGAGCGCATTTCCGAAGGATGCGTCGGCGCCGCCAGCACGCACAGTCCGCTCGCGTGCTTCGACAGCATCACATCGAGCAATTGCCGGTCGAGGCGCTCGGGCTGGTTTTCGATCTCGGTGATGTCGAAACGCGGTTCGAGGTCGAGATATTCAGCGCAGGCGCCTTGCTGGAAATTGAGGTCGACCACACATGTCGACGCTCCCCGCGTCACCGAGTGATGCAGCTGGAAAGCCGTCTGCAGCGCCAGTGTCGTGGTGCCGACGCCACCGGCGGCCGGCATGAACGTATAGATCTGCGATTCGGTGTTCTCCTCGCGCCCCGGTCCCTGCAAGGCACGCACGACGGAGCGCACGAGGTCGGCGGTGGTGATCGGCTTGACCAGGAAATCCGCCACCTGAAGCTGAACCAGGATGCGCACCGCGGCTGCATTGAATTCCTGGGTCACCACGACCACCGGAACCCGGCCTTCCAGTCGGCGCATGATGCGTTGCAATGACTCGACTTCTTCAAGCTTAGCCGCGTCCATATCGACGATGATGGCGCCGAAATCGGTCTCCTGGATCTCGCCTCGCAATTCGGTGACGCTTTTTTCAACCGTCGATAGCTGGATGATTTCCGAGGCGGAAAATGCCGTCCGCGTATCCTGCAGAAAGGTCCTGTCGGTGGATACGAGCAGGATTTTCTTGGTTTTGATGCCGCTTGCCATTTTTTATCAGCCCGTCAGGTCAATCGCCAGCCAAATCAATTAGTTGTAGCTGTCTGTGAAGACTTCGCACCGGCGGCCTGGTCGGCTGCGGCGGTCGTGGAGCCAGCCCGTTGCGCCGGAACCAGCAGCTTTGTGTTCTGGACACCGTATTTCCACGGATCGACCATCTGCATCACGGTGTTGGCGGCCTGCGCTTCGCCGGCGCCTGACGTCACCCCTTCGGTGCGCACGTAGTCGTCGGTCGTGCAGCCGCTGGCGAGGCCCGCCAACAGCACGGCGATGCTTGATCTCAGGATCACACGCATGGCTTCAGTCCTTCGGCAGGTCGAGGAAATGCCCGACCGTGGTGATGGGGGTCGGTTGCGCGGCGCTGCCGTCGGCCATGGCCAGCGCGCGATTGCCATCGGACGCTTTCACTTCCTCGGTGTTGTTGAGGAAATAGTCGACATTGCTGGCCGCTTGCGTCCCATCAGTCGGCTCGGCGAGCTTCTTCGATGGGTCGACCGGCTTGACTAGATAGGGGGTGACGATGATCACCAGATCGGTCTCACGCCGTTGGTAGGACTTCGACGAAAACAGCGGGCCGAGCACCGGCAGCTTGCCGAGACCCGGAAGCCGCGACGTGGTGATGTCGTTTTGCGACTGCAGCAGTCCGGCAATCATGAAGCTCTGGCCGTTCTTCAGATCGACTGACGTCTTGGCACGGCGCACGATGAAGCCCGGAACCGAAATGTTGCCGATATTGTAGGAGGCCGAGGCATCAATCGACGAAACCTCAGGAGCGATATCCAGGCTGACCAACCCGTCCTTGAGCACGGTCGGCTTGAAATCGAGGCTGACGCCATATTTCTTGTAGCTGACCGAGATCTTGCCGTTGTCCTCGGAAACCGGGATCGGGAATTCGCCGCCGGCAAGGAAACTCGCGGTCTCGCCCGAACGGGCAATCAGGTTTGGTTCGGCCAGCCGCCGGGCGAGTCCGTGGTCCTCCAGCGCCTTGATGGCGATGTCGAGTGAGACGCCATTCGACAACAGCCGGCCGATGATCTCGCCATTCCCGGCGGACGGCACGTTGCCCGGATCCAGCGAAACGTCACGGCCGCCAAGGCCGTAGGCGAAGTTGGCGCTGTATTTCGCACCGAGCGCCTGCCCTGCCTGACGGTTGATCTCGACAAAACGGACGTTGAGCTGAACTTGCTGTGACGAAGAAATATTGACCGAGTTGATCACTTCCTCATTGCCGGAGAAGCGCGTGGCGATCTTGTTTGCCTTGTCGGCGGCGACCGCGTCATCGGCCTCGCCCGACAGCACGACACGGCCGTTGGCGGAACCCACCTTGATGTTGGCATCCGGCACGCTGGCCCGGATGGTGCTTGCCAACTGGTCGGTGTCGAGCGTCACTTCGATGTCGACGGTGCCGACAAGCTGCTTCTTCTCGTCGAACAGCGCGATGCCGGTGGTGCCAAGGTTGTTGCCCAGCACGTAGAAGGATTTGTCGGTCAGCGGGTTGACGTTGGCAATCTCCGGATCGCCGATGACGATCTGGTAGAAGGCGGCACTGGTAATGATCGTCTTCGGCTTGCCCTTGGCTACCTTGATCGATGCATTCTTGGTCGACGACACATAGACTATGTCGTTGTCGGCCCTGGCCGACGGCGCGAACGCCAGCATGCCGCTCATCGCCAGCGCGGCCGCCATCGTCAAGGCGCGCAAAGCCAGCAGCCTCTTTGCCATCCGATATGTGTTGTGCATCACCATTGTCCCGTCCCGTCCGGTCCCCACCGGTCTTTATTTCTGGTCCCGCGAAGGAACCTGGTATTCCTCGGCCGTCGTGCCGCGCGTTACGATGATCGTCTTGAACTTCGGCTTCTCAGGTTCCTTCGTCACGGCGTTGAACAGCGAACCCGCCGCTGCCTGGACGCTGGAGGCTACCGAACCGCCGAACGATGAAATGGTGGTGACGCCGTTCTTGCCGTCGCCGCCTTCGCTGGCTGACCGAAGCGACAGCGACAGCGAGCCCACGGTGCGGGCGAGCGCCACTTTCTGCGCGCCCTCGGTGGTCACCTCGATGGTCACCGAATTGGCGATCTGCGGCGTCGTCTGGCGCTCGTCGGCGCCCTGCCCGACACTCAGCACCTTGGCGTCGGAAACGACGATTTCAGAGGTAACGGTTGATCCGGCCGCACCTTGCGCATTCTTTGCCACTTCCTGGATCTCGCCGGCATCGCGCGTCAGCACGACATCGACCCTGTCACCCGGCGTAACGAAGCCGCCGACACCGGCGATCTCATCGGTGCGGATGGTAACCGCCCGCATTCCCGGCGACAGCATGTTGGACAGCGTAGCCCGGCCATTGGGACCGGACAATTTGGCAAGCAGAACCGGTTCGTTGATCTCGATCGGCGACAGCACCACGCGGCTGCCGTCTGCAAGCAACGCATCAACCGTGGTGAACGCGCCCTGCGGCACGGAATCCTGTGGCCACGGGATTTGGCTGAGCGTGGCGCGGTCGAGCTCCATGCCGTAGCGCAATGGTGCATTCGCGACGACGATGGTCTTGAACTCGACCTTGGGCGTTTCAGGCACCGGGATCGATGCCGTTTTCTCCTCGGCATCGGCCTTGGCCTGGCTCTTGACCCAGAAGTCCGCGGCAAAAATCGAGATCGCGCCGAAAACGGCGGCGATTCCGATCATCGTTATGGCCTTGCCCCTCACGCCGAAAACCCCTGATGCCCGCAGTTTCTTGTTTTGTTGGCCTCACGCTAGGCGGCATTGTTAAATAATCAGGAATGCTCACGGGCGGCCTTCGGCCTATTTCCGCCGGCTTGGTTATCGAATGGTTTTGGGTTAAGAGGGGGCAAATCCCCGAACGGAACAGGAACCTCCGTCGCTTGCCGCTGAAAAGCGTGGCAGTATCGCGACGTGATTCGCAGCATCGGACCCTATGGCAGGCATGGACGACAACAACGATCTTTTCGGCAGTATGGACAAGCAGCCACAGCCGGTTCGGCCGTCGGCGCGCCCGGCTGATCCGTTGGTGCAGGCGGCGGTCAAGCGCCCGGCACCAACCAAGGATGGCAGCGAAGGCTACAGTGCCGCCGACATCGAAGTGCTGGAAGGACTGGAGCCGGTGCGGCGGCGGCCGGGCATGTATATCGGCGGCACCGACGACAAGGCGATGCACCATCTGTTCGCCGAAGTCATCGACAACTCGATGGACGAGGCAGTCGCCGGCCATGCCACCTTCATTGATGTCGAGCTTTCCGCCGACGGCTATCTTGCCGTCACCGACAACGGCCGCGGCATTCCAGTCGATCCGCATCCGAAATTCAAGAAGCCGGCGCTCGAAGTCA
>JBDSLV010000574.1:0-5035 GCA_039916205.1 Mesorhizobium sp. | reverse complement strand
TTGACGCGCGCGCGATCGAGGCACTGCGCCTGCTCGAGCCGCTGGCGCCGATCCATCAGCGGATCAATCTCGAGATTGTCGCACTGGCTGCCGGCCTGCTGCCGCAGGCGCTTCAGGTCGGATGCTTTGACATCGCATTCCATTGCGCCCGACCTGGTATCGCCAAGATTTATGGCCTGCCGCGTGCGATGACCGAGGCGGGAATCGTGTCCTATGGTTTTCACGGGCTGTCCTACAGCCATATCGCTTCGCGGCTGCGGTCCCGCTACGGCGCGGGCGCAGGTGGCCGGGCGATCGTTGCCCATCTCGGCAGCGGCGCCAGCCTGTGCGCCATGAACGCTGGAACAAGTGTCGCCACGACGATGGGGTTTTCGACACTCGACGGCCTTGTCATGAGCACGCGTTGCGGCGCGCTCGACCCGGGGATCATTCTCCATCTCCTGCAGGAGAAGAAGCTCTCGGCCGACGAACTGGTCACGCTTCTGTATGACCAATCCGGTCTGCTCGGTGTGTCGGGAATGTCCGGTGACATGCGAACGCTGATCGGCTCGAACGATCCTTTCGCCGCCGAGGCTATCGACCTGTTCGTCTATCGCATCGGGCGCGAGATCGGATCGCTGGCCGCCGCTCTCGGAGGTCTGGACACGCTGGTGTTCACGGCAGGCATCGGCGAAAACGCGCCACCGATCCGGGAGAAGATTGGCGCCGCGGCCGGCTGGCTTGGCGTTGGCATAGACCACGAGCTCAATCGCAAGGGCGAGGAGTTCGTCGGCCTCGCTGGTTCCGGCGTCGACGTGCTTGTCATTCCCACGGATGAGGAGAGAGCCGTAGGCAGCCAATTGCTCGCGTCGTCCTCGTCGATAAGGGCGAGACCGCGCTTGACGCTGCCATCGGCTAGGAGACGCTGACATGCTCACGATCCCCGGCGCAGCGGAAGCCAACACGTCCCTGTCGGAACGACTTAACCGCAAATGCTTCTGCATTACGCTCGATCGGACAGCACTTTGGGCGGCGCTGAACCGTGAGGCCGGCGACCTCGGATTCAGCGAAACCTTCATTGCGTCGCGGCCGCATCTG
The DNA here is from genome assembly GCA_039916205.1 of Mesorhizobium sp. Lineage (GTDB taxonomy): Bacteria > Pseudomonadota > Alphaproteobacteria > Rhizobiales > Rhizobiaceae > Mesorhizobium. Next base: position 3,958 of record JBDSLV010000574.1, on the reverse strand, counting down.
TTTTCGAATGTTCCAGTCTTCCTCGCTGCGTCCGCCCTCGATGAGATGCAAGGCATTGTCGTTGCCGTCGAGGCGACAGCCAGTCTGCAAGGTTACCGCGATGCCGTCCTGTCCTGGGCTCCCGAAATCGCGCAACGGGATTTCGGACCCGTCGGCGCTATGATGGGCTACGATTTTCACCTCGACGAGGACGGTCCCAAGCTGATCGAGGTCAACACCAACGCGGGCGGTGCTTTCCTCAATGCCTTGCTGGCCAAGGCACAGAAGGCGTGCTGCTCCGAAGTCGACCGGGCGTTGATCGGCGCAAGGGACGACTGCTTCGAAGCCAGTGTCGTTGCGATGTTCGAGAGCGAATGGCGCCGTCAGTGCGGAGCCGGTTCGCCGCGAAAGATCGCGATCGTCGATGATCGGCCTGAGGAGCAGTATCTCTATCCTGAATTCGTGCTTGCCAGCCAGTTGTTGCTGAAGCACGGCTTCGAGGCGACAACCGGTGATGCGAGCGAGCTGAAATATGATGGCGGCAAGCTTCGGCTCGACGGACAGGAGATTGATCTTGTTTACAACCGCCTGGTGGATTTCACACTTGATCGCCCGGAGCATGCCGCGCTCAGAGCGGCTTATCAGGAAGGCGCCGTGGTCGTCACTCCCAACCCGCACAACCATGCGCTCTTCTCGAGCAAGCGCAATCTGACACTGCTGTCCGATCCGGCGGCGCTGGAAGCATTCGGCCTTTCTCCGGAGATGCGCTCGCGGCTTGCAGGCGTCCCGCGGACCACGCTGGTCACGCCCGACAATTCGGATGCCGCATGGCAATCCCGTAAGGGGATGTTCTTCAAGCCGCACTCAGGGCACGGCAGCAAGGCGGTCTACCGGGGCGACAAGGTGACCAAAGGGGTGTGGGCCGAGATCGCCCGTGGCGGCTATGTGGCCCAGGCGTTTGCCTCACCCGGACAGCGTATGATCGAGATCGATGGTGCGCCGACGCCGCGCAAGATGGACGTGCGACTTTATACGTATGATGGCCGGATCCTGCTCGCAGCCGCGCGCTTATACCAGGGCCAGACAACCAATTTCCGGACACCCGGCGGCGGGTTTGCCCCGGTGCTAGTGATCTAAGGATGCAGGGATCGGGAAGCCCCCCATTGCGCATCATCGTTGCGACAGCGCCATCCATCTTTCCTGATCGGTGCTCCAAATTCGCTCAATCAGTGCAGGATGGGGGCTATGGCCAGTGCTGCAGGGCTTCACAACCCTTGCGATGCGGTCAATCGGCGATCGTAACCCTTATCACGGCTGCAGCAGCGGCCGTAATACATTCCAACTGTTTACTTGTGAGCAGACCGCCGCGATTGAAGGAGTGCCAACATGATATGCCAGTTCTCGAGTATGAGCAGATACGCTGCGGTTCTCTGCGGCGTCGTCTTCACGCTTAGTGCAGGGGAGGCGCGATCTGACGTAAAACTCGACGTCACCTATTCGACCTATCAATTGCGAGGCCTTAGCCGGCAAGCGATCCATGACGACCTGCACCGTGTAGCCAAGAGGGACGGAGACGGTATTATTGAAGGCGAGGTCGCAGATCACTGGGATTGGAATTTCAGGTTTGCGGCGACCGGAAACTCCTGCCGGGTCACGTCGGATGAAATCGTACTCAAGCTCAGAATTCTACTTCCGACCTGGGTAGACGATGCGCGCGCCGATCCAACCACGCGCACGGCCTGGAACAATTACTTTCAGGAGCTGAAGGCCCATGAGGATGGCCACAAAACGATTGCCCTGGAGGCAGCTAGACAGGTTAGCAAGTTGACCCACGGCGCCACGGCCCCGGGAGCATGTACAGCTCTGGAGCGGTCACTAAATCGCGCTGCCAAACAGATTGTCGAGAATTCAGAAAAGGCGCAGGATCAGCATGAGGCCAGCCTCCCGTCGTATACGCTCGAATAAATCGACGTTCGATTTCCAAGGAAGGGTCGTCCAGTAGCGAAAGATAACTGCGGACACCTTGGCGGCCATCGAGACACCCCCCTTTGCTGTGGTTCTTGGCTGCAGGATCCCTTGCTTGCAATTTTTCGCGTTTCTGCCTCTATCTCAATCTCGACACAACCGGTCTGGCTTACAAGGGATACGCATATGGCTACTGGCACCGTGAAGTGGTTCAACAGCACCAAGGGCTTTGGATTCATTCAGCCCGACAACGGCGGTCAAGATGTGTTCGTTCATATTTCCGCAGTCGAACGCGCGGGCCTCTCAACGCTGGTTGATGGCCAGAAGATCAACTATGAGGTCGAGCAGGATCGCCGTACCGGTAAATCTTCTGCTGGCAGTCTCAGCAAAGCAGGCTGAAGGGTTCGGTCGACATTGATTGGGGTTCGTTTCCTCCGCTAGATCGGTTGACTGCCTGAGGCGGCGATACATCGTGTTGAGCTAAAGTGGCCTCAATGTGATGTAAGCTTACACACGGAAGGTCTGATGCAGGATGCAACGGCGCAACCGCTACTGATGCCCGCGCGACCAGCTTCTTTCACCCGGCGCACCCGTGATAGTCGTCTTGCGGGGCTGAATCAGATCGCGAGACCATGAGCATCCTTAAGCGGACCGCATCCGTTCGAGATCAATCGAAGCGAATCGTCGCCATCGACGTCCTGCGCGGCATCGCGTTCATCGCCATGGCGAGCTACCATTTCACCTGGGATCTGGAATTCTTCGGCTACACTGATCCGGGCCTGACCGCCTTCGGCTGGTGGAAGATCTACGCGCGCTGCATCGCCTCGACCTTCCTGTTCCTGGTCGGCGTCAGCCTGTACCTCGCCCATGGCCAGCAAATTGGCTGGAGCGGCTTCTGGAAGCGTTTCGCCATGGTTGCCGGAGCCGCGATCGCCATCTCGGTCGTCACCCGCATCGCCATGCCGGACGGCTTCATCTTCTTTGGCATACTGCATGAGATCGCGCTGGCAAGCCTGCTGGGTCTCGCCTTCCTACGCCTTCCGGCGCTGCTGACGCTTGCCGTTGCCGCGCTTGTCATCGCGGCGCCCGTCTATCTGCGCTTCGAGGCCTTCGACCGTCCCTGGCTATGGTGGGTCGGCCTTTCCGCCATCAATCCGCGTTCCAACGACTACGTTCCGCTGTTCCCGTGGTTCGGCGCGGTGCTGTTGGGGATCGCCACCGCGAAGTTTGCCTCCACCTCCGGCTTACGGGCGCGCCTGGCAAGCCTCGCACCCGGCCGCTGGGCCAACCCGCTGGTCTTCATCAGCCGCCACAGCCTCGCCTTCTACCTGATCCACCAGCCGCTGCTGATCGGCTGTATCTGGCTGTTTTCGCAAGTGATGCCGGCCAAGGTTGAAACCCCACAGGTTAACTTCCTGAAAGCCTGCCAGCTATCGTGCGAACAGTCGCGCGGCAGCAAATTCTGCTCCAGCTATTGTGGCTGCATGCTCGATACGCTGGAGGGCGAGGCCTCGCTTGATCGGCTCTATAACAACAACGATCAGACTGCGGAATGGAGGGCGCATCTGGGTGACCTCGTCCGCATGTGCACCGCCAGCACAGACATCAAAATGGAGGAAGGTGCCAAATGACCGACAGGCCACTGACCCGGGCTCTTACGTTGGCCCGCGCCTTGCCCTGCATGATCTCGCGGATGAGATGCCGGTCCGAGGCGAAAGAGCCGGGTAAGGTGGGCTCACCGCTGCACGACGTCGTCATCCTCGTCGGAGGGCAGCATCTCCGTCGTGGCCCACAATTACGGCATTCAAACATCATCGGTGTGACTCATATGTGCAGCGTGTCGGATATCTCCTCCCATTCGTTCCGGCTCGTTCCCCACTGGAGGTTCCAACCTTCACAGTTGGCCGGACTCTCACAGTTCGACCTTTTTATTGGCAAACGAGCCTGTGACCACATCGGACTGATGCGACGCGTCGGTGCATTCTCATGTCAAGCATGAGCGGCTTCGGAGTTG
>JBDSLV010000573.1:0-5367 GCA_039916205.1 Mesorhizobium sp. | reverse complement strand
CCGTCGCCTTTTCGCAGCGGATGCCGCCGGTGCAGAACATGGCGACCTTCTTGCCCTCGAGTTCGGCGCGATGCGCCTCGACCCAGGCCGGAAATTCGCGAAAGCTCGCCGTGGCCGGGTCGACCGCGCCCTTGAACGTGCCGATCGACACCTCGTAGGCATTGCGCGTATCGATGACGATCGTGCTGGGTTCGGAGATCAGCGCATTCCAGTCGGCCGCCGCGACATAAGTGCCGGCGCTGTTCGCCGGGTCGATATTATCGACGCCCATGGTGACGATCTCGCGCTTCAGCCGCACCTTCATGCGGTGGAACGGCATCTCGGCGGCGCTGCTGTATTTGACCTCGAGGCCAGCGAGCCCTTCGATGGATTCGAGGTGATCGATCAGAGCGGCGATATCGGCTTCGTTGCCGGCGACCGTGCCGTTGATGCCCTCATGCGCCAGGAGCAGCGTGCCCTTGATACCGCGCCCGCAACAAAAGGCAGCGAGCGGCTGGCGCAATTCCTCGAAGGCGTCGAGCCTGGCGAAGCGATAGAGTGCCGCGACGCGGAAAGGGGTTGTTGGCGATGTCATCGCCCAAGCCACTAAACGCTCATGCAAGCCGATTCAAGGCAGCGTGCCAAGCTCTGCCGGGCCGCCTGCGCGTGACATCGCGACACGGCTGGTTTCGTGGACAGCAAAACACCCTTCTGCTAATCGGTTGAATTATTCAGCTCAAGGAGAGACGAAGTGCCCAGCAAGACCGAAAAGCTCCTGTCGCTCCTCAATGGCCAGCCGGTCATCCCGGTGCTGAAGATCGCCAACCTTGCCGATGCGGTGCCACTGGCGCGCGCACTCGCACGCGGCGGCCTGCCGGCTATCGAGATCACGCTTCGGACCGCCGATGCGCTGGAGGCAATCCGGCGCGTGGCAGGCGAAGTCGAAGAGGCCATTGTCGGCGCCGGCACCATTCTGGACGCCCGTCAGTTCGACGAGGCGGCGGCCGCCGGCTCGAAATTCATCGTCAGCCCCGGCATCACCCGCGAGCTTCTGGCCGCGGCGAAAGACAGTGACGTTCCGTTGCTGCCTGGCGCCATCACGCCCGGCGAGATCATGGCCGCGCGCGAAGCCGGATTGCGGTTCCTGAAATTCTTCCCGGCCGAGCAGTCCGGTGGCATCCCCTCGCTGAGGGCTTTCGCCTCGCCGCTCGCCGACGTGAAATTCTGCCCGACCGGCGGCATCTCGGCCAAGAATGCCGCGGACTACCTCAGCCTGCCCAACGTCATCTGCGTCGGCGGTTCCTGGGTAGCGCCCGACGATCTGGTCAAAGCCGGCAAGTGGGATGAAATCGAGGCCCTGGCGCGCGAAGCACGCAAGCTCGCCAAGTAGGGTATCGGATCCAAAGTGCGGACCGGGCCACCAAAAACCGGCCGGCTTTCGCCGACCGGGCCATGATTGTAACTCGTCGGATCAGGATCAGTTGCAGACCCTGACCGTCTCGACCACCTTGTGGTGATGCCGCCAATGCGTAACGATCTTGGTACGGCAATGCTTCTTCATCATATGCATATGGTCATTGGTCTTGATGACCACCGTGGCGGCCTGCGTGGGAGCGATTGCCGCCGAGGCGGTTGCGAAAGCGATGACCGAAGCCAGTAGAATATTTTTCATGGATTTTCCCAGGGGTTGAATGAACACCAGGGAAACCATTGAAACGGCCGGCCGTTCCGTCATCACGAGAATGTCAGCTCCGCGCGACGACGCCGGCTAACGACCTCTGCACGTTAGAGGCCAATGCCAGCCCAGACAGCAAAAAGCCGCGCGGGTTGCCCGGCGCGGCTCTGCAGAATGCTTGGTCGCAAACTACTTGGTCTGGAAGCGTGCAACCGACAGGAACTTGACGGCGTTGCCGGTGAACTTGTTGGCATCGGCCATCTGGTTGTCGGCCCGGAAGCCAGCCGTATAGACCTCGCTCGGCGCTGTATGCACCAGATTGTAGGCATAGCGCGGCGCTGTCGTCGGGCTGGAAACGGTGGCGACATTCTCGCCACTGCTCAGCGCCCAGCGTGCGGCCTGCGGCGCGGCGGCAACCACGACGGCCTTGGGCCCAGGCTTCAGGTCACGTGCCGTCGCTCTCGATTCCTTGCGGGTGGTTTTCACGCCGGCACCAATCGCCGACGCCGGGTCGGAACCGGCCGGCCGGGCAACAACCGCTCCACGCGGCGATGCCGTATCGACGCCTGCCGGATCGTTGAAGGCCGAGCGCGGCTCGGACAGCGAGGCGACCTGATATTCGTCGGCCGGAGCGGCGGCATTGGCTTCGTCAAGCACGGCCTTGACCTCGTCCGGCTTTGCCGTATCGGGGCGCGCGCTCGGCAGAACCGAGAACGCGTCGGTCGCTGTCTTGCCATGGTCGGCCGTATCCGCCAGCGCCAGCAGCACATCCTTGCTCGGCGGCGTCGAAAGGTCGGCTGGCACCGAACGATCCGGGCGCCAGGTCGGCAATGGTATGTTGTTGACGGCAACGCGTGCCTGATCAGCGGCAGCAGCCGGATCGGCCATGCCGAACGGAACGCTGGCCGGCGCCTGCGCGGTTGCCACGGCCTGTTCGGTGGTGGCCGTCGCATCGGCCATGCCGAACGGAACGGTCTCAGGCTGCTGGACACCGACATCGACCTTCGGGCGCGGCGCGAAATCGGGCAGCGGAATGCTGCGCGCCGGCAGCGCGGCGATGATCGTTTCAGGCGTATCCTTCTCCGGCTCCGGAGCTTGCTCTTCGGCAACCTGCGGAATCTCGGCGCGCTGCGCATCCTCAGGCGCCACGATGGCGATGCCCGGGAGGTTGCTGCTCTTGGCGGTAGCCAGGGCCGGCTTCACAGCGCGAGGCTTGGGCGCGGGCGCGGCTGTCACGACGTCGGCACTGTCGTCGGCTTCGTCGTCGCCGCCGCCGCCGAAGAAGGCAGCCAGCAGGCCGCCTGATCTCTTGGTCGTGCCGCCGGCGCTGGCCATCTCGATGGCAGGAGCGCCTGAACCCTTGCGGGCCTTGTAGGAAGCAACCGCCTGCTCATAGCCGGGCAGCGGCCTGCCGTCGCTCGGTACATGCAAGGTCTTGCCATTGGGGAACAGGCTGACGAGTTCCTGGCGGCTGATGCCGGGCCAATGGCGCACGTTGCCAACGTCCATATGGACGAATGGCGAGCCTGAAGTCGGGTAGTAGCCGACGCCGCCGCCCTGCATCCTGAGGCCGATGTTGCGCAGCTTCTTCAGCGGCACGCCGGGAATGTAGAAATCCATCGCCTTGCCCAGCATGTGCTGGCTTTTCTCGGCGACGCCCCTGCTGCGGCTGCGCAGCATGGAATTGGTTGACGGCGAACGGTAGCCGCAGACGACCTGGATATAGTCGGTGGCGCCACTCTCACGATAGGCTTCCCAGACCAGATCCAGCAGACGCGGATCCATCTTGGTCGGCTCGTTGCGGCGCCAATCACGCAGGATGATGTTGATTTTCCTGAGGCCCTCGGAGTCGTAGCGGCCATTGCGCTTGTAGACGATCTCGGCCTTCTCGTGCGTGTGCAAGTGATAAAGCTTCAGCGAACGCGTCTCGGCGCTGGCGCCGGTCGCCGCGGCAGCAACCAAACCAAAGGCAATAACCAGAGCAGCCAGCCACGTCGGCCAGACGCTCACATGGTAGTGCCGCCCGTTTGTGTGTCGTTCGATTCTGTTCAAATCAAAAGGCCCTGCAGGCTGCCGTTTGTCCCCGGATTTGCCCAAACGGATGCGTTATTGTCACATCCGAATATCAATCCTAATGGTTAATCATCGCTTATTGAAGCCGAAATGCGGTAACACCGTGGCGATATCCCGTCAAAAATTGTGTACAGGGTTTCTTGGTAAACCGCTGGTTTAGATGATGTTTCGAGGTTTTGCCCGAACACGATCTGTTACCGCTGGCCTTAATGCGTGAACAGACATGTCCACAAGCCCGCCACATTCCAGCTCGGAGCCCCGTACCAGGCCCTGTTTGGCATGGCAAGCTGGCCTCAGCCTTGCGTGTCAGGAGGCGAGCCGGTCCATACGCCCGGTTTCCGGGTCGATGCCGTATTCCTTGAGCTTGCGATAAAGCGTCGAGCGGCCAATGCCGAGCCGGCGGGCGACTTCGCTCATCTGGCCGTTGTTGTGGTCGATGGCGAGCTTGATCATTTCAAGTTCGACATCGGCCAGCGCCCGCACATTGCCGCGGTCATCGAGGGCACGCAACGTACCGAAGCGCGGCTGGAGCCTTGCCGGCGGATCAAATTCGGCGGCAGCCATATCCTCACGCGGCGAGGCATTCTCGTCGCGTGGCTGGCTGCCCATCGCCGGCTGCGGCAACGCCCCATCGGTGCCGAGATTGACGGTGCCCTCCACCTGGGCCCGGATCTGTGGGAACTCTTCTTCGGTCAGCACATCGCCTTCGCACAGAACCGAAGCCCGGAAGACGGCATTTTCCAGCTGCCTGATGTTGCCCGGCCAGTCATAGGCCTGCAGCATGGTGAGAGCGGCGGCCGAAATGCCGTGCAGGCGATGGCGCGGGTCCGCAGGCGCCACCTTCTCCATGAAATGCGTGACCAGATGCGGGATGTCGTCGCGGCGGTCGCGCAGCGGCGGCACGAAGATCGGATAGACGTTCAGCCGGTAGAACAGATCCTCGCGGAACTTGCCGTCCTTGACCTGCTGCAGCAGATTGCGGTGCGTCGCCGAGATCAGCCTGATGTCGACCTTGACGGTGGCGCGGCCGCCGACCGGATCGACCTCGCCGTCCTGCACGGCGCGCAGCAGCTTGACCTGGACATCGAGCGGCAGGTCGCCGATCTCATCCAGAAAAAGCGTGCCCGAATGCGCCTCGACAAACTTGCCAGCATGCTTTTCCGTGGCGCCGGTGAACGAGCCTTTCTCGTGGCCGAACAGGATCGATTCGACCAGATTGTCGGGGATGGCGCCACAGTTGACGGTGACGAAGGGCCTCGCGCGGCGGTCGCTGCTGCCCTGGATGGCGCGCGCCACGAGTTCCTTGCCGACCCCGGACTCGCCCTCGATCAGGATCGGGATGTTGGATGCCGCCGCCTTCTGGCCAAGCCGGATGACCCGGTCCATGGCCGGACTGTGCGTGATCATATCCTTGAACGTCAGGTGGCCGCCGCGCCGCCGAGACGTGCGCTTGACCTCGCCTTCGACCGCCTCGACCTTGAGCGCATTGCCGATCGACGCCTGCAGCCTGTCGGGCGAGGCCGGCTTGACGACGAAATCGAAAGCCCCGTGCCGCATCGCGGAAACGACGGTTTCGATGCCGCCCTGCGCGGTCTGGATGATGACAGGCGTTTGAATGTCGCGCTCGCGCATCGCTTTCA
>JBDSLV010000572.1:0-3123 GCA_039916205.1 Mesorhizobium sp. | reverse complement strand
TCTCCCCCCTTGTGGGGGAGATGTCCGGCAGGACAGAGGGGGGCGCGACGGAATGCCAGCCTGCGAGAGACATTCGCTGCCTTTCCGACAAATCCCTTGCGTGGGCCTCGCGGCCTTTTTCAGCGATCATCCTCAAGGTCGCGACCGTGAGGTCACGGGCCGCATCTTCGCCGACCATGCCGAGTGGCCTCGCATGCTGCCCGTCACCAGCGAGAAATATCCGCCACTGAACTCCCGAATCTGTCAGCACAGCCTTCAGCCTGACATCAGCCGTCACCGCATCCATCACCAACTGCCCGCCGCCGTCGACGATCACCGAAACCTTCGGCCCCAGCCGCTGCGTCAACCCGGCTTCGTCAACCGCCGCCCGGATGCGTTCGGCCAGTGGGCGCGGGTCGGCGATCCCTTGTGGGTCGATGCCCGCAAGCGGTCCGGTCTCGACTGGCACCCCCGTACGCACCGCGATACCGAGTGCGTCGACCTCTGCAGCCAACAGCCGCGCGCTCTCCGATGTCAGGCCGCGTATCTGCAGGCTGCCGCGCGCGGTGACTTCCATGATGCTGTTGCCGTGCCGCAACGCGGATTCGCCGAGTCCAATCAATAGCTTTGGCGACAATCCTCCAGAAGATGGGCCTCCAGAAGATGGGCCTCCAGAAGATGGGCCTCCAGCAACCGGGTTGAGCCGGACAAGAAGCCCATCGCCAGTCTGCATCGGCGCCGACAGTGCCGGGCAGGCGCCACGGCGCGAAAAGGCGTTCATGCCGCGACCCCGAGCGCCTGGGCCTCGGCGATCAGTGCCGTCAGGTCGTCATCGATGGAATTGCGCAAGGGGTGCCAGAGGCCCCGCCGGCGCGCCGACAGGAAACGTTCGGCGATAACCTTTGCCGCCGCCGGGTTCTCGCGCAGGATGAAAGCGCGCACCAGGGGGTCGCCAAGATAGGCGTCGTGCACCGCCTCGATCAGCGCGCCCGAAATCGCATGGGTGGTCTCGGCGAAGCCGATGAGGCGGTCCACCGTCTCGGCGAATTCCGAGGCGCCGCGCGGACCATGGCGCATCTGGCCCGATATGAAGCGGGCATTGACGGCGCGGGCACGGACGACACGCGACACCGCCTCACCAACCGAACGCGGCTTTGGTTTTTGTGGATCCGTGGTGTCCAGCACGATGACATCGGCATTCTTGCCCAGGGCCGCCAAAGCGGCTGAAAAGCCGCCGATGAAGGCGACATCGGCGGAGCCCTCCAGAATGTCGCGGCCGGGGTCGTCGCCGGTGTGTACGAGCAGATCGGCCTCGGCGATACGGGTTTCAAAAACGCCCGGCGCGGAAATGCCTTCGCCCTCGGCGCCGCCATAGGCGTGCGACGTGGCGTCAAGATAGGCGCGGCCAATTTCTTCGCGCGCGGCCCAGTCGCCGCTGGACAAGAGGTCCTCGACGCCGGCGCCGTAGGTGCCGGGCGATGTGCCGAAAATGCGTGGGCTGATCTTGCCGTCCGTTCTTGTGCGGGCGGCGAGCGGGTTTTCCGAAGCGTCCTCGTCCCGCGCGGCAACGGCGTTGGCGGCGGCGTCGATCAGCGCGATCTGGGTCGGGAACATGTCGCGGAACAGGCCTGATATACGCCAGGTGACATCGACGCGCGGGCGGCCAAGGGCGGCAGGCGGCAGCACCTCGATGCCGGTGATGCGCCCGGTCGCGGCATCCCATTGCGGCCGGCAGCCCATCAGCGCCAGGCCTTGTGCGATCTCTTCGCCGCCGGTGCGCAGTGACGCCGAGCCCCAGAGATCGATGACCAGCGAACGCGGCCAGTCGCCATGCGACTGCATGTAGGCGCGCACGACTTCCTCCGCCGCCGCTCGGCCCAGATCATAGGCCGTTGGCGTCGGCATGGTGCGCGGATCTGATGTGAACAGGTTGCGGCCAGTGGGCAGCACATCGGAACGGCCACGCGCGGGCGCTCCCGCCGGGCCGGCCTTGATATGACGGCCATCAAGCGCCGCGAGCAGCGCCGCCTTCTCGGCTTCAGCACTTTGGCGGCGCATCGCGTCTGGCTCGTCCTCAGGCGAGCGGCCATAGATGTGCAGCCCGTCCTTGATGGCGAAATCCTTGAGATCGCACAGCCATGCATCGATGCGGCGCAGCGCTTCGTCCGGCGCATCTGTCTTGGCGACACCGGCTTCGGATGCGAGGCCGGTCTTTTGCGCGCTCTCGACGATCAGCTTTGCCAGCCGGTCGCGGCGGCGGCGGTCGAGGCCGTCGGCCTGGGCATATTCATCGACCAGGCGCTCCAGCCTGTGCTGTTCTTCATCCAGTCCGGCCCCGGCCAGCGGCGGCGGCAAGTGGCCGAGCGTAACGGCGGCGATGCGTCGCTTGGCCTGTGCCGCCTCGCCGGGATTGGAAACGATAAAGGGATAGATGACGGGCAGGGGACCGGCGACGATCTCGGGGAAACAGTTTTGCGACAGCGCGACCGTCTTGCCCGGCAGCCACTCCAGCGTGCCATGCGCACCGACATGGATGAGAGCGTGGACGCCGAGCGATTTTTGAAGCCAGAGGCCAAAGGCGAGCAAGGCATGGCGCGGCGGGAGCGTCGGATCGTGATAGTCGGCGCGGCGGTCAGCCGAGCGGCCACGATCAGGCGCTAGGGCGACGGTGACATTGCCGAAGTTGGCGGCGCGGAAGGGGAAACTCTTCTCGTTAAAACAGAAAGGTTGGCGTTCTGTCTCGCCCCACTCTGTCCTGCCCGACATCTCCCCCACTTGGGGGGAGATTGGCAGCTCCGTTGCCGGCGCTCCGCCTGCAACGTTCGAGATTGGCGAAGGAGGATATGATGGCGTAATCTCCCCACCTGTGGGGGAGATGTCCGGCAGGACAGAGGGGGGCGCGTCGCGCATACCCGCTTCATCTTCCGCCTTCCCCCAAGCCGCCTCTACCGCAGCAAGTGCGCCCGCTGGCAAGCTGGCTGAAAGGTCGAGATAATCCTCTAGCCCTAACCCATGTTCGCCAAGCTCCAGCAGATCCAGCAGCTCGCGCGGCGATTGCGGAATCCCTTCAACGGCATATCCCTGTTCCCTCAGGTCATGCAGCATGGCGAGCACGCTGGAGGGCACGTCGAGGCCGACGGCGTA
>JBDSLV010000571.1:0-3425 GCA_039916205.1 Mesorhizobium sp. | reverse complement strand
ATCGCGGCGAAGCACATGATCGATGGCGGACCGTCTGTGCTGTTCGACGCGGTTGTTCTGCTGCTTTCAGAGGCGGGCGCGGAGAGCCTGGGTAAGGAGGCTGCCGCCAAGGCGTTTGTCTCCGACGCATTCACGCACTGCAAGTTCATCGGATACTCAGCTTCCGCCAGATCGCTGTTGGTCAAAGCCGGAGTTGCACCCGATGCGGACGAGGGCATCATGGCGTTGGACGATGCCAAGTCGGTCACCAGCTTCGTGGAGGCCTGCAAGCAGCTGCGCCTCTGGACACGTGAAACGGATGTGAAACAGTAATAGACGGACACCCAGAGGAGGAAAGCATGGCAGAGACCAAGTCGACAGGTGGCAGCAAAAAGCCAGGAAGCTCGACCAAAGTGGCGAACGAGGCCGGAGCGGGCCCGGCGATCGCTGCGCATTCGAAGGATGCGAAATCGGCAGCCAAAAGCGGTCAAGCGGCAGCTCCAACCCAGAAGAAAAAGTAGGCTTCGAGCGAATAAGCGTTCACCGCTGCTTGCGGTTGGCTGACGTTGCGACTTCCCATTGGCTTGGGGAGCGCCGCGATCAATCGCGAGATGATCGTCGAGGCGACACAGGTTCGCGGCTATTGCTCGTGATATGGTACTGCACTGTCAGCTCATCGATTTGCTGCCATCCATACTGAATGCCTGCATCGGTGATGATCAAAGCCCGTGGATGGCGATACATTGCGGTTAATTTGCAGGCGTGACCCAGCGCTTCTCTCAACGTGGGAAACGGAAGCGTTTCAACACCTGGGGAAGACTTAAAGCCTGCGGGTCGTTCCATTTCGGGGGAAGGCGCTGAGTCGGACATCTCGTCCTCGCTATAAGATATACTGCTACAATGAAATTCGATGGCTTTCGTTCAATTGTCTTCGTCGGAGCCGCACCTCGCGCACTCTGTTCGGCCCAAAATTGCTCGAACAGAGAGCATGAGCGAATAATTTTCGCCTCGTCGGTATCCGGCGGCACATGGCCGCCAGATATGCCTTACCGCCAATATTCCCACGAATGGTTCTGGGTCGGGTCGGTGTCTGCCGCCGACCTCGTCGATCGCATATTTCTGGACGCCAAGGCCGCCGGCGTCGGCAGGACAGATTGTTTACGAGACTGTCCTGATGCCAATCCTGGCCGAAGCGTAGCAACATCCAGCCAGCTACGTGGGTGATTGCCACCCACGCTACGATACTTTCAAGCTTTTAGATGGCGATGTCAGTTCAGTAGACTGTACGGTACATACAAGCTTACCGAGAGCATCAAAAACCGTGGTGCGCACGGTGCCGGCGAGTGCGGAGCGTGACAGTCCGTCTGTCGTAAGTTCTACCGACGATCTCATTGCTTCGTAACGGGCAGCGGCGTCATCCACCAAGTCGACAACGATAGGCTCGCTCCCGTCGTCAAACTCAAATCTGAACATTGGCATTCTTTGGGTTCCAAGGTGGATCCAGAACCAACGTCATCGCTTGAACTACGTTCCCGGTGCGCTTTGGTAGTAGGTCTGAAGGCCCCACCTCCGTAAGTTCGCCCGCTCTTCGCAAAGCAATTCGACGAGTAATCTCTACTTCATCAGACCAGCGGCGCGTAGCGCGTCTTCGATCACTTTGCCTGGGCCAATCTTGCTTGTTTCGGTCGGCCTACGACGGTCACCCATCGGCCCTCTGAAACGATCAGGGCCGGGATCCTTTTCCAGCTTTTCTCTACCACCAGGACGGTCAACAGCAATCCCCCACGATCGGGCAATCAGCCCGGTGGAGGATATGCCGACATCGAGCATGAAAGGGCATGCGTTGCTGAAGCCATCGCTGGTGTCGATTGGGGCACCGTGCGCCATGCCCGCTATGTTGTAAAACTCAACCACTTCGTCGCCTGAAGCGCCTTCCCAAACGCTTCTTCTAAAGCCGTCGCCATCTTCATGGCGCGCTTGTGCTTTGGTACCGCCGTGAGCTGACAACCATTGCGCGGCAATCAGCTCGGAGTTGACGGGGCTTACCGTTGCGTCGGCGTTTCCATGCCAGATCGAGATTTTCGGCCAAGGGCCGGAATGATCTGACGCACCCCGCATCGCTAAGGCGGGCTGTTTCGCATTCAAACCACGATTACCCCGCATGGCATCGAAGGCCTGCGGCATCGTGCCTGCAATGCCGTAAGGCAATCCGGCGATGATGGCGCCGCCTGAGAACACTTCTGGATAGGTGGACAGCATGACAGATGTCATTGCCCCGCCAGCGGAAAGCCCTGTGATGAAGACCCTGCGCCGGTCAAGGTCGTGCGCGCTTATCATCGTCTCCACCATTTGGCGGATGGAGAGTGCCTCTCCCGATCCACGGCGCGTATCCTCTGGGACGAACCAGTTGAAACACAAATTCGGATTGTTGTTTCGCTGCTGTTCGGGGAAGAGAACCGCGAACCCCTCCAGCTCGGCCCGTCGCGACCAACCAGAACCGTAATCATAAGACGCTGCGGTTTGTGTGCACCCGTGCAAGACGACCACGAGAGGGGCACTGGCCGTGAGATTGTTCGGGCAGTAGGACCAGCCCCTCAATTGCCCGGGGTTGGAGCCGAAAGCCTGAATTTCAGAAAGGCGGTCGCTGCCCCCAGGGCTGAGACCCGCGCCCCTCGTCTTTCGGAACGCGGATAGCCGGGCAATTGTGTCGGACATGCTTCTCATATCGGCATCCTATGTGGATCAACCGTGACGGTTGACGATCTGGAATGCCCTGCTCGCAGGTTAATTGCTCCACTGCACCATCATTTGTGCAGTTGCGAAAAGAATTTTCAAGCAGCTGTCGCCAAGAACTTCCGACAGGTGCTCGAGATAGGCCAGCTCGTGGATGGAAAGCTGTTCCACCACGCTCGACCAAAGCCACGAGGGGGCGTCGGGATCACCCCTGCGAGCCTTCGCCAGCTCGCGTATCTGGCTGCAGGCAGTAGGCATAGGAACTCACGAAGCGATTCCAAGCGCCCGACAAAACGCGATGCCGAGATGTGAGAAGTCGCGACCGCGCATGATGAGGCTTTCATCGGCGGTCGTCTCCTGGTCCGACGCCCCCCTGCGATACTCAAGATTGTCATAGATCCAGTTGCACATCGCCGTGACGCGGCGATGCCCTTTTGCAGCTGCGCGAATTCTCGCTCCGCGAATGCAGCGAGCCGATCTGACGAAACAAACCTTGAAGGCATGAGAAACGCAATGACGTCGAGCGGAAGCTCGGAAACCCTGCTGCAACCAATCCCGATATCGCAAGTTGAATCCTGCTGGATGATCCCAGCACACTCCAGACTTTGCCCGCCCGTCTCATCATTCGGGCGGGCTTTTTCTTTTAGGCGAAACTTTTCCTTCTCAGCGGAGTTTATGGAACAAGCTGCTAACATGGCAGTCTCAACCGGAGG
>JBDSLV010000570.1:0-17856 GCA_039916205.1 Mesorhizobium sp. | reverse complement strand
CAGCACGGCATTGTCGGGATAGTGCTGCGCCGCGACATCGATCAGCGGCTTCAGATCGACGGCGACCACCGATGCATCGAGCTTGCCGGTCGGGCTCGCCGGGAAATCCTTGATCCGGCCGGTGGCGCTGATCGAGGCTCCGGCGAGCCCACCGACCGAGAGCCGATCGATTTCGAGCAGTCCGTCGCGCAGCCGCAGCGCCGTGTCGACCGTGTCGGCGGTCAAGCCGCCGGCACTGACAGGCCCGGCTTTGATCTGGAAATCGAGATCGCGGTCGGAGAAACGGTTGGCGCCCTTGTCGTTGACGAAGATCGAGACAAAGGCCGCGAGCCCGTCGACATCAAGATCGCCGCCTTCGAGACGCATCAGCACCGACGGCTTCGCGTCGTCCGGCTGGCTGGAATCGATACGTCCGGAAAACTTCGCCTTGCCGAGGATCAGTTCGAGATCGCTGAAAGCCTGTCGCTTCTCGCTCAGGTCGACCTTGGCCTTGAAGCCCGCCGCCGGTAGCCGGCGGATCGCTTCATCGACATCCTTCGACAGCCAGGCGGCGAAGCCCGAGGGCTGCGCCACCGCCATCAGCAGCGAGCCGGTGAAGCCAAATTGGCCCTGCACGTTGAGCATGAGCATGCCATCGGCTTCCAGCGCGGTCCGGCCAGGCAATGTCGCGGCAAGTGACTTCACCTTCCAGCCACCTTCGGTCGGCTCGGCCGAGAGATGCACGTCGCGGACCGTGGTGTCGCCGGCCACCACCGCTGGCAGCTTGACCTCGATGGTTCCGGGTATGGCAGGTTTCGGCAGGTCGAGCAGGGCCTGCTCGAGGCCCGCGATACGCTGGTCCAATGTCAGGCCCGCCCCTGCTGCAGCACCCACGGCCTCGTCGAACTTCACCTGCGCGCCATTGGCCTCGATCGCGAAGCTCGGCTTCAGGCCAAGATCAACCGAGGCCTTGCCATCGGCGGTGTAGGGATTGTCGAGCGGTCCGGTCTCGAAGCGGAATTCATCGACGCCGAGTTTTTGATGGTCGAGCGCGAACTTGCCGTTGAGCCGGAAGCCGGGATCTGGCTTGCCGGCGCTGACTTTCACGGTCTCGCCATCGCTGCCGCGCAGCTGCGCCGAATTCTTGTCGGCGCCGGAAATCTTGAATTGCCCGGAATAGACCGCCGCACCCTTGACGATACCGGCATTGCCATCGGTCTCGATGACCAGCGGATAGGCATCGGGATCGGCCTTGAGCCTGAGCCGCGTCTGCCCGCTGCCATCAGCCTTGCCCGTGGACGCAGCAATGGTAGTGCGCAGCCCGTCCAGCCGCAACGCCCCGTCCATGCGCCAAGGCCCAGCCAGCGATTTGGCCGAGATGGTCGAGTTGATTTCGGAAATCAGGTGGCTGCGGCCGCCGGCGGCATGGCTGAGCGCGATCTGGCCTTCCGTCACCGTCAGCTTCTCGATCGAAATCTGGTTGACGTCGAAGGGCGAAGACGGCCGCATCGCCCAGTCGACGGTGCCATCGGCCGCGATGTTGATGATAGCCTTCGGCCGCACCAGGCGCATGTCGAAGATCAGCACTTCCCCGCGCAGGAACGGCGCCAGCTCGGCATCCATCGAAAACGTCTCGATTGTCATGGCCGGCTGGCCGTTTGGACCGCCGGCAACGGCGACATTGGAAAACGTCACCGACGGGAACGGTAGCAGCCGCGCCGTCGCATCGCCCTGCACGGTCACCTTGCGGCCAAGAATGGCGCTTGCTTCGCGTTCGAACTCGGCGCGGTAGCCTGTCCAGTCGATAAAATACGGCACCACCAGCGCCGCACACAGCACCAGCACAAAAAGGCCACCGAAGATCACGAACAGGCGAGCGAGCATCAGCTCCGAAACGGTTGATTGAAATTCTGCCGCACTCTACCTGCATCCGCGTGTCGATAAAGAGGCAATTCGGCTAGCGCGGCCGCAAGATCTCTGGCGTGGACGCCAGTTCCACCAAAACCCCGCCGCGAAGGCGCGGTTGCACGGCCGCTGGCGATGGCGATATCCTGTTCTTGAGTGTCCCTCGCCCTGTCCCACAAATTCTGAAAAATGGAGACTTTCGGATGTCAGGAAAGAACTGGGACAGAGTGCCGATCGATGCGCAGAGCGTCGACGCACCGCTGTCGCTCGCGGCGGTCTTTCTTGTTGTCACTGTTGCCGGCGACCAGGCCGCGCTCGCCAAAGCCGCCTCGGTGCTCGGCGGACTTGACGATCTCGTCAAGACCGTTGGGTTTCGCGACCTTTCAGGCCGGCTCTCCTGCATCGCCGGGATCGGCCGCGACCTTTGGGATCGGCTGTCGGCGGATCACCGGCCGCGGGAACTGAAGCCGTTCGCACCGATCAAGGGCGCGGTTCACTCGGCCCCCTCGACCACGGGCGATCTTCTCTTCCACATCCGGTCCGAACGCCCCGACATGTGCTTCGAGTTCGAGCGTATTTTGCTCGACAGCCTGGGTGACAGCGTGACTGTTGTCGATGAAGTTTCCGGCTTTCGCTATTTCGACGCGCGTGACCTGCTTGGCTTTGTCGACGGCACGGCCAACCCGACCGGCCTCGACCTGCCGGCTTCGGCGCTCGTCGGCGATGAGGATGCCGGTTTCGCCGGCGGCAGCTATGTCGTGGTCCAGAGATATCTTCACGATCTCGGCGCGTGGGCGCGAACACCGACGCATCTCCAGGAGGAGATCATCGGCCGCACCAAGATCGACAACATCGAAATCGACGACGACGAGGCGCCACGCAAATCGCATAAGTCGCTGGCGACGATCGAGGATGCCGACGGCAATGAATATGACATCCTGCGCGACAACATGCCGTTCGGCCGTCCCGGACAGAAAGAATTCGGCACCTATTTTATCGGCTATTCCCGTTATCTCTGGGTGATCGAGAAGATGCTGCAACGCATGTATATCGGCGAACCGCCGGGCGCCTACGACCGGCTGCTGGATTTCTCGACGCCACACACAGGCACGACGTTCTTCGCCCCGACCCGACCGATGCTGCAGACGCTCGTTCAGGCCGGGTAGGAAGAACTCAGCGCGCGTCGCGCTTTGCCTGCGCCACCTTGGCTGCCTTGCGCTGGCGGCCAAGCTCCATCGGCCGCACAAGGTCTTGCGCCCTCTGGTTTGCCACGGCGCGCATGCCCTGGTGCGCGGTGCGCGAATTGAATGCGGGACCGTCGGCTGTCGCCCTTTGCTTCAGCGTCAGCGCCTTGCGCGCATTGTCGACCAGCGAAAGGCGCGCCGCGAGCTGGCGTCGCCGTTCAGCCTCGCCATTCAGCCGCCGCATGGCCATCGCGAGCACCGCGAGCTTCAATTGCGAGCCACCATCGGTCCTGGAGGCGGCAGCACCCTTTGGCGCCCCTTTGCCGCGTATCTCGCGGCGGCGCTGATGCGCCTGTGTCTGCGACTTGTCGCGCCGCTCCCGCAACAGCTTGACCAGTCCGGCAAGGTCCGCATCGGAGAGGTTTTGCACCACCGGATGGTGCGACTTCTCCACCAATTCGTGTTCGTCGGCGCTCAGCGCCCGAGCCTCTTCCTTGCGTGAGATTGCCATGACACCGTTTCCTCCGCTTGGCACGCCTGCGACTTCAGGCCTCGGTCAGGAGCCTCGGACCAAACAGCGATCAGGTCAA
This sequence comes from Mesorhizobium sp., assembly GCA_039916205.1. Lineage (GTDB taxonomy): Bacteria > Pseudomonadota > Alphaproteobacteria > Rhizobiales > Rhizobiaceae > Mesorhizobium. The sequence goes on along the minus strand of JBDSLV010000570.1, from coordinate 14,198 downwards.
GGCGAACCGTTTTCAGCGAGGATGATGCCGCTCTTCAAGAGCCCGTATTCGAACAGGTCAACCGCCGGAATGTTTGTCGATGCTGTACGGATACACGGGATAGTTCGGACCGACAGCGTCCCTTACGCGACCGACCCAGGCGTTGAATGCGGGGTAATCCGTAAGCGCAAAGCCGCAATCCTCTGCTCGATGGCTATACGCATAGACCGCGATGTCCGCGATAGAGAGTTGGTTCCCGACAAGAAACAGACTACCGGCGAGGCTGCGGTTCAGTGCCTGGAGTGTGCGGGCACCGGCTTCCTGTTTCGCCGCGACAATGCTTTTGTTGCGCTCAAGCCGCCCGGTCAGTGTCCAGTATCGCAATGAACCGATGACCGGCTCGACATGATACTGTTCGAAGAACAGCCATTGCATGACCTTTGCACGCTGGTAGCGGTCCGCCGGCAGGAACGGCGTGCCTTCGGCGAGGTAAGCCAGGATCGCATTCGACTCGGCGATCGCGCGCCCGTCTTCAAGCTGAAGTACGGGAACCGCACCCGCCGGATTGAGATCGAGAAAGGCGTCGGCATGGGTGTCGCCCTCGAATATCGAGACGATTCGGGTCTCATAGGGGATGTTGAGCAGCCCCAGCAAGACACGGGCCTTCCAGCCGTTTTGTGAGGGCAAATAGTCATGGAGCGTGAGCATCGTGTCCCTTTCCTCGCGACAGGATCGGAGTTCTGCACCTCATCCGCGGCGCGCGCATTCCGATTCTTGCAAAGCCGAGCCTAAGCTCAGCGCCCGGACCGATGGCGCAAATAGGCACAGATCATTTCGTTGAGCTCCATGCGCAAGGCCGGTGAATCGAGTTCACCGTGTCTTGCCGCCGCATGGATGACGCCTTCGACGGCGGCCGACAGCACACGCGCCGCAATGTCATCGCGTGTGGGATCGGGTTTGCCAGGCAGCGGCGGAACCACCGCCTGGTAGCGGCGCAGATAATCCAGCTCGAACGCGTCCTGTTTCGAGCGCGCCGCAAGCGGCACCTCATCGAGCAGGACGCGATGCAGCTCCTGGTCGACCGAGTGAGCCGCGACGACGCCGTCGATCAATTTTGCCACGCGCTGCTCAAGCGTGGCTGTTGCCTCGCTGCCGCCCGAAATGGAAATCGCCGCCAGCACCGCGTCGAGATGACGGGCGCGGATTTCCTCCGCCAGCGCCAGCTTGTTGGGAAAATACTGATAGAGCGAACCGATGCTGACGCCGGCAGCCAGGGCCGTCTCGTTGGTGGTGAAATCCGCCCAGCCGCGCTTTGCCAGAACGCGAGCGGCGGCTTCGAGGATCGCATCCACGGTGGCACGGGAACGCTGCTGCCTCGGCGCCTTGCGCGGGCTTTCGCGGTGCGGGGGAATGCGAGTAGCCATTTCGGGCCATTTTCTTCAAAATGTGAATAGAAGCTCACATTTTACCCGACCGGGTCAGGAGCGCAACACAATCGGAGGCCGCCATGAGCAGCAAGACGCTCCTTCTCTCCCTGTTCAAATACAAATCCTGGGCCGACGAGGAACTCATTGTCTCGCTGAACGAGATTGAGAAGGACCTTGGCAGGGAGGACCTTGGGCAAATCCTTGAAACCATCAATCACGCGCATGTCGTCGACAAGATATTCGCCGCCAATGCCCGGAGGCAAAAGCATGACTACCGGGACACGGGCACAGCGGAAACACCGAAACTCGCCGAACTCTCCGAGGCGATCAGGGAGACAGATCGGTGGTATCTCGACTATGTCGAACAACTGGACCCGGAAAAGCTGGCGGAGACGATCCGCTTTACCTTCACCGACGGCACATCAGGAGAGATGACACGCGAGGAGATGCTTGCCCACGTCATCACCCATGCCGGCTATCATCGTGGCGAAGTCGGACGCATCGTGACCCAGCTGTCGAAGCCAACCTCCCCCGATACGTTCACCGGCTATCTCCACCGCGCCGAACCCGCGCGCCGTGCGTAACGCTCTTCGGAACTGTCAGCTTCCGCGCCGGAGATTATCGCGGGCTTCGGCCGCCTATCCTGCCGCCGGCAGGATTTTCCCTGGATTGAGGATGTTCTGAGGATCAAGCGCCTGCTTGATCGAGCGCATGATGTCGACGCCGTGACCGAGTTCATGGCGCAGGAAGCCGACCTTGCCCTGGCCGATACCGTGTTCGCCGGTGCAGGTTCCGTCCATGGCGATCGCCCGCATGTTCAGCCTTGCGACGAATTTTTCCGACAGCGCGATCTCCTTGGGGTCTTCGACATCCATCAGAACAAGCACGTGAAAATTGCCGTCGCCGGCATGGCCGACGATCGGCGCGATCAGCCCCATCTCGGCAATATCAGCCTCGGTTTCCATAACGCATTCGGCAAAGCGCGAGATCGGCACGCAGACATCGGTCGACAGGCCCTTGGCGCCCGGCCGCAGCGTCAGCGATGACCAATAGGCGTCGTGCCTGGCCTTCCAAAGCTTGGTCCGCTCCTCGGCAACGCTGGTCCACAGGAACGGCCCGCCGCCGTTTTCTTCCGCGATCATGCCAAAGGTTTCGGCCTGTTCGGCCACGCCGGCATCGCTGCCATGGAACTCGACGAACAGGCATGGGCTCTCGGGATAGTCGAGCTTCGAATAATTCTTCATCGCCCGCATCTGCAGCCCGTTGACCAATTCGATGCGCGCCACCGGAATGCCCATCTGGATGGTCGCGATCACCGCGTTGCAGGCGGCTTCAACACTCGGGAATGGGCAGACGCCACCGGATATAGCTTGCGGAATGCCTTGCAGCTTCAAGGTCAGCGACGTGATGATGCCGAGCGTGCCTTCCGAGCCGACCAGCAGCCGGGTCAGATCGTAACCGGCAGAACTCTTCTTCGCCCGCTTGCCGGTGGTCACCACCTCGCCGTCGGCCATCACCGCTGTCAGCGACAGCACGTTTTCGCGCATCGTGCCGTAGCGCACAGCATTGGTGCCCGAGGCTCGCGTCGCCGCCATGCCACCAAGCGAGGCATTGGCGCCGGGGTCGATCGGAAAGAACAGGCCGGTGTCGCGCAGGTGCCGGTTCAAATCCTCGCGCGTCACCCCAGGTTCGACCGTGCAATCGAGATCCTGCGGGTTGACCGCCAGAATGCGGTTCATCCGCGAGGTGTCGAGCGAGATGCCGCCACCAGGCGCATTGGTATGACCTTCCAGCGACGACCCGACACCGAAAGCAATCACCGGCACGCGATGCTGGGCGCAGGCGCGCACAATCTCCTGCACCTCCGCCGTCGTCTCGGGAAAGGCGACACCATCGGGCGCCTGCGTCGGAATATAGGTTGTCGTGTGCGCGTGCTGTGACCGGATTGCCTGGCCGGTCTGGAAGCGCTCGCCAAAACGCTGCTTGAGGATACCGAGCACGGCGGCGATGCCGTCTTCATTGCGCTCTATGGGGTTGAGGTCGCTCAGAGCCATGAATTTCTCCGCGAATGGACCAGCGCCGGCGCGTCCCTGCGTCTATGCTCGTCATGCTTATCGATGCCTAGTCTCACCACCCTGCCCCTGTCCAGCACCATAACAAGGAAGTTCCATGTCCCTGCCTGCCCCCTTCGTCTCCAAGCCAATGGATATCGAGAAGGACTGGATCGACTATAACGGCCATCTCAACATGGCCTATTACAACGTCATCTTCGACCGTGGCTCGGACGGCGCTTTCGAAGAGATGGGGATGGGGCCGAACTACGTCAGGGACCGTCGCCTCACCATCTACACCGCGGAAGTCCATGTCTGTTACCTGCAGGAGCTCCACCTCGAGCACAAGGTCACGGTCTCGCTCCAGCTTATCGACCACGACGAGAAGCGGCTGAGAACCTATCAGGAAATCCGCAATGTCGATGGCTGGCTGGCGGCCACCTCCGAAACGCTGTCGCTGCATGTCGACATGTCCGGCCCCAAGGTGGCGCCTTTCCCCGCCGATGTGCTCGCCAAGGTGGAAGCGATGCGCGCCGCCCATGCCACGCTGCCGATGCCGGAACGCGCCGGCCGTTCGATCGGTATCCGCCGCAAGTAGGCTGAAGCCGAAATTCGCGCCATTCCGGGGCAGAGCGAAGCGTGGATTTGGGCTCAAAAGCCACACTGGAAAATCAAAAGAACGGGACCTTCGAATTCGGCCTGCAGGCGCTTGAAGCGGCTATACGCCAGCGTTAACCTTACCAAGGTTTTAACGTGAACAAGCCAATTGAGCCGTTGAACGACTCAGCCGAGCGGTCGAGAACGATCCGTATCGGGTTGAGATACGGGCGGCGGGGCAAAGCCGGTTCGAGGGACGTGCATGAAAACCGACATCAAGGTCGAAGTGGACAGGCTGGCTGCTGATCCGCGCATTACCGACTACGATTTCTGGCGCTCGCTCAAGAACGTCGACAACGAGATCTTTCACATAGCCAACAGCAATGAGCCGATCCCGTTCGACATGATCCGCTGGCGCAGTATCCTGAAGCGCGCGCGGCTGAAGCGCGGTCACGCCTGACTGATGAGCTGCTGTCGTTGAACACAACAATCTTATGCTGCCTCCCAACGCGCGTATTCAAGGCTGGCGCTTGATGGCGGCCAGAGGCGAGCGCGCCACAACCGGCGACGACTGGATGATCGCGGTGTTGGTCATCGCATAGGGATGATCCGGTCGATCACCCGTTCCAGTTCAGCCATCGAGCCGACATGCGCCAGCGCGATGGAACAACCGATAGGCGTCCTCGTGCTCGGCCAGATCCGGCTTCAGAGATTGCCTGCTCATTGCCCTTGTGGTCGCGGGCGTGGCTTTTCACGAGCCGGAAGCGCTTTGCGCGATGACAGAATACAATTTATTTTCAATAACTTAATTTGTTTTCAATGTGGTTCCGTGATTCGGCCGGATGCGACAATACGGCCCAAGATTGAACCATGCCCGACCTGAGCCGTTGTCTCCCCACGAACGGCTTGGAGTAGAAAAATGGACTGGAAACACACCAGGGAGCCGGCTGACGCGTGGCATATGACGGATGACCTTCATGCCGAGCATGGCAAGGGGGATCCGTTCGCGGCAGCCATTCGCGCCACCCGCATGTCGATGATCATCACCGACCCGCGCCGGGCCGACAATCCGATCGTGTTCGTCAACGACGCCTTTCTTCGGCTGACCGGCTATGCGCGCGAAGATATACTCGGCAAGAATTGCCGCTTTCTCCAGGGACCCCAAACCGACAAAGCGGCGATCGATAAGGTGCGTGATGCGGTCGCCGCCAGAACGGATGTCAGCGTCGATGTGCTGAACTATCGCAAGGATGGGTCGACCTTCTGGAACGCGCTCTATATCAGCCCGGTTTCGAACGGCAGCGGTGAGTTGCAGTTCTTCTTCGCCTCGCAACTCGACGTAACCGATCGCAAAAGGTCTGAGCATCGCATCACCGCTGACAAGGAGCGTTTCGAAAAGGCGGTCAAGGAGCGCACGCGAGAACTCGAGGCAGCACTCGAAGCGCAGACCACCTTGCTGCACGAGGTCGACCACCGGGTGAAGAACAATCTGCAGATGATCTCCTCGCTGATCGTCATGCAGAGCCGGACCATCAAAGATGAGGCCACCAAACAGTCAATGACCACCATGCTGGAGCGTATCGAGGCGCTGAGCACCGTACATCGCCGGCTCTATCAGTCGAAGGATGTCAGCAAGTTCGACGTTTCGGATTTCGCCAGGGATCTCATCACCGATCTGCTCACGGCCTCCGGACGCTCGGAAATCAAGTCGACGCTGGATCTGGAGCCGATCGTCATTTCGGCGGAAAAGGCAACGCCTGTGGCTCTCATGGTCAACGAGCTTGTCACCAACGCGCTCAAACACGCTTTCAAGGAAAAGCCCGACGGAACCACCGCCGGTCGCATCGGCATCAAGATGAGCCAGCCCGACGGCCACTTCAATATCGAGGTGTCCGACGACGGTGTCGGCATGGCCGATGCCAGTGGTGACGCATCCTTCGGCATGCGGTTGATCAAGTCGCTCGCCCGTCAGTTGCGCGCCCACATCGAATGGCGCGATGCCGGACCGGGAACCAGGGTTGTCATCTCGATGCCTAATGAACCGCGGCAGAAGGGGAATATGTCATGATTGAACCGCTGAAGGTCCTGATTGTCGAGGACGAAGCCCTGCTGGCGATGGAACTGGAAAGCCTTGTCGAGGACGCTGGCCACAGCGTTGTCGGGTGGGCAACTTCCCTGACCGAGGCAAGGAGCATGGTTGATACGACGGACGCCGATATTGCCTTTGTCGACATCCACCTCACCGACGGCCCGACCGGCGTCGAAGTGGCTGAATACATTGGTGAACAGAAGAACTCGATGGTGGTGTTCATGACTGCCAATCCGAAGCGCATTCCTGATCACTTCGCCGGCGCGGTCGGCGTCATCGCCAAGCCCTACACCATGAACGGGCTGATGTCGGCCCTGCGGTATCTGCAGGAAGGTGTGCGCCGCCCACCGCCTGTTTCGGTGTTGCCGGCTGGCTTCACGCTGTCGCCGGCCTTCGAAACGGTGTGGGCCGCACCGTCCAACTAGGCCAGTTTCTGCTTGAGGAAGGCGATCGTCCGGCCCCAGGCGAGGTCCGCTGCGGCCTTGTCGTAGCGCGCCGCCGACGTATCGTTGTTGAAGGCGTGGTTGGCGCCGTCATAGACATAGACCGTGTATTCGACATGCGCCGCGTCGAGCTCTTTCTTGTAGGCATCGATGCCGGCGTTGGTGCGTGTGTCCAGACCGGCATAATGCAGCATCAGCGCGGCCTTGATCTTCGCCGCATCGGCGGCCTTCGGTTGCATGCCGTAATAGGCGACGCCCGCCGCCAGGTCGGGTGCGTTGACGGCCAGCATGTTGATAGTGCCGCCTCCCCAGCAGAAGCCGACAGCGCCGACCTTGCCGTTGCCGTCCTTGTCGGCTTTCAGATACGCCACGGTCGCCACCGCATTGGCGGCGAGTTGCACCGGGTCGAGCTTGGGGAACAGGTCGCGCGCCTTGTCCTCATCATCCGGCGTGCCGCCGAGCGGCGACAGGAAATCTGGCGCCAGGGCCACGAACCCTTCCAGCGCCACCCGCCGGGCAACGTCGCGTATATGCGGGTTTAGGCCCCTGTTCTCATGGATGACGATGACTGTGCCAAGCTTCCCGGCCTGGCCGACCGGCTTCACGAGATAGCCCTTCATGTCGCCGCTGCCGCCGGGATAAGTGATGTCCTCGCCCTTCACGCGGGCATCGTCCTCAGCGACGATCGCCGCCTGCGCGGAATTCGCCGCCAGCAACGGCGCGATCGCTGCCGCCGCCGCACCCGATCCTGCCAGCCTAGTCAGTTGCTCCATGAAGCGACGGCGGTCGAGCGTCAGATGCGTGTATTCGTCATAGGCATCAACCATCGCCTGCGTGATGGCAGGTGTGGTGCCGGCGTCGGATTTCGTCATGGCGCGCTCCTCGATCTCGGATTTCCCACGCCAAAATAGGCGCGAGGCTCACCTCGTCCAGTCACGAATGGCGGAGACTTGCCGTCACTTGGCACGCATGAGCGCGGTGGCCGCATCGATGAAAGCACGCAGCTTCGGCTGTGCCTGGCTGCGGGTCGGGAAGTAGAGGAACAGGCCGGGCTTGGTTGGCAGGTAGCGCCGCAGCACGGGCTCCAGTGCGCCTGATGCCAGTTCGGATGCCGCAATCTTGTCGGCGGAGTAGCAGAGGCCCACCCCCTTTCTGGCCAGTTCGATCATGCTGATATGGTCGTTGACGACGATGCCACCTGGAGCATCAAGCGAGAACTCGCGGCCATCGCGGGAGAACTGCCAGCGATAGATCGTCCTGGCCGTTGGAAAGCGGTAGCGGATGCATTCGTGCCGCATCAGGTCTTCCGGCGCGTGCGGCCGTCCGCGCACCGCGAAATAGGATGGCGCCCCAAGCACCGACCAGGTGAAGTCAGGCGTGATCCTGACGGCGATCATGTCCTGCTCGATGAAGTCTCCGATACGAATGCCGGCATCATAGCCGCCCGCCATCAGGTCGACGGAGGCATCGTCGACGTCGATCTCCAGGGTTACATCGGGAAAGGCCTGGCGAAACGCGGGCAGCAGCGGATAAATCACCAGATCAAGCGCTATGCGCGGCACCGACAGCCTGAGATTGCCCATCGGGCGCTGGCTCAGAACAGACAAGGCGTCAAAGGCATCACCGATCTCGTTGGAAGCCGGCTTCAGCCGCGCCAGGAAGTCCACACCGGCTTCGGTCAGCGCGACCCGGCGCGTCGTGCGTTGAAACAACGGCATGCCGGCGCGTGCCTCAAGCGACCGGATCGCCTGGCTGACGGCGGCCGGCGTTACACCCAGTTCCGCTGCCGCGGCGCGAAAGCTTGCATGCGCGGCAACGGCGAGAAACTCGGACAGGCCTGTGAAAACGTCGGTTCGCGCCATGGGGTGCTCATTTCATTATATAGATGATCTACATTACATGTACCGATTTCAGCAGTTTTTCCCACCAATAAATGGATCTAGGGTTACCTCCATCAGCAGCGCATCGCACCCGAAAACGGAGACAATCCTATGCCCCGAACGATGATCCCCACGGAAGAATTGGCGACCCGCTATGTCGCGATGTGGCACGAAACGGACGCCGCCGTGCGCCGCAAGACGATCGAGAATCTCTGGGCGCCGGAAGGCGCCAACTATCTGAAATCAGCCGCCTATCAGGGCCACGCCGCCATCGAGGCGAGAGTTGCCGCCTCGCACGACAAGAACGTCATTCAGGGCAAGAACCGGTTTCGCGCCAAGCCGGGTCTTCAGGTCGTGCAAAACGGCGTGCTTCTGACCTGGGAAATGCTGCCGCAGGGCTCTGAGACGGTGCTCGCTGTTGGCCTCGAGTTCTTCGTCCTCAACGACGAGGGCCGCATTCTCTCCGACCATCAATTCATCATCTCGTAGTCCGGCTATCGCCAACCCGTGCGGTTGCGTTGTCACAGGAGAACACCATGAAAAGCTACCGAGCCAATCTTGGCGGCGGCATAGACGGCCTCGTCATGCGCGATGAGGCGATCCCCTCGCCCGGGCCGAACCAGATCCTGGTTGCCGTTCGCGCTGTCTCGCTCAACGCCAGAGAACTGATGATCCTGCAAGGCTACTACCCGCTGCCGGTCAAGTCTGATCTCATCCCCGTCTCCGACGGTGCCGGTGAAGTTGTCGCCATCGGCGAAGGCGTCACCCGCGTCAAGATCGGCGACCGGATCGCGGCTTCGATCTTCCCACGCTGGATCGACGGGCCATTCGGTTGGGATTTCGCCGCACAACTTGGCGGCTCGCTCGACGGGATGCTGAGCGAATACGCGCTGTTGCCGGAGGATGCAGCCGTGCAAATCCCGCTGCATCTGTCCTACGAGGAAGCGGCCACCTTGCCCTGCGCCGCCGTCACCGCCTGGAACGCGATTTCGGGTGGCGCCCCGCTGCTGCCCGGTCAGACCGTGCTGACGCAAGGATCGGGCGGCGTGTCGCTGTTTGCTCTGCAACTTGCCAGGCTTTTCGGCGCCCGCGTCATTGCCACGACCTCCAGCGACGATAAGGCCCGACGGCTGACGGCACTCGGCGCCGATGCAGTGATCAACTACCGCAGGACGCCGGACTGGCATGCCTCCGTCCGCGAAATGACCGGCGGTCGCGGCGTCGACGTGATCGTCGAGGTCGGCGGCGCCGGCACCATGGAACAATCGCTGAAATCAGTCGCGCTCAGCGGCCAGATCAGCCAGGTCGGTTCGCTGGACAAAAGCGCCGCCGCGATCGGCATTGCCGCCCTCTCCGCCACCGTCACCACCATCAGGCGTATCGCGGTCGGCAACCGGGCCCAGTTCCTCGCGATGAACAGCGCCATCGCCATGCACGGCCTGCGGCCCGTCATCGACAGCGTCTTCGCGTTCGAAGACGCTGTCGAGGCGTTCCGCTACTATGCCCGTGGCGAGGCCTTCGGGAAAATCGTCATCCGGCACGATTGACCGGCAATCGCCGCCGTCATCACAATCTTGTCATCAGCGAAAATTCTTGATGGTGCTGCCACAATAGTGGGGGAAACTGCCTGAAATCGGCCGCGCGATGGTTGGCGCGGTCGCGGTCCTGACCTGGAAAGGAATGACACCGATGACCTTGCCTTCCCCGATCCTCGCAACAGGGTTCCTGGTTGCAGCGGCTGCTTTCCTGGCGCTGGGCTCGATGGTCGTGACCGCAAGCAAACAATCCATGATCAAGGTTCGCAGCCGCCGGCCGCGTCCGGCAAACGATAGAACGCAAGGGTGAAGTCATGGACGTCCAGGATATCGTAAACACCGTATCCCAGAAAGCTGGGCTCGATCAGGCGACCACGGAGAAGGTCGTCGGCACCATTTTCTCGGTGCTTGAGCACGAAGCGGAAGGCACAAGCGCCTCCTCCTTCTTCGCCAAGATACCCGGCGCCGACGCGCTGGCGCAGAAATACGACGTCATGGCTGCCGCTCCGGCCGCCGGCGGCGGTGGCTTCCTCTCGTCACTCCAGGGCGCGCTTGGCGGCGTGCTCGGCGAGAAGGCCGGCGCACTCGTCAACGGCCTCGCCGCACTCAAGGCGTCCGGCCTCGACATGGCGCAGCTCCAGAAGGCCGGCGCGACGCTGGTGCAGCAAGCAGAAGCCGCAGCCGGCCCCAATCTGACCAATCAGGTGCTTGGCTCGGTGCCCGGCCTGAAGAGCCATCTCGGGATCAGCTGACCCATCTCGGCCAAATCGGATCGCGATTGAACGCGACGCGCTTCAGGTCGTGCTCGTGTCCTCGATAAAGCGGATGCGGTTGCCGAACGGATCGGTGACCTGCATCTCATCGCCCCAGTCTTCGCTGGTTACTCCCGGTTTCATGTAGCGATAGTTCTTGCCGGCGAGTTCGCGCTGCAACGCCGCAACGCCCGACGTGGTGACGACCATGTTGCAGCCGGGGCTTGCGTCACCGGCGTGTTCGCTGAGATGCAGTTTCAGCCCCTGCCGCGAAATCTGTTCGTAGAGGGGAAAGTTCTCACCGAAACGATGTTCCCAGTCCACCTTGAAGCCGAGGAAATCGAGATAGAACTCGTGTGCCTTGGCGATGTCGAAAATGCGCACGATCGGCACCGCTTGCTCGAAGCCGATGTCGCCCTTTGCAGGCGCCGGCACAGTGCCGCTCGCCTCGATCTTCGCCGAGAGCACATTCCAGGTGTCCACGCCGAATTGACTGGCGATGATTTCCAACGCCTCGGCGTGTGAAATCCGCAGATTCTTCTCGGCAAGGGCTTCGCGCATGGCCTTCGCCATCGCCTTTGCATCACGATAGGTTCGCATGATCCTTCGATCCTTCTGTCGCGGCGGAAGTCTCCATCAGTGCCCGCGTTGCCGATGCTCCCACCGTCCAGATTGGATCGAGTGAACAAGGATCAATGAATGCGTTCGCCATGCTCCATGGAGCGCGGGCTGCCGGCCGCATCCAGCCGTACGGCAAATTATTCGGGGTCTTCGCCCAACGTCAACCGGCGTCACTTGGGCCAGTGGCAGCATTGCAGCCTACCAAATTACTTCGGCAGCGCGTAGGCCATTACATAGTCGCCCGGCTTGGTGCCGACCGAACCATGCCCGCCGGCAACGATGACCACGAACTGGCGGCCGTCGGCCACCGTATAGGTCATCGGCGTCGACTGCCCGCCTGCCGGCAACCGCGCCTGCCAGAGCTGCTTGCCCGATGTCAGGTCATAGGCACGGAAATAGTCGTCGACGGCAGCGCCCAGGAAGGCGACACCGCCGGCGGTGATCATCGGCCCGCCAATGCCCGGCACACCCACTTTCAGCGGCAATGGCAAGGGCGTCATGTCGTAGACCGTGCCGTTGCGGTGCTTGTAGGCGATCTTGCCGGTGCGCAGATCGGCACCCGCGACATAGCCCCAGGGCGGCGCCTGGCAAGGCACGCCGAGCGGCGACAGGAACGGCCCCATCACCACCGCGTAGGGCGCGCCGTCATTGCGGTTCAGCCCCTGCTCGCTGCCCTTGGTGTCGCCGGGCGGCGGCACATCGGCGCGTGGAATGAGCGTCGACGTGAAGGCGAGATAGGTCGGCATTCCGAACATCACCTGCCGGACCGGATCAACCGCTACGCCGCCCCAGTTGAAGGTGCCGAAATTGCCGGGATAGACCAGCGACCCCTGCAGGGACGGCGGCGTGTAGCGGCCCTCATAGCGCAGCTTGTGGAAGGCGATGCGGCAAGCCAGTTGATCGAACATGGTGATGCCCCACATGTCGGCATCAGTCAGCGGCTTCGGATTGAAGGAAAGGTCGGATACCGGTTGTGTCGGCGCCGTGTGATCGCCCTCGATGGCGCCGCCGGGCGCCGGCACTTCCTTGATCGCGATAACCGGTTCGCCCGTGCGCCTGTCGAGCACATAGAGGTCGCCCTGTTTGGTTGGCCCGACCAGCGCCGGCACCACGGTGCCGTCGGCCTTGGTGAGGTCGACAAGGCTCGGCTGCGCCGGCACGTCCATGTCCCACAGGTCGTGATGCACGGTCTGCCGCACCCATTTCAGTTGCCCGGTGTTGAGGTCGAGCGCGGTGATCGAGGACGAGAATTTCTCGACATTGGCGCTGCGGCCGGCGCCCAGTTGGTCCGGCGTCTGGTTGCCAAGCGGCACATAGAGCAGGCCGAGCTTCTCATCGGCACTTGGCGTCGACCACATGTTGGGCGAGTTGGCGGTATAGGTCTGTCCCCCCGCCAGCGGCGTTGTCTGGTCCGGATTGCCGGCATCCCAGTTCCACACCAGTTTGCCGGTGCTGACATCAAAGGCGCGGATGACGCCTGACGGCTCCTGCGTCGAATAATTGTCGTTGACCGCGCCGCCGACGATGATCTTGCCGCCTGAGATCAGCGGCGCCGAGGTCGAGTAGTAATAGCCCGACTTGGGATACGGCATGCCGGTCAGAAGGTTCAGCGTGCCGCCTTCGGCGAAGGCCGGGCAGACCTGCCCATTCGTGGCGTCGAGCGCGATCAGCCGCGCGTCGGAGGTCGGCAGATAGACACGCGAGGCGCAGGGCTGGCCGGCGCCGATGGCGGCGTCCGCATAATAGGAGACGCCACGGCAGGTCTGGTGCTGACGGTCCTTGTCCAGCTTGATCTTGGGGTCGTAGCGCCATTTCTCCTTGCCGCTGGCGGCATCGATGGCGATGGCGAAATTGTGCGGCGTGCAGATGTAAAGCGTGTCGCCGATCTTCAGCGGCGTCACCTGATAGGTGGTCTCTCCGACATCGTCGGGGCCCTTCACATCGCCGGTGCGGTAGGTCCAGGCCGGCTGCAGGCTGGCGACATTCTCCGGCGTGATCTGGTCAAGCGGCGAATAGCGCTGGCCGTATGGCGTGCGGCCGTAATAGTGCCACTCGCCGGCCGGCACGGTGCCGCCGAGATCGGCGGCTGGGATCACCTTGTCGGTGTCGAGTTCGCCGGCAATGTCCTTCGGGTCCGCCGTCATCGAATAGCCGGCGACCGCCAGCGACGCCAGCACGGCAAGGATGAGCGGCGCGCGCGCATCAGGCCCGACAAGCCCTCGCCTCGCCCATGGCGTCAAAAGCCACAGCGCCACCAGCACGATGACGCCGCCGCGCGGACCAAGCTCCCACCAGTCGAAGCCGGTTTCCCACACCGCCCAGGCAAGCGTGCCGAGCACGATCGCGGCATAGAGCCAAAGCCCGGTAGAGCGCCGCCGGTAGAGCAGCCACGCTGAAATCACGAACGCGACGCCGACGATGATGTAGTACCAACTGCCCCCCAGCGAAGCCAACACGACACCGCCGCCGCCAAGCGCCAGACCGATAAGAAAAAGGATGAGGGAGGTGATGGTGACAGCCAAGATGATACTCCTTCGACTGTTGCGTTTTGCGACGCTGGTGGACAGGCCTATGCGCCAAGCCTGTCCACAACACAGCTTTCTCCCGCCCGCCGCGCCTGTCAAGCAGGCCGAAGGCGATCAAAACTGGAACAAAACGTAGACACTTCTGGCCTTTCGCTGCCGAATCACTACATTCGGGGGAAGATGTCCGGCTTTTCCGAAGACATGCCCTTTTTCGATGAACCCAATGCGCGGCCCACGGCCCCGTCGGGCATTGCCGCGCGCGCCATGGCTGCCCGCGGCGGCCAGAACAATGCGCCCGA
>JBDSLV010000569.1:0-5320 GCA_039916205.1 Mesorhizobium sp. | reverse complement strand
ACCTGGCCATTGTCGAACGCTCGGCCGGCCGCTTGCCAGCCGCCGAACGGTTGCTGCGCAATGCGATCATCGAGGCGAGAGCCCGGATCGGTGCGAATTCCTATGCCGAGGCGCTGGCCGGAACGCTTCTCGCCGAACTCGCCTACGAGACCAACTCATCCGGCGAGGCGCTGGCGCTGGTGGAGAATCTCGGGCCGTTGATCGAGGGGGCGGCAGTCATCGTCTATCCCCTGGCCAGCGTGCCGACTTATGCCCGCGTGCTGCAATTGACCGGCCGCCCCGAGGTGGCGCTGGAAATGCTCGACCGTGTCTACCAGCGCGTGCGCGGCACGGTCTATCGCCGCCTGGCATCGATGATCATGCATGACCGCGTGCGGGTCCTGCTCGACCAGAGCCGCAATGTGGAGGCGCGCGCGCTGCTGACCGAGCATCGCGGCGACGCGGAAGCCTCGATGGCGATCACCACCGCCAACGAGTTCGAGTTCTTTGCCGAAGGCCGCGTGCTGACCGCCGAGAAATCCCATGCCGAAGCGACCCGGGTTTTCGACGCGCTTCTGGAGCGAACCAGAAGCGGCGGCCGTATCCGCCGCCACATCCTCGCGCTGATCCTGCGTGCCAAGGCATCCAGTGCCGGCCATGAAACACGCGAAGCCGACCGCTTCCTGCTCGACGCCCTGCGCCTCGCGCAGCCATCGGGCTTCATCCGCTCTTTCGTCGATGAGGGACGGCCTGTTGTCGAAGGGTTGATGCGGCTGCGCGCGGCCCAGGCAAAGTCCGATCCGGCGCTGTCGGCCTATGCCACCCGCATCATCGACGCAGCGCAGACAATGCCAGTCAGCGCTCGCAAGCCGGCAGCGACCGCGGTGGAGAAGGAACAACTCACCCAGCGCGAAATGGAACTGTTGCGCTGCCTGACGGAAGGCATGTCCAACCGCGATATCGCCTTCGCCCTGTCGGTGAGTGAAACCACGGTGAAATGGCACCTGAAGAACATCTTTGGCAAACTGGCGGTCACCAACCGCGTTCAGGCAGTGCGTGCCGCCCAGGCCGTTGGAAGCCGGCCTCCCCCTCCGAAAGGAGGGGCATAGATACCAAGCCCAGCCCCCTCTTTCGGGTCGGGCGGAGCCGATCGAGGCCTGTTAGCGTCATCTTGTTTCGGAGGACGCTGCGGATGGCGACAGGTTACGTTTTTCACGAACAGCTGATGTGGCATGACACCGGCTCCAGCGCCGATATGATGCCCCCCGGCCGTTTTGTGGAACCTGGGCGGCACCTGGAATCCCCCGGCTCGAAGCGCCGGCTGAACAACCTCATCCAGGTCAGCGGCCTGTCGCGCCATCTCGTGCCGATCATTGCCGAGCCGGTTTCAGTCGACGACCTGATGCGCGTGCACACACGCCGCCATGTCGACGACATCAGGATGCTCAGCGAACGCGGTTCCGGTTTTGCCGGACCGCAGGCGCCAATCGGCCTCAACAGTTTCGACATCGCCCTTTTGTCCGCCGGCACAACCTATGCCGCGATGCGCGCGGTGCTGACCGGGCGCGTCGACAACGCCTATGCGCTGGCGCGGCCGCCGGGCCATCATGCCGAGCCGGACCAGGCACTGGGCAACTGTCTGTTCTCAAACATCGGCGTCTCCGTGCGCCGGCTGCAACATGAAGGCCTGCTCGGCCGCGCCGCCATCGTCGACTGGGACGTGCATCACGGCAACGGCACCGAGACCGTCTTCTATTCCGACCCGTCGGTGCTGACGATTTCGGTGCACCAGGACAATCTCTATCCGACCGGGCGTGGCGCGCTCACCGACAATGGCGTGGGCCCGGGTGAAGGCTACAACATCAACATCCCGCTGCCAGCCGGCAGCGGTACCGGCGCCTATGAATCGGCCTTCGACCGCGTCATCGCGCCGGCGCTGCGCGCCTTCAAGCCGAATCTCGTCATCGTCGCCTCCGGCTTCGATGCCTCAGGCTTCGATCCGCTTGGCCGCATGATGCTCAACAGTGAATGTTTCCGGCGGCTTGCCGCGCGCATGGTGGCGCTTGCCGCCGAGACCTCGAACGGACGCCTGATGATGAGCCATGAAGGCGGCTATTCCGAAGGCTATGTGCCGTTCTGCGGCCACGCCGTCATCGAGACCCTGGCCAATCATCGCACCGAGGTGGTCGATCCTCTGTCAGAGCATATCGACGAATGGGCCGGACAGGATCTGCAGCCGCATCAGGCCGCGGTGATCGACGCCGCCGAGGGGCTGCTTGCCGGGCTGCGCCAACGCCTTGCCAGCGCGGCCTAGACGCGATGGATTTTGCCGTCACCACGCTCCTCAACGCACTGACGCTGATCAGCATCCTGATGTTGGTCGGGCTCGGGCTGGCGATCAGTTTCGGCCTGATGAATGTCACCAACCTGGCACATGGCGAGTTCGTCACCGTCGGAGCCTTTGCCGTCTATTTCGTCCAGAGCATGGGCGGTTCGTTCTGGCTCGGGCTGGCCGCCGCACCCATCGCCGGCGCCGTGGTTGGCTGCATCCTAGAATTCGCCATCATCCGCCATCTCTATTCGCGGCCGGTCTCGACGGTGCTCGCCACCTGGGGCGTGAGCCTCATCCTGCAGCAGGGACTGGAACTCGCCTTCGGCCTTGGTGCCAAACCGGTGACCCCGCCGGTCGAAGGCACGTTCGACCTCATCTTCACCGTCTATCCGGCCTACCGGCTGATCCTGATCGGCATCGCCATGGTGACGTTGCTCGGCGTCATCCTGCTGATAAGCCGAACATCCTTCGGGCTCGATATCCGCACCGTCATCCAGAACCGCGAGATGGCCGAAGGCGTCGGCATCAACACCCGGCGCACCTATGCCATCGCCTTCACCTTCGGCGCGGCGATCGCCGGCCTCGCCGGCGGGCTGGTGGCGCCGTTAGCGATCGTGTTGCCGCAGATGGGGGTGAATTATCTCGCGAATGCCTTCTTCGTGGTCATCGTTGGCGGTGTCGGCTCGATCGGCGGCCTTGTTGCCGGCAGCGTCTTCGTCGGCGGGCTGACCAGCGTTCTCAACTACCAGATATCGCCGTCGCTGGCGCAAGCCATCGTGCTGCTCGCGGCCATCGTCGCGGTGCGGCTGCGGCCCAACGGCCTGTTCAACGGAGCATCGCGATGATCGCCCGTGACCGCAACTGGCTGCTGATCTTCGCTGTCTGCGTGGCGCTCGCCATCGTCTACCCCCTGTTTGCCGACGGCTATAAGCTGACGGTGATCCGCGACGCGTTGATCTTCGGTCTGTTCGCGGCAAGCCTCGACTTCTTCTGGGGCCGCACCGGCATCCTGTGTTTCGGCCACGCCGCGTTTTTCGGCATCGGCGGCTACATCATGGCGCTGATCACGCTCAACGACGCCATTCCTTTCGGCAGCCTGCTTGGCATTGCCGGCGCGGTCACCGGTGCAGCCTTCGTCGCCGCCATCATCGGCTACTTCCTATTCTTCGGCGGCATTCGCGGCAGCTATTTCACCATCGTCACGCTGGCCATGGGCGTCATCTGCCAGCAAGCCGCCGTCTCCTGGAGTTCGGTCACGGGCGGCGACTCGGGCCTGATCGGCATCCCGCCGATCGCGTTCGATCTTGGTGGATTGCATGTCGATCTCAGCCAGGATTTGCCCAGCTACATTTTCGTCGCGGCCATCGCCGCGGTTGTCGTGCTGGCGCTATGGTCGATCAGCCGTGGCCGCTGGGGCATGGTGCTGACAGCCATCCAGGACAATGAAGTCAGGGCCGCCGCCCTTGGCCACAACGCGCCATTGCGGCTGCTCGTCACCTTCGTCCTTTCGGCTGCGATCGCCGGACTTGCAGGTGCGCTCTATGTCTGCATGGCAGGCCTGGTGGCGCCTGATCTTTCCGGGCTGCTTTTGTCGACCGAGGTCATCGTCTGGGTCGCCGTCGGCGGGCGCGGCACGCTGCTTGGACCAGTGCTTGGCGCCATCTTCATCCAGCGTGCCCAGCAGACGATCAGCAGCTTCAATCCAAGCTTGTGGCCACTGCTCCTCGGCTGTGTCTTCGTCGTCATCGTCTTCGTTTTACCGGACGGCATCCTGTCGATCTATGCGCGGGTGAAAAGCCTGTTCAAGGGCCGGAGACGCGCACGATGAGCGACGTCCTGCTCAAGGCCGAGAATGTCGGCATCCGCTTTGGCGGGCTGCAGGCGCTTGAGGCGCTCAATCTCACGGTGCATGACAAGGAGCTCTGCTGCATCATCGGCCCGAATGGCGCCGGCAAGAGCACGTTCCTCAACGTGCTGACCGGCACCTTGCGTCCAACCAGCGGCAGCGTGCGCTTCCTTGGCCACGACATAGCCGGCCTGCCGCTGCACCGCATCGCGCGGCTCGGCATTGCCCGCAAATTCCAGATCCCGTCGATCTTTCCCAGCCTGTCGGTGGAAGACAATCTGAAGGTCGCCCGATGGGGCGTGCCATCGCCGGTTCGTCCGGTCGGCGAATTGATGGAGCTGGTCGCGCTGACCGACCGCGCAGCCACGCTGGCCGGTGAACTGGCGCATGGGCAGAAGCAATGGCTGGAGATCGGCATGGCGCTGGCGATCGAGCCGCGCCTGCTGCTGCTCGATGAGCCGACCGCCGGCATGACGCCACAGGAAACGCTGGCGACAGCCGAGATGCTGCTGCGGCTCAAGGGAGAGTTCTCCATCGTCGCGGTCGAACACGACATCCGTTTTGTGCGGGCGCTCAATTGCGAGACGCTGGTGCTGCACCAGGGGCGCCGGCTGCGCAGCGGTCCTTTCCACGAGATCGAAACCGACGAGATGGTCCGCGATGTCTATCTGGGGAGGCGCTGAGCATGCTGCGGACGATCGCTGTCTCGGCCGGCTATGGCCTGCTCCCGGTACTGAACGGCATCGATCTCAGCGTCGCAGCGGGCGAAGTCGTCGGCCTGCTCGGCCGCAATGGTGCCGGCAAGACGACGCTGCTGCGCGTCATCGCCGGTGCCCTGCGGGCGAGCGGCGGCGCGGTGGTTCTCGGCGACCAGGACCTTACGCATGCTCCAGCCTTTCGCCGCGCCCGCGCCGGCATCGCGCATGTGCCGCAAGGGCGCGGCATCTTCAATCAGCTGACCGTGCGGCAGAACCTGGAAGTCGGCACACGGGCCGCTCGGGATCGCGGCGACGGCAGCATTCCGGCTGATATTTTTGGCTATTTTCCGATCCTGCGCGAACGGGAAGCGCAGGTTGCCGGCACGCTGTCGGGTGGGCAGCAGCAGATGCTGGCGATCGGCCGGGCTCTCTGCGGCCACCCATCGGTGCTGCTGCTCGACGAGC
>JBDSLV010000568.1:0-4269 GCA_039916205.1 Mesorhizobium sp. | reverse complement strand
GCGAGACGACCTACGGCTTGGTCTTCGCCAACGAGCCGCGCAACCCGACACATTTCCCGCTCGACGAGGACTATGATGTCGACCCGATGGACAGCTATGCGTTGTCGAAGATCGTCAACGAGAAGACGGCACGCGCCTTCGCGCTGCGCAGCGGCATCGACCTCTATGCCTTGCGCATCGGCAATGTCATCGAGCCGCACGAATACTCGCTGTTTCCAAAGTGGTTCGCCGATCCCGGCTTCCGCAAGCGCATCGCCTGGAGCTATGTCGACGCACGCGACCTCGGCCAGATCACGCTGCGCGCCGTCGAAAAGGACGGGCTCGGCTACCAGGTGTTCAATGCCGCCAATGACGATACGTCATCCGACCTGCCGACCGCCGAACTGCTGAAGAGGTTTTACCCTGGCGTGCCGGTCAAGGGAGAACTCGGCGAGTACGAGACCTTGCTGTCCAACCGCAAGGCACGGGATTTGCTTGGCTTTCGGCCCGAGCACAGCTGGCGCAAATACGTCAAGACGGCCTGACGGACGGGCGTCTCATGGCGCCTTCGAATGCCTCAAAGCCTCCGCAGGCCCGCGGTCTTATCTGAAGTTGGTCCGCCCGGAGACAGCAAGGTTTGCGGGAGAGCCCCTTTCACACGCTTGACACATTCCGAAATCCAGACTTTGTGAAGCGAATGCGGGACGGGAATTCCAAAAAGGGCAAAGCACCGGCCAAGGCGGCGTCTGGCGACCTTGTTGCCGACCGTCCGGCAGCGGTCCGCCGCGCCGATTCGGCACGGATGCCGGGGTCAAGCGTTCACGCCTCGCTGGCCAGCGAAATCGGCTTGAGGATCGTGCGCGGCGACTATCCGCCCGGCACCATCCTGCCCAACGAGGCCAAATGGTCGGAGACCTTCAACGTCAGCCGCTCTGCGGTGCGCGAAGCGATCAAGATGCTGATGGCCAAGAGCCTGTTGGCCTCGCGCCCCAAGATCGGCAGCTGGGTCGAGCCGAGGGAACGCTGGAACCTGCTCGACCGCGATGTGCTGGCCTGGTACGCGACTTCGCCAGACCGCGAAGTGTTCCTGAAGACCGTGCAGGAGTTTCGCCACATCATCGAGCCGGAAGCGACAGCCTTTGCCGCCATGCGGCGCACCGATGAGCAGATGGCCGAGATCAGCCAGGCTTGCCGGGAGATGGGCGAGGCGACCAGCCTGCAGGAGCGGACCCGCGCCGATACGCGCTTTCACCTTGCAATCCTGCGCGCCTCCGGCAACGACCTGCTGGTGCCGCTCGGCGTGCTGATCGAATCCGCCTTCGATCACCTGTTCGCCTTCACCACGCGGGCCGTGGACGATCTCAACCATGCGCAGAAGCTGCATGAGGCGATCGAGAAGAACATCCGGCTGCAGCGCCCGGACGCGGCGCGCAACGCGGTGCGCAAGCTGCTTGCCAACACCGACGGCGTCATCCGTTCGCGCTAGGCTGAAATTCAGCCGGCCTGTGAAGAAGTCGCCAGGTGTTGCCTGGTCAGGCCGATCAGCAAGGCCTGATCGCGCGCGGCGTGTTCGGGCCGGTTGACCACGTCGTCACCGTTGACGATCGCTCCCCAGAAACCACGCAACTCCTCGACGAAAGCTTCGCCATAGCCGGCGCGCAAATCCTTGGTCGAAAGCGTGTGGCCGTCCGACGTCTTGACCGTCAGCCGTGTCGGATGGTGGTTGAGCCAGGGCGAGGGGAATTCGAGCTCGAGGCTGGCATCGTCGAAGAACAGCGTGATGCGTTCCTTGTAGTCGGCGAGTTTTGGTACGGTCAGGTGCGTCATCGTCCACAGCGCCTGACCGCCGAGCAGTTTCACCGCACCCTGGCCGCCATCGCCATTGGCGAAGACCTGCGCGCCGACGATCTCGCCGTCAGGGACTTCCAGGGCATCGAGCAGCCCGTGCACGGCATTGACATCGTGAATCAGGGCCGAGCTGTAAGCACCGGTAAAGCCACGGAAAGCGAGCTCCGTCATGGGCTGGCCGATGGCGCGTTCGACCTGGCTTTTCTGCTTGGCGACGACGGCCTCCATCAGCTCTTTGGGAATGTCCGTGCCGCGCTTGTAGCGCTGGTGAGCGATGAATGGCCAGGCATCGGGATCGTTGACTTCGACCGAGACCGAGCGAAGCGTTCCGGCACTGCCCGGCAGTGAAGCAAGTGCCAGCCGGTAGCTCGGGTCGAAACGCTTCATATACCCGACCTGCATCACCTTGCCGGCCTTGTCGCGCGCGGCGATGATGTCGGCGATTTCGGCCGGCGAATAACACAGCGGCTTTTCACAGAAGACGTGCAGGCCGTGCGCAAGTGCGGCCAGCACCTGCTCATAGTGCAGGGGGTCGGGCGAGCCGATGACGACGGCGTCGAGACGTTGGCCGAACAGTTCATCCAGCGTTTCGAACCCTGCAACGCCATGGGTTTCGGTGACGAACTGCCTTGAAATCCGCGAGGGATCGGTGACGCCCACGACTTCGAACAGATCGCCGAGGCGCAGCAGATTGGGAATATGCTCGACCTGCGAGATCATGCCGGCGCCGATGACGCCAACGCGTAGCCTTTTCATGCAATCACTCTCTTAATCACGACGGGGTGGCGGAAGGCCGTTTGCCGATCTGGGCGAGCAGGCCGGCAATCTCGGCCTCGACCGCTTTCAGGTCCTCGCCGCCCGACATGATCGAGATGACCTCGTCGCGCGAAATATCCGACTTGGCGTAGGTGCCGCGATTGCGGCCCCTGTTGAGCAGCGTGAACGTGTCACCGACCGGATAGGCGTGGTGGATGTTGTGGCTGATAAAGATAACCGCCAGCCCGCGCATGCGTGCCTCGATGATGAATTTCAGCACCATAGCCGCCTGATGCACGCCGAGCGCCGAAGTCGGTTCGTCGAGGATCAGCACGCGGGCGCCGAAATGCACGGCCCGCGCGATCGCCACCGACTGGCGTTCGCCGCCGGACAGCGTGCCGACGGCCTGCGTCGGGTCGCGCAGGTCGATGCCGATGTCGGCCATCGCCTGGCGGGCAATGGTGTTGGCGCGCTCCTTGTCGATGCGCGAGAAGGGCAGGCTGCTTCGGGTCGGTTCACGGCCAAGGAAGAAGTTCCGGGTGATCGACATCATCGAGATCATGCCGAGATCCTGGAACACCGTGGCGACGCCGAGGTCCTGCGCATCGCGCGGACCGCGGAAGGTGACCGGCTTGCCGTCGACTAGGATTTCGCCCTTGGTTGGCCGGTGCACGCCCGACAGAACCTTGATCAGCGTCGACTTGCCGGCGCCGTTGTCGCCGAGCAGGCAATGCACCTCGCCTGGATAGACCTTGATGTCGATGTCCTGCAGCGCGCGCACCGAGCCGAAATTGACCGAGACGCCGCGCAGTTCCATGGCCGGTTGGATATTTTGGGCTGGCTGGGTGTTCTGGGCCGGTTCGGTCATTTGCCGCCTCCGCGTCCGAGCGCCTTCAGACGGATGTAATTGTTGACCAGCACGGCCATCAGAATGACGATGCCGAGGAAGACCTTGAACCAGTCGGTGTCGATGCCGGTGTAGAAGATGCCCATCTGCACGAGGCCGAAGATCAACGCGCCGAACAGCACGCCATAGACAGTGCCATAGCCGCCGGTGAGCAGCACACCGCCGATGACAGCGGCGATGATGGCCTCGAATTCCTTGAGCAGGCCGCGCGTGGTGTCGGCGGAACCTGCCTCCATCACCTGGATGGTGGCCAGCAAGGTGGCGGCGCAGGCGGTGTAGATGAACAGGCTGATCTTCACCCGGTCAACCGGTACGCCGACATTGCGGGCTGCATTGAGGTCGCCGCCGGTGGCGAAAATCCAGTTGCCGTATTTGGTCTGGGTCAGGACATAGCCGGCGAGCGCGGTCAGGCCGAGCCACCAGACGATCGACATCGGAATGCCGGCAACAAAGGGAATGCCGTCGCTGCGGGTGGCGATCCAGCCTTGCGCGCCCATCCAGTGGAACAGGCCACTGAGAATATGGCCGTTGAACAGGCCGGCCGTCGCTGGGTCCGGCGCGCCGTCGAGAATGTAGGGAATCTGCGTGCGGCCGGTGACGGCGCGGGTGATGCCGATCGACAGACCACGCAGGATGTAGAGCGAGGCCAGCGTGACGATGAAGGAAGGCAGGCGGGTTTTCACCACGATCAGGCCGTTGAGATAGCCGGTGAGGATGGCGACCGCGAAAGCGCAGGCAATGCCGCCCCACAGCGGCAGACCCCAGTATTTCACTGTCAG
>JBDSLV010000567.1:0-9200 GCA_039916205.1 Mesorhizobium sp. | reverse complement strand
GGTCACAGACACGCATATCGTGCCGGTGATGGTCGGCGACCCCGAGCTCTGCCGGCAGGCGAGCCAGTTGCTGCTCGACGAGCACGACATCTACATCCAGCCGATCAACTATCCGACCGTCCCGCGCGGCACGGAGCGGTTGCGCATCACGCCGACGCCGTTCCATTCCGATGCGCTGATCGCGGCGCTGCAGGATGCGCTGGTCGAGACCTGGGATGCGCTTGGCATTCCCTACGGTTCGTCGGGCCGGCCCGCTGTGGCCAAAAGCGACCGGATCATTCCATTGCTGGTGCCCAAGTCAGGCGGCTGAAGGCTGCTTTGGTGCTTGTCGCAGGTTTACTCGAACAGTAGCGCCGCCCCTCATTGTCCTGCCGGACATTTCTCCCCGTATAGTGACGGGGAGAAAGGCGCTGTCGCCCATGGTTTCGCCAACTACAAACGTTGCAGGCTAAGCACCGAGATTGCGACCTGCCCCTTCTTCCCCGTTTTCCACGGGGAGAAGGTCCCGGCAGGGGGATGAGGGGCGGCGCTAACCTACTGAAGGCAAAGCAGACCTCAAACAGTCTTCATCCGCTTAGCCAGCCGGTGCGCTGCCTCTTCGACCTGATCGAGGCGGCGGTGGAAGCATAGGCGCAGGAAGGCTTCCCCGCCCGGGCCGAAAGCGGTGCCGGGCGCCAGACCGACATTGGCGTGGTCGACGATGTCGAAGGCGGCGGTGCGGGAATCGGTGATGCCGTCTACCGTGAAGAACAGATAGAACGCGCCCTGCGGAACGGTGAACCGGGCGCGGCCGGTGGCGCCGAGAATGCCGCAGACGAGGTCACGTGCCGCACGCGCCCTCTCGACCTGCTCGGCGATAAACGCATCGCCCTAATCAAGAGCCGCGACAGCGCCGCGCTGCATGAACTGGGCGACACCGGAGTTCGAATACTGGATCAGATTCTCGAACACCTGCTGCAAGGCGGGATGGGTCTTGATCCAGCCGACACGCCAGCCGGTCATGGCCCAGTTCTTGGAGAAGCTGTTGACGAAGAGGATGCGATCCTCCGGAGCCGCGATGTCAAGGAAGGACGGCGCGCGGCCATGACCGTAATGGAACAGCGAGTAGATCTCGTCGGCAATGAGCCAAAGGTTTTTGGCACGAGCGAGGTCGAGGATCGCCTGTAGCGTCTCGCGGTCAGCGGTCCAGCCGGTCGGGTTGGATGGCGTGTTGATGAACAGCACCTTGGTGCGCGGCGTGATCGCCGCCGCGATCTTTTCGACATCGCAGGACCAGCCATTGCCGGACTGGTCGAGCGTAACCGGCACCGGCACGGCGCCCGCCACACCGGCGGCCGCGGCGAAATTCGGCCAGGCCGGCGACAGATAAATCACCTCGTCGCCAGCGCCGGCAACGGCGTCGAGCGCCAGCTGGATGGCATGCATGCCTGAGCCGGTGACGATGAACTCTTCCTGCGGGAAGGTCTTGGCGAAATGCCTGGCGTAATAGCGGGAGAGTGCCTGCCTGAGCTCGGGAATGCCCCGCTGCCAGGTGTAGAATGTCTCGCCATCGGCGAGCCCACGGGCGGCCGCGTCGCTGATGAAGGCTGGCGTTGGCAGGTCACCCTCGCCGGCCCAGAGCGGGATCAGGCCTTCGCGCAAGCGGCCGTGGTTGACGACAGCGACAATTCCGCTTTCCGGCGCGGCGCGTGCCTCGGAACGCAAGGTCTCGATCAGGGTCATGGACAGGTCCGTTTTGATGTCGGGCGTTACCGCTCCTTATCAGAAGCGAAAACAGAAAACCCCGGCCGCGAACGACCGGGGTTTTGGTCCAGCAATGTTGCCGGATTTAACGCTTCGCCAGCAGGTCGCGAATTTCAGTAAGCAAGGCGACGTCGGCTGGCGGCGGGGCGGCAGGGGCAGCCGGCTTCTCGCGCTCCAAGCGCTTGCGCATATTGTTCACGGCCTTGACCATGAGGAAAATGATAAAGGCGAGGATGATGAAGTTCAGCGCAACCGTAATGAAGCTGCCATAGGCAAAAACGGCGCCCTGCTTCTTGGCGTCGACCAGCGAGGTCGCGTTGACGGCCGACGAGAGCCCCACGAAATAGTTGTTGAAATCCAGCCCGCCGAAAATCGCTCCGACAATCGGCATGATGATGTCGTTGACAAGGGAATCGACGATCTTGCCGAAGGCCGCGCCGATGATGACGCCGACCGCGAGGTCCATCACATTACCCTTGGAAATGAATTCCTGGAATTCTTTCAGCATTCGACCCTCCTTGTCATGACCGGCCGCGCTGCCGTTCCCACCTTCCGGCATCGACCCGAACACAACATAACAAAAACCTGCGGTTGCAACATGGGCAAAAAGGAGAAAACAATCGGTTTCTCCTGACCTTACGTCATCCAGCCGAAATCGCCGCTTCATGCGCCCAAAGCCGCGATGGACTCGGAACTCAAGCTGTGATTGCGTCTGACAAGCCGGGGCGAAGCTCGGCAGGGGAGGGTTTTGCGGACGTGCAGGGCTTGTTCGTCGTTATCATTGCGATCGCCTATGTGACGTTGCTGTTTGCCATCGCCAGCCTGGGTGACCGGCGCTCGACGATCTCAGGGCTCAGCCGCGCCCGGCCTTTCATCTATGCACTCAGCCTCGCCATCTATTGCACCTCGTGGACCTTCTTCGGCTCTGTCGGACTGTCCTCCGAGCGCGGCCTCGAGTTTCTCGGCATCTACATTGGCCCCGTGCTGGTGTTTGTGTTCGGTTTTCCGCTGCTCAACCGCATCGTCAAGCTGGCCAAGACCGAGAAGATCACCTCGGTCGCCGACTTTCTCGGCGCGCGCTACGGCAAGAGCTTCACCGTTGCGGCCATCGCCACGCTGATCGCCACCATTGGCGCGGTGCCCTACATCGCGCTGCAACTGAAGGCGATCTCCGGCTCGGTCAGCCTGATGGTCGAGCACTATACGGGATCGCCGCCTTCGTTTGATCCGTTCGTCAGCGACATCTCGCTGGTCGTCGCCATGCTTCTGGCGCTGTTCGCGGTGCTGTTCGGCACGCGCCACGCCGATGCCACCGAGCATCAGGATGGGCTGGTGCTGGCGGTCGCGGTCGAAACCGTGGTCAAGCTCGCCGCCTTCCTCGCCATCGGCCTGATGGTGACTTTCCTCATCTTCGGCGGCCCCGGCGACATGTTCGACAAGCTGGCCGAAAACACGCAGGTGCGCCAGGCGATGGGTTACAACACGTCGCTCGCCACCTGGCTGGTGCTGACGTGCCTCAGCGGCTTTGCCATCATCATGCTGCCGCGCCAGTTCTACGTCACCATCGTCGAGAACCGCAGCGAGGCGGAGCTGCGCACCGCGACATGGGTGTTTCCGCTCTATCTTGTGGCGATCAACCTGTTCGTGCTGCCGATCGCCTTTGCCGGGCTCTCACTGGTCGGCACCAGGACCAGCAGCGATCTCTACGTGCTGGCGCTGCCCCTGTTCGGCGGCCACGATGTGCTGGCCATGGCCGCCTTCATCGGCGGCCTGTCGGCGGCAACCGCGATGGTCATCGTTGAAAGCGTCGCGCTGTCGATCATGATCTCCAACGACCTCATCATCCCGCTGTTTGTACGCCGCCTGTTGAAGACGACGACCTCGGAGAACGAGGACTGGTCGACGCTTATCCTCAATGTGCGGCGGGCATCGATCTTCATCATGCTGTTCATCGCCTTCCTCTACTACCGCGAGAGCACCAACAGCGCGCGGCTGTCCTCGATCGGCCTGATGTCCTTCGCTGCCATCGCCCAGTTCGCGCCGGCGCTGATCGGCGGGCTGATCTGGCGCGGCGCCAATGGCCGGGGAGCAGCGCTCGGCATGGTCGCCGGCATCCTTGTCTGGGGCTATACGCTGCTGCTGCCCTCGCTCGCGGCGCCCGACACCGAAATCCTGGTCCACGGCCTGTTCGGCTTCGACGCGCTGCGCCCGCAGGCGCTGTTCGGCACCGCTGCCGAGCCGCTGAACCACGGCGTGCTGTGGAGCCTGTCGGTCAATTCGCTGTTCTTCGTCTTCGGGTCATTGTCGCGCGCATCGGTGCCGCTGGAGCGCATTCAGGCATCGATCTTCGTGCCGCGCGAGGCCGGCCCGATGCCCAGCCTGCGCCGCTTCCGCACCGCCATCACCGTCAACGACCTCAAGGACACGATCGCGCGCTACCTCGGCGTGGAGCGCACTGAACGCTCGTTCCAGTCCTTCGAGAAGAGCAGCAGCACCTCCCTGCACGGCAAGGAACAAGCCAGCATGGATGTCATCCGCTTTTCCGAGCAACTGCTGGCCAGCGCCGTCGGATCCTCCTCGGCGCGATTGATCCTGTCGCTGCTGTTTCGCCGCAACGACCGCGAATCCAGGGACGCCTTCCGGCTGCTCGACGACGCCACCGAGGCGCTGCAGCACAACCGCGACCTGTTGCAGATCGCGCTCGACCAGATGGAGCAAGGCATCACCGTCTTCGACCGCGATTTCCGCCTGATCTGCTGGAACCGCCAGTATCGCGCCCTGTTCAGCCTGCCCGACGAGATGGGTCAGGTCGGCGTCTCGCTTGATCGGATCCTGCGCCATCTGGCCGAGCGCGGCGACATTCCAGCGGACCAGCGCGTGGTGATGCTCAACCGGCTGACCAGTTTTGTCAGCCCTTGGCAGATGGAGCTGAAGACCAGCGGCCGTACCCTGGAACTGCGCTCCAACCCGATGCCGGATGGCGGCATCGTCGCCACCTATGCCGACATTTCCGGCCGTGTCGAACAGGACCTGGCGTTGAAGCGCGCCAATGAATCGCTGGAACAGCGGGTGAAGACCCGCACCATCGAGCTGACTAGGGTCAACGAGGAACTGGCGCAGGCGCAGATGCTGGCCGAGGAGGCCAATCTCGGCAAGACGCGCTTCCTCGCAGCCGCCGGCCACGACATCCTGCAGCCGTTGAACGCCGCCCGGCTCTACTGCTCGTCGCTGATCGAAAAGGCCGGCAAGGGGCCCGCGGGCAAGGCGGCGGTCAACATCGAATCGTCACTGGAATCGGTTGAAACCATACTTGGCGCGGTGCTCGACATATCGCGCCTGGACGCTGGCGCGATGAAGCCGGACAACACCGCCTTCAGGCTGGACGGCCTGCTGCGCCAGATCTGCAATGACTTCGAGCCGCTTGCCGCCGAGAAGAAACTTGTTCTTGGCATCATGCCATCCTCGCTCACCGTGATGACGGACCGCAATCTGCTTCGCCGCCTGATCCAGAATCTCGTCTCCAACGCCATCAAATACACGCGCCACGGCCGCATCCTGGTCGGTGTGCGGCGGCGCGGCGAACTGGCCGAGATTCAGGTGATCGACACCGGCATCGGCATTGCCGGCGACAAGCTGAACACGGTCTTTCACGAATTCACCCGGCTGGACGAAGGCGCGCGCGAGGCTGAAGGGCTCGGGCTCGGTCTTTCCATTGTCGACCGCATCGCCCGTGTGCTGCGCCTCGAAATCCGGATTTTCTCAAACCCCGGCAAGGGCACGCGCTTTTCCATCCTCTTGCCGGTGGCTGAAACGCCGGCGCCCCGCAAGGAGGCCGAGCCGAGACCCTCGGCCCGCGGCACGGCCTCGCTGGCGGGGCTCAACGTGCTGTGCATCGACAATGACGCCCGTATCCTGGAAGGCATGCGGCTTTTGCTGGAAGGCTGGGGCTGCAATGTCGAAACCATTGCCGGCTCAGAGGTCGTTTCGGCCGCGCGCCGCCCGGATGTCGTGCTTGCCGACTATCATCTCGATGGCGAGACCGGCCTTGATGTGATCGCGGGCCTGCGCGACATTCATGGCCGGGATCTTCCAGCCGTGCTGGTCACCGCCGACCGCTCCAGCGAGGTTCGCGCGGCCGCCGGTGAACTCGATGTGCCGGTGATCAACAAACCGCTGAAACCTGCCGTTCTGCGCTCGATGATGGCCAGGGTCAGGTCACTGGCCTCAGCAGCCGAGTAGCCGCCGTAGCGTTCAGCCACCTCACCCTTTATGGCCGAGGCTTCTGAGGTAGGCACAGAACATGTCGGCCGCCGCGCCCGCATAGGTGTCGATCTCGGCCGGTGTCTGGGGGCTTCCCGAAAAATCCTTCCCCACGGCGCTGAGCGTCGTCATGATCAAGTCGCAGGCGAGGACACGGACGGCATCAGGGGCGTCGGGCAAGGCCTCGCGCATGAATGCCTGGGCGGTGCGCTCTCCCGAGGCCCTGGCCGCGTGTGCCTCCGGCGCGTCGCGGTAGAGGGGCGCTGCATCGCTCAGTGCACCGCGCACCGCAGCCTCCTCGCATTCCGAGTGGATGAAGGCATGAACGAGGATACGCAGCCTTTCGAGCGGCGGCTTCCCGGTCTGCTGCAGGATGTCGTGCAGCAGGTCGCCTGTCTGCCGCCATTCGTCGCTCTGCAACCGGAACAGAAGCGCCGCCTTGTTGGGGAAATACTGATAGAGCGAGCCGACACTGACGCCTGCCCTCTCGGCGACCCGCGTGGTGGTGAAACGCGGTGCGCCTTCCTTCGCCAAAACCTGAACAGCTGCCTCCAGGATGGCCGCTACAAGCTCCGCGGCGCGAGCTTGCTTGGGCTGTTTTCTCGAGGAAATTGAATGACTTGCGCGTTCTGCCATAGCCCGGTTCGGTTATGCGAATTGGAAACCTGAAGGATTATTCGTATTTTCAGGCCAACACAAGAACGCACTTATTTTCCGGACTGGAGACAGCCATGACGACTTTGACCAATGCTCCGCTTGCACCATTGCTCACCCGCCTGTTCAAGGAGGCCGAGGCCGCGACGAGCCCCGCGGCGGCCATGTATTCAAGTGACGACCGGGTACGCCTGGTGCGCAGCAAGACCGAGTATCTCGATTTCTACGGCAACCTGAAGGATCTTTGGCTGGCGGTTTCGCCAGAGACAGGCACGCTGCTCTACATGCTGGCGCGAAGCACGGGTGCGCGTGTCGTCATCGAATTCGGCACCTCGTTCGGAATCTCGACCCTCTATCTTGCCGCAGCGCTCAGGGACGATGGCGGCGGCCGCCTGATCACCACCGAATTCGAGCCGTCCAAGGTGGTGCGCGCCAAGGCAAACCTGAGGGAAGGCGGCCTGATCGACCTCGTCGAAATCCGCGAGGGCGACGCATTGCAGACGCTTGGTACCGACCTTCCTGAGACCATCGACCTTTTGCTGCTCGACGGCGCCAAGGCACTTTACCCGGAGATACTCAGCCTGGTCGAAAGCCGGCTGCGGCCGTGCGCGCTGGTCATCGCCGACAACGCCGATTTCTCTCCCGAATATCTGGAACGCGTGCGTTCGCCAGACGGGGGATACATGTCGACGCCTTTCGGCGACGACGTCGAACTTTCGGTGCGGCTCGGCTGACGCCCCTCATCGCGCAAACTCAATCGATGCCACTTCGACGGCCGTAAGCGTTCACGTCAGCCAACGCGCATTCCAGGGATCCGCTGGGTCTCTCCCATGCGCAAGGTGACGTCATGATCAAGACATTCCTATCCTTCTGGCGCGAGACGCCGCGCCCAGCCCTTCTGGGCCTTCTGTTGTTCTTCTGCGCCGGTTTCGCTGATGGGGCGCTTGTGCCCTTCTTTCCGCTGTGGGCCAGCAGCGAGGCGGGCATTCCCATCGGCGCGATCGGCCTGCTTTTTGGCTGCTATGCCGGCGGCGAGCTTTTGGCGGCGCCGCTGATCGGCGGCATTGCCGACCGCGTCGGCCGCCGGCCCGTGCTGATCATTGCCTCGCTTGGTGTCGGATGCGGCTTCACGGCGCTGTTCTTCGTGCACGGCGTCGTCGCCGCCTCGGTGGTGCTGATTGCGACCGGCATTTGTGAATCGGTGCTTCATCCGACCATCATGACCGTGATCGCCGATGTCACGCCGCCATCGACGCATCCCAGATGGTTCAGCCTGGCGCATGTGAGTTCGAGCGCGGGGCAGATCCTTGGCCCCGCCTGTGGCGCCCTGCTCGCACTCATGTCGCTGCGCAGTGTCTTCCTGGCCTCCGGCGCGGTGCTGTTGCTGGGCGGCGTGGTGATGCTGTTCGCCTTGGCGGAGACGATCGGCGCCGGGCGCGGCACCGCCACCGACGATGACGGCGCTGAAGAGGAGGAAGGCCTGTCGGCATTGCTGCCGGCCTTTCGCGACGGCCGCCTCGCCAGGCTGCTCGGCTGGGTGGTGCTGTTCGAAATATCCGCCAACTGGATCGAGGCCGTCATCCCGCTCTATGCGCGAGATGCCGGGACCCTGACTGCGTCCGGCGTCGGCACGCTGTTTGCGTTTGCGGCTGCCTTGACTGTCGGCCTGCAGATGCTGGTGAGCCGCTTTGCCGAAAGGCGATCGGCGCTGTGGCTGACGGTCGCCGCCGGCATCACCACGAGTGCCGCCTTTGCGCTGCTGGCGGCCTCGCCGGCGATGCTGTCGCTGATCGCCGCCGTCAGCCTGTGCGCGATGGCCCAGATGCTGGTCGGGCCGCTGGTGCCGACCGCTGTCAATGCGCTTGCCCCACCGGCGCGCCGCGCCTCCTACATGGCGGCCTCGTCGGTGGCCGTCGACCTCAAGGACTCGCTGGGCCCGTCCCTGGGCACCGCGCTTTACGCGATCGCGCCGCGCCTGCCCTGGATCGCCGGCATTCCGCTTGTGGTGATCGCATCGCTCGGCCTTGGCGCAGCGATCGGACGAGCGCGGCCGACTGCGGGTTCGTCCGCTTCAGGTCAGGACAAAGCCGGTACAGGCGCGACGCTGGAAGAACCATCGATGCCGGGCGGCGCGGTCGTCGAAAACTATCGCTGAGACGCGATGACCGCCCCTTCCATCTGAAGCAGCGTGGCGCTCAATTCATCTGCTGTAGTGGGTCGCCGCCGATCTTGGACAGCAGGATCACCGCCTGGGTGCGGCTGTCGACGCCGAGTTTCTGCAGGATGGCCGAGACATGCGCCTTGATGGTTGCTTCGGACACGCTGAGTTCGTAGGCGATCTGCTTGTTGAGCAGCCCTTCGGCCAGCATGCCCAAGACGCGCGTCTGCTGCGGTGTCAACGCCTGGAGCCGTTTGATCAGGTCCGATATTTCGGGGTCGCGTTCGACGCCGAGGTCGATGCCGACGGGTGCGGCGATGTCGCCGGCCAGCACCGACTGCACGGCGCGGCGGATTTCCTCCATGCTTGCCGATTTGGAGATGAA
>JBDSLV010000566.1:0-7561 GCA_039916205.1 Mesorhizobium sp. | reverse complement strand
TCGCCAGGCATGTGCAGATCGACCAGGACTATCTGAACGTCTCCATGGATCGCGGCGAGACCATGTCGACGCTGGAGATCGACATCCAGATCCCCAACAAGAGCGCCGTGCCGCTCGCCATGGCGGGGTGAGGCTGTTTACCCCTCCCCTATGTGGGGAGGGCCGTTGCTTCCACTCCAGCGATTGGCGAAGGACTGCGTGACGTCCGAGCTTCCCCTTGTGGGGAGATTGTGCGTTCCCGGGACTTTCGCCAATTTCGAACGGGAGGCGGCAGCACCTCGTCTCTCACCGAACACAACCGTCTGCGCCAGGCGGCCGCCGTTGCGGTTTTCCATCGTCGCGTTGCCATTGGCGATCACGTGTTCATCAACTCATGATGAAGACCTGTTCAAGACGCATGGTGTGTGACACCCTGAACGCCATGAAGCGGTTCCTGACCGGACGAATTCTGGTGATGCTGGCACTGGCCGGGCTGATGCTCGCGCCGGTCAGCGTGGCCGTGGCGGTGCCGATGATGACACCCCATGCCATGGCCGGAATGCCGGACAGCATGGATTGTTGCCCAAAGCAGCAAGTGCCGTTGCCCGACTGTGGCAAAACCTGTCCCTTCGTGGCGTTGTGCCTCAGTAGTCTCGGCGGATTGACCGCCGACGAGGTGGCCTTCAATTTCCGAACTCCCACGGCCCTGTCCCTGCGTCCCGGCCTCGAGACTGCCTTTACGTCCCTGGTCAGCGAACCTCCGCCCCGGCCGCCCCGAATCTGATCCTTAGGCGCGATTTATCGCCGTAGACGGCACGGGCTGACGCCTGTGCTGTCACACGTTCGCCGTTTTGCGTCGTGCGACGCACGGCCTGATCAGATTCAAGGGAAATGCATATTATGAAACTCACACGCAACGTCCTGGCGCTGGCTGCGCTGGGCACTCTCGTCATGGCCAATTCCGCCCTGGCGGGGGCCGCCGACTATGAGTTCCAGCTTGTCGACACCCAGGTCAGACAGAGCAATGCCGCCGTCGTCGCTGTGCGGCTGATCGACAAGCGCTCGGGTAAACCGGTGCCGGGTGCGGTCATCTTCGCCACGCGCATGGACATGGCGCCGGACGGCATGGAGATGATGGCCACCACGGTCGAGCCAGCGCCCTCCGAAGAGCCCGGCGTCTATCGGTTCAAGGCCAACCTTGGCATGGCCGGCGGTTGGCAGTTTTCCGTTGCCGCCAAGGTCCAGGGAGAGCCGGAGACCGTCGAGGCCAAGCTGGTCCTGAAGGCCGTCCAATGAGCCGAGGTTCGGCTTTCCTCGCCCTCGCCGTCATCGCGGCGGGGGCGGGGGGCGGCGGCTATGTCGCGGGACAGCGCGGCATCGATGCCGCCACCTTCATGCCGACCCTCAAGGTCTTTGCCGCACGCGTCACAGGTCAGCCCGCCATAGCCGCGGCACCGCAGGGGGCGGTCATTTATTACCGCAGCCCGGATGGCGGAGCGGTCTACGCGGCCGAGCCGGCAAAGACCGCCGATGGCCGTGATTTTGTCGCCGTCCACGCCAACGAGGATGTCGGCTTCGACCCTGCCGCCGCACTGGCTGCTGGGGCCGCAGCGACGGCGCCAACCGAACCGGGGGCGCGGAAAATCCTCTACTACCGCAACCCGATGGGGCTGCCCGACACGTCGCCGATGCCCAAGAAAGACTCCATGGGCATGGATTACCTGCCGGTGTTCGACGGCGAGGCGGATGACGGCTCCACCGTCAAGATTTCGGCTGGCAAGCTGCAGCGCACCGGGGTCAAGACCGAACTCGCGGCGATGAGCCAGATCGTGCGGCCAGTGCATGTGCCAGGCACCGTCCAACTCGACGAGCGGCGCATCAGTGTCGTTTCCACGCGTACCGACGCCTTCATCGAGGATGTAGCCGATATCACCACGGGTCAGGCGGTGGCCGAAGGCAAGCCCCTGGTCGGCCTGTTTGCGCGCGAGATCACCAGCGCCGGCGCGGAGTACGCGGTTAATCTCAAGGGCGGCGGCGCGGACGGCGCGGTGCAGCGCCTGAAAAACCTCGGCGTGCCTGGCGAGGCTATCGACTACATCAAGCGAACCGGAAAGGTACCGCTCAGTGTCACGCTCACCGCGCCGCGGGGCGGCGTGGTCATCGAGCGCATGGCGGTGAACGGCATGATGGCGACCGCGGGCCAAACCCTGTTCCGCATCGCCGACGTGTCGACGA
Organism: Mesorhizobium sp.; assembly: GCA_039916205.1. Classification (GTDB taxonomy): domain Bacteria; phylum Pseudomonadota; class Alphaproteobacteria; order Rhizobiales; family Rhizobiaceae; genus Mesorhizobium. The sequence goes on along the minus strand of JBDSLV010000566.1, from coordinate 5,347 downwards.
TGTGGGTCATTGCGGATGTGCCGGAATATGAGCTGGATTCAATCCGCGTCGGCGCCATTGCCACCGTCCATATCCGCAGCCTGCCTGGCCATGAATTCACCGGCAAGGTCGATCTGATCTATCCCGAAATTGCCATGCAGACCCGCACCGCCCGCGTGCGCATCGAATTGCCGAATCCCGACCGGTTGCTGCTCGCCAACATGTATGCCGATGTCGATATCGCGACGGGTGCGGGCAAGGACGTCGTCACCGTTCCCAACAGCGCGGTGATCGATACCGGCGACCGACAGGTCGTCATCGTTGACAAGGGCGAGGGGGCGTTTGAGCCGCGCAACGTGAAAATCGGCATGCGTGGCGACGATATGACCGAAATCACGCAAGGCATTGCCGCCGGCGATCGCGTGGTGGTCTCGGCCAATTTCCTGATCGACGCCGAGAGCAACCTGAAGGCCGCCCTGAGCGGGCTGACACCGGTGGAGGCCAAGCCATGATCGCCAAGCTCATTGCCTGGTCGGCCCGCAACCTGGTGCTGATCTTCTTCGCCACGGCGCTCGCCATCGCAGGTGGCGTCTATGCCGTCAAAACGCTGCCGCTCGACGCTATCCCTGACCTCTCGGACGTCCAGGTCATCGTCTTCACGGACTATCCAGGCCAGGCGCCGCAAGTGGTCGAGGATCAGGTCACGTATCCCCTGACCACGGCGATGCTGACGGTGCCGAAGTCGAAGGTGGTACGGGGATTCTCCTTCTTCGGCGTGTCATTCGTCTATGTGATCTTCGAGGACGGCACCGACCCGTATTGGGCGCGCAGCCGTGTGCTCGAGTATCTGAACGCGGCGGCCAGCCGCCTGCCTGTCGGCGTCACCCCAACGCTCGGGCCGGACGCCACCGGTGTCGGCTGGGTCTACCAATACGCGGTGGTCGCACAGAACCTGTCCCTGGCCGAGCTGCGCTCGCTGCAGGATTGGGTGGTGCGCTTCGCCGCATCTAAGGGCGAAGGTGTCTCCGAGGTCGCCAGCGTCGGCGGCTTCGTCAAGCAATATTCGATCGTCGTCGACCCGGCTCGACTGCGCGCGCAAGGCGTGACATTGGCCGAGATCGGCAACGCGGTGCGGACCAGCAACATGGATACCGGCGGCCGCACCGTCGAGATCTCCGAATTCGAGTTCATGGTGCGCGGGCGCGGCTATCTGAAAGGCATCGCGGATATCGAGGATATTGTCCTTAAGAGTGTCAACGGCGTGCCGCTGCGGCTCGGCGATGTGGCGAAAGTCGAGATCGTCCCCGACGAAAGGCGGGGCATCGCCGAACTGAACGGCGACGGCGAGGTCGCCAGCGGTATCGTGCTGCAGCGTGTCGGTGCGAATGCGCTGACCGTGATCGACAATGCCAAGGAGAAGCTGGCGGAGATCGCCAAAAGCCTCCCGGGCGGTGCCCAGATCATCCCGGTCTACGATCGCTCCAAGCTGATCGATTCCGCGATCGAAACCCTCAAGTCCACTCTGATCGAGGAAAGCATCGTCGTCGCCCTGGTGACGATGCTGTTCCTGCTGCATGTGCGCAGCGCCCTTGTCGCCATCATCATGTTGCCGGTCGGCATCCTGATGGCTTTCATCGCCATGAAGCTGCTAGGCCTCGGCTCCAACATCATGAGCCTTGGCGGCATCGCCATCGCCATCGGCGCGATGATCGATGCCGCCATCGTCATGATCGAGAACGCCCACAAACACCTGGAGCGGGCGCCACCCGGCAAGCCGCGTGTCGAAATCCTTATTGATGCGGCGAGTGAGGTCGGCCCGGCGCTGTTCTTCAGCCTGCTCATCATCACCGTGTCGTTCCTGCCGATCTTCACGCTGGAGAGCCAGGAAGGGCGCCTGTTTGGACCGCTTGCCTTCACCAAAACCTTCTCCATGGCGGCGGCGGCGCTGCTGTCGGTGACACTGGTGCCGGCGCTGATGGTGGTGTTCGTGCGCGGGCGGATCGTGCCCGAGCACAAAAACCCGCTGAACCGGCTGCTGATCGCGGTCTACCGGCCGGTCATATCGGGCGTGTTGCGTGCGAAAACCCTGACCATCCTGCTGGCACTCGTCGCCCTGGTCGTCACCGTATGGCCGGCGCGCCAGCTTGGCAGTGAATTCATGCCGGCGCTGGACGAAGGCACGCTGATGTACATGCCGACCACGCTGCCCGGCATATCGGTGACCAAAGCCGCGGAACTGCTGCAGATGCAGGACCGCATCATCAAGTCGTTCCCCGAAGTCGAGAATGTCTTCGGCAAGGCTGGCCGGGCGCAGACCGCGACCGATCCGGCGCCGACGGAAATGTTCGAAACCATCATCAACCTGAAGCCGAAATCCCAGTGGCGGCCAGGCGTCACCTCTGAAAGCCTCAAGAACGAAATGGACGCGGCGTTGCAATTTCCCGGTGTTTCCAACGCCTGGACCATGCCGATCCGCGCCCGTATCGACATGCTCTCGACGGGCATCCGCACGCCGGTCGGGGTCAAGGTCTACGGCAGCGATCTTGGCGAGATGGAAAAGGTTGCGCGCCAGGTCGAAGCGGTGCTCAAGACCGTGCCGGGCACCTCAAGCGCCTATGCCGAGCGGGTTATCGGCGGCTACTACCTCGATATCATCCCGGATCGAACCGCTCTGGGACGCTACGGACTGTCGATCGGCGATGTTCAGGATGTGATCGCCATGGCCCTCGGTTCCCAGGTGGTCACGTCGACGGTCGAGGGCCGTGAACGTTATGGCGTCGCGGTCCGCTATCCCCGTGCGCTGCGGAGCGATCCCCAGGCCATCGCCCGCGACGTGCAGGTGGCTCTGCCGGGTGGCGGGTCAGTGCCGCTGGGCGAGATTGCCTCGATCCAGCTCAATCGGGGCGCGACGTCGATCCGCACCGAAAATGGCCAGCTGGCGGTCTATATTTTCGTCGATATCGCCGGCCGTGATCTGGGCGGCTACGTCCACGCCGCTCAGGAGGCCGTCGCTGGCGCAGTCAAGCTGCCCGCGGGCTACTCGATTGGCTGGAGCGGTCAATTCGAGTATCTGGAGCGCGCCAAGGCGCGCCTCATGATCGTGGTGCCTGTGACGCTGGCGCTCATCTTCCTGCTGCTCTTCCTGAACTTCCGCAGGTTGACCGAGACGCTGATCGTGATGCTGTCGCTGCCCTTTGCCCTGGTCGGCGGCATCTGGCTGATGTGGTGGCTGGGCTTCAACACCTCTGTCGCGGTCGCCGTCGGGTTCATCGCGCTTGCGGGCGTTGCCGCCGAAACCGGTGTCATCATGCTCATCTACATCGACAACGCGCTTGGCGAGGTGAAGGCGCATTGCGCGGCTGAGCGGCGCGCCTTGACCCGCGCCGACCTTCACGCCGCGATCATGGAAGGCGCGGTCGAGCGGGTGCGGCCGAAAATGATGACGGTGGTCGCCATCATGGCTGGCCTGTTGCCGATCCTGTGGAGCACCGGCACCGGGTCGGAGGTCATGCAGCGCATCGCGGTGCCGATGATCGGCGGCATGGTCTCGTCGACCATCCTGACGCTCATCGTCATCCCGGCGGTCTACGCGCTGGTCAAGGGCTGGGGGCTGGCACGCCAGGACGCAAGCGCGATTGAGCCCAAACCATCGATGGCGGGGTCAATGGCGTGAGCCGGGGCTCTTGCCCCAGCGGTCAGTCGTGCGCTGTCTCACGACAGCCGGTTCGTTTGGCCGTATCTGGCCTCCATGCCGCGCGAAGCGGCGGGAGGATGACGCCAAGTGACATCGACGCCGGTTGCCAGCCGTGAGGCCGCGCCCTTGCCGATTGCCGCCCTGATGGGTGCGATGGTGTCGATCCAGATCGGCGCCACTTTCGCCAAGGGGCTGTTTCCGCTGATCGGCGCGCAAGGCACGACGACGCTGCGGCTGGTGATCGGTGCGTTGATGCTGGCCGCCGTGCTGCGGCCCTGGCGGGTGCGGCCGTCGCGCGCCGCCTTGCCGTGGCTGATCGCCTATGGGGTGACGCTGTGCGCGCTGAACTTGTTGTTCTATGCGGCACTGGCCACCATCCCGCTCGGCATCGCGGTGGCGCTCGAATTTTCCGGGCCGCTGCTGGTGGCGACGCTGACCTCGCGGCGCGGCAGCGATTTTGCCTGGGTGGCGCTGGCGGTCATCGGCATCGTGCTGCTGTCGCCGCTGGTGCATTCGCCGGCACCCATCGATCCGGTCGGCGCCTTGCTGGCGCTGGCGGCGGGCGGCTGCTGGGCGCTTTATATCGTGCTGGCGCAGAAGGCGGGCGCCGAGCTCGGCACGCAGACCACGGCCTATGGCATGGCGATCGCCGCCGTGCTGGTGTTGCCATTCGGCGTGGCGCAGGCGGGAACGGCGCTGGTGGCGCCAGCGATCCTGACCAGCGCGCTGCTGGTCGGCCTGTTTTCCAGCGCGCTGCCGTTCTGGCTGGAAATGGTGGCACTGACCCGCATGCCGGCCCGCATCTACGGCACGCTGACGTGCCTTGAGCCGGCGCTCGGCGCGCTGATGGGTTTCCTGTTCCTGCATGAGAGCCTGTCGGCCATCCAGTGCGCCGGCATCGCCGCCGTGATTGCCGCCGCCTTCGGCGCGGCGGTCACATCGAAGCCGCCGGTGCCTTCGCCGGAGTAGGCGGATGTCTTGGGGGGTAAATTTTTTGCTTACACTCCCTTGACGCATGTACGCTATCTGCTTACGTTTCCGTATGATCAGGTCGTTCAAATCAAAGGCGTTGGCTGACCTCTTTGCGACCGGGAAAACCGGGAAGATCGACGCCAAGATGCAGAAGCGCATCCTTGTCCGGCTTGACCGCCTTGATGTTTCCGAGAGTCCGGAAGACATGAACCTTCCGGGTTTCGATTTTCATGCCCTGAAAGGCTTCAACCCGACCCGTTACACGGTGCATGTCAACGGTCCGTGGTGCATCACATTCGAATTCGACGGCAACGATGCCGCCCGCGTCGACTTCGAGCAGTATCACTGAGCGACGGCCAGATTGGAGAAGTTCCAGATATGAGCGAGCATCAGCCGACGCGTCCGATTGAGCGCTGTCCTTCCCACCCAGGAGCGCTGCTTGAGGACATCATCCCGGCAACCGGAAAGACCAAGGTGGAAATTGCAACCCTGCTTGGGATTTCCCGGCAGCAGCTCTACGACATCATCCGGGAGAAGAAGCCCGTTTCTCCCGCCGTCGCGGCACGCCTTGGCAAGATGTTCGGCGATGGCGCCGCGATCTGGCTTCGCATGCAGGCGGCGTATGATGCATGGCATGCGGAGCGGGAGGTCGATGTCAGCGCGATTCCAACGCTGAGAGCCGCCTGAGATTTCGGTCCGCAC
>JBDSLV010000565.1:0-6486 GCA_039916205.1 Mesorhizobium sp. | reverse complement strand
CAACGGCGTGACGGCGCTGAGCGACGTTGACCTGACGATCGGGGAGGGTGACTTTGTCAGCCTGCTCGGGCCGTCGGGCTGCGGCAAGTCGACGGCCTTGCGGCTGATCGCCGGCCTGTCGATGCCGTCAGGCGTGACCTTGGCCTTGACCATCTTGTCGTAGAAGCTCTTGACGTGCTCGTCGGTCATGGCGCCGATGCCCATCTTCTCGGTGTCGCCGGAATCGACGATGCCAAATTCCTTCAGCTTGTCGACCGAGAAGGCGATCTGCTCGTCGGTAATGTCGGGATTGTCCTTCTTGATGGCGGCGTTGGCGGCGGCATTGTCACCGTAGAGGTACTTGTACCAGCCCTTGGCCGAACCATCGACGAAGCACTGCACCACCTCCGGCCGCTTGTCGATCGTCTCCTGCATCGTCTCGACGGTCGTGGCGTAGGTGTTGAAGCCGTAGTCCGCGAGCAGGAACAGGTTCGGCTGGAAGCCGCCTTCCTTGGCGACGGCATAGGGCTCCGACGTCACGTAACCCTGCTGGATCGACTTCGCATTGGCGATGAACGGAGCCGGGTTGAATGTGTAAGGCACGCGCTTGGCCGCGTCGAAGCCGAACTCGGTGATCATCCACTGGAAGAAGCTCTGCGCGCCCTCATCGCCGATGATGTACTGGTCGGCGTTTTTCAGATCCTCCCACTTATCGAGACCCTGGCCCGGATGGGCCATGATCACTTGCGGCTCCTTCTGGAAGCCCGCCGCCACGACCCGCAAGGGAATGCCTTGCTGCACGGCGTCGAAAGCCTGCAGCATGTTGCCGCCCATGTAGAAATCGATCTTGCCGGCAAGCAGCAACGGCCGGCCGCTGACCTGCGGGCCGCCCTGCATGATGGTCACGTCGAGACCGCAGGCGGCATAGGTGCCGTCGACGACGGCCTGATAGTAGCCGCCATGCTCGGCCTGGGCGAGCCAGTTGGTGCCAAAGGTGACCTTTTCATTGGCCGCGGCCCCCAGCGTGCTAGCCGCGAGCAGTGCAATCACGCCCACCGAAATCTTCTGTTTTCCGTACATCGACACCACCCTCTGTTTGCTCCGCCACTTCACGCGCCGGGCTCGACACCATTGACCTAGAAAGCAAGACACATGCCACCGGCGTCTTGCGCCAGGTCCGTCCCGCTTGCGCACCATTCGTGCGCGCGGCCCGGAAGGTCATGCTGCAAAAAAAGCATCGTGCCTACTTTTTGAACCTCTGTCCATAATCGCCCTGATGACATGCACCGTATCTTGAAGGGACCACCCATCCGGTCTTAGGCTGCTGGCAAACAGGAGATTGCCATGTTCAAATTTCTCAAGCCAAAGTCGATCAAGCCTCCTTTCGCCCGCTACAGCCACGGCATCGAAGTGCCGCCCGGAAGGCGGCTGGTTCTGTGTTCCGGCCAGCTCGGAATCCGGCCAGATGATTTCGTCCCAGAAGATGCCGGCGCCCAGACCGAGCTTTGCTTTGCCAACGTTGCCGCCATTCTCGGTGAGGCCGGATTGGGGTTGACGGACATCGTGCGCATCAATGCCTTCGTCTCCGACCGCGCCCATCTGCAAGCCTATATGGACGTCCGCAACCGGCTGTTCTCCGATCCTGCTCCAGCCTCGACACTGGTGATTGTCTCGGGATTCGCCCGGCCGGAATTCAAGGTAGAGGTGGAAGTGCTGGCGGCGGGGTGAGGAGTGGCCCGCCTGGAAAGCCACAAAACTGGCTTCCAGGCGACGAAGGTCTGAAGCCATGGCGAAGGGCCGAATCGACAGGCAGGCTTTGCCGCGCTAGGTCTGACCCGTCCAGCAAAGAGGCATGACATGACTGTTGCGAAGAAGCGCGTCTGGTGGGGCGACTACCGGACCACCGAATACGCCTCGATCGATCCGGAGGCGACGATCGCAATACTGCCGGTGGCGGCGATTGAACAGCATGGTCCACATCTGCCCGTCTCGACCGACACTTCGATCATGAACGGCATGCTCGACACCATGATCGCGCGCCTGCCTGGTGATCTCGACATCCGCATCCTGCCTGTCCAGGCCGTCGGCAAGTCGAACGAACACCTGCTTGCGCCGGGCACCCTTACCTTGCCGGCGCCAACCCTGATCGAGGCCTGGACAGAACTCGGCCTGTCGATCGCGCGGGCCGGCATACGCAAGCTGATTGTGGTCAACTCGCATGGCGGCAACGAGGAGATCATGGGCATCGTCACGCGGGAGTTGCGGGTGCGCGAAAAGATGCTGGCGGTGAAGACGAGCTGGCAACGTTTTGGCCGTCCGGCCGGCATGTACACCGAACTGGAAGACCGCCACGGCATCCATGGCGGCGATGTCGAGACATCGCTGATGCTGCATTTCAGGCCTGATCTCGTCGACATGAGCAAGGCCGACAATTTCGTCTCCAAAGTCGCCCGCGCCGAACAGGAATTCGCGCTGCTGCGCCACACCGGCACCCATGCCTTTGCCTGGATCGCCAGCGACCTCAACCCCAACGGCGTGGTTGGCGACGCCAGCATCGCCACGGCCGAAAAAGGCCGCCTGACCGCTGAACATCAGGCCGACGGTTTCATCACCTTGCTCAGGGACGTGCGCAAGGCGAAACTGGCGGAGTGGCTGGCGTAGACAGCTAGATTTTCAACACGAAGGGCGTGCCCTCGAAAGCATCAGCGCCGCGCCCGATCGCCTCGATCGCTTCGATCATGCGGCCATTGCGGTCGAGCAGCATGTCGGCCACCGCGATCAGCCGGGGATTGGGAGTTGCCGACGGCGACAGCGCCCGCAATGTCTGCGCCAGTTCAGCCTCGTCGCGCTTCGGCGCCAGCGCCGCCGCGATAATATAGGCCGACGCCGTCGAACGGCTGATGCCGGCATAGCAATGCACCACCAGCGGTTTCGCGCGATCCCATCGCCGGGCAAAATCGAGCAGATTGCGGACATGCGCCTCACCCGGCATGGTCATGCCGTCCTGCGCTATCGCAATGTCGTGCATGACGAGGTGGAGATGGTTTTCCCTGGCGATCGACGCCGGACGGACCACCTCGGTGCCGGCAGCCAGAAGCGACAACAGTCGCTCGGCCCCGGTCTTCGCCACGGTTTCCGGCATCTTCGCCAATGAGCAGACATGGATCATCGCGTTGCTTCCTTTGCCTGATCGTCGCGCCGTGGAGCCCATTCGGCAAGTGCCGATTGCAGCCGCTGCCATTCCTCCTCGACACCCGGCAGTCCGGCCCGCAGCACATGCGGTCGGTCCGTGAAATGGCGGAGCAGAATGCCGTGCCCGCCCAGCGCGGCGAAGAGGCCGGCGGCATCCGGCAAGCTAAGATAGAGATAGAGTGTTGTGCCGCCCGCGACGGCAACGCCGAACTGGCCAAACAGCGCATCGAGTCGTGCCGATGCCGCCGACAACGATGCCCGCATCTCATCTTGCCAAGCGATGTCGGCAAGCGCGCGGATACCGTATTCCAGTGCCGGCCCCGCGACTGCCCAAGGGCCGAATTGCGTTTCCAGCCGTTCGACCGTCCGCGCATCGGACAGCGCAAAGCCGAGCCGCAGACCGGCCAAGCCGAAGAATTTGCCGAAGGAGCGCAGCACGACGATACCGCCTTGCCCGACATCGCCGGCCAGGCTTTCCCGGCGCGGGCCGACATCCATGAAGGCTTCGTCGACGACCAGCAAGCCGCCTTTGGCACGCAGCCTTTCAGCCATATCAAGCAATTTTTCGCGCGCGACGACGCGGCCATCCGGGTTGTTGGGATTGACGACGATGGCAAGGTCGGCTTCCGCCAGTGCCTGGAAATCATCGACCTCCGTCACGGCATGGCCCGCGATCGCCGCCGCGCGTGCGTGTTCGGCATAGGTTGGCCCCAGCACCAGCGCCTTGCCCGGTGCAATCAGCGAGGCGACGCGCGGCAAAAGGATCTGCGTGCCCGGCGCCGACGCCACATTGGCTGGCGAAGGCGCGCCATAGGCGCGCGCCGCCGCTTCAGCCAGCTCGCGCGCACGCGCAGCCTCGGGCAACCGCGACAGCGCGGTGGCGGGCAGGTCGAAAAGCGGGTAGGAGTGCGGATTGATCCCGGTCGAGAGATCGACGAAAGGCTGCGGCGCGTGAGGGAACAGCGCCCTCGCCCGACCAAGACTCCCGCCATGGTCCACCGCCGCCGTCGCTCCAGCAAGAAGCTTCATGTCAGTCCTGATCGCCTTTCTGTCATTGGTCGTCGAATTCGCTCTGGGCTACCCGGACTGGCTCTTCCGCGCCATCGGCCACCCCGTGACGTGGTTCGGCAGGCTGATATCCTTTCTCGACCGCACGCTCAACCGCGCGACTGATTCCGACGCGTTACGTCGCCAGCGGGGTGTTGTCGCCTTGCTGGTCATTGTTCTGGTTCCGGCGATCATCGCCCTGGGCGTGCACCTCCTGCTTATCTGGTTCATTCCCTCCGGCTTGATCATCACAGCCATCCTGGCAAGTTCGCTGCTGTCGCAGAAAAGCCTGTACGAACATGTCGAAGCTGTCGCCGACGCACTCGACACCGGTGGCCTCACCATGGGCCGTCTGGCCGTATCGCGCATCGTCGGCCGCGATCCTGAAAAGCTCGACACCGCAGGCGTTTGCCGCGCGGCCATCGAAAGCCTGGCCGAGAACTTTTCCGATGGCATTGTCGCCCCCACCTTCTGGACCGGTGTTGGCGGCCTTGCCGGCGGCGTCGCCTACAAGGCCGCCAACACCGCCGATTCGATGATCGGCCATCGCACCCCGCGCCACGAAGCGTTCGGCTGGGCAGCGGCACGCTTCGACGACCTGATCAATCTGCCGGCATCGCGGCTGACGGCATTGCTGATCGTGGCCGCTGCATTCATGGTCAAGGGCGCCGATCCGAAAGCCGCGTGGCAAGCCGTCTGGCGAGATGCCATGAAACACCGTTCGCCCAACGCCGGCTGGCCGGAAGCGGCGATGGCCGGGGCGCTGGGCCTGGCACTCGCCGGCCCGCGCAGCTATGGCGGCGTCATGGTCGACGACGTGTTCATGGGCGAAGGCGGCCGCCGCGAGGTCGACAGCATCGACATCCGGCAAGCCCTGAAGCTCTACCGGGCCGCCGACTTCCTGCTGATCGGCCTTTTCGGCGTGATTTCAGTGATTGTTATCGTGGCCTAAAGCTTCTGGGCGTCAGAACTCGATGCCTTGCTGCGCCTTAACACCCGCCGAGAAATGATGCTTGGTGACACCCATCTCGGTCACCAGATCGGCGGCCTCGACCAAGGCCGGCTTGGCGTTGCGGCCGGTGACGACGACATGCAGGCCCTCGCGCCGTGCCTTCAAGGCGGCGACCACCTTGTCGAGATCGAGATAGTCGTAGCGTAGCGCGATGTTCAACTCGTCGAGCACCAGCAGGCTGATCGACGGATCGGCCATGAGTTCCAGCACCTTTGCCCAGGCGGCTTCGGCGGCGGCGATGTCGCGCTTCAGATCCTGTGTTTCCCAGGTGAAGCCCTCGCCCATCGCATGCCAGACCACACGGTCGCCAAAGGCTGCGAAGGCATCCTTCTCACCGGTATGCCACTTGCCCTTGATGAACTGGACGACGCCGACACGCTTGCCATAGCCGAGCATGCGGAGCGCAAGTCCGAAGGCGGCGGTGGTCTTGCCCTTGCCCGGGCCGGTGTTGACGATCAGCAGTCCCTTCTCGACCGTCTTCCCGGCAACCTCGGCGTCCTGCACCGCCTTGCGCTTGGCCATCTTGGCGCGGTGGCGCTCCTCGAGCTTATCGTCGATGATCTTGTTTTCGATATCGGTCATATCATTTCACCTTGAGCGGCAGCCCCGCCACCATCAGCAGCACCGTGCCGGCAACCGCCGCGACCTGCTGGTTGAGCCGGCCCGCGGCATCGCGAAAACGCCTTGCCAGCGCATTGTCAGGCACGATGCCTTGCCCGACCTCATTGGAAACAACGAACCACGGCCCGCGTGGCCGCGACAGCACATCGGTCAGCCGCCGGCATTCCCTTTCGAGATCATGTTCGGCCAGCATGTGGTTGGTCAGCCACAGGGTCAGGCAGTCGAGCAGCAGCGGCTGATTGTCCGGCAAGGCTTCGAGCGCGCCGGCAAGATCGAGTGGTGCGTCGATGGTCGCCCAGCCTTCGCCGCGCCGCGAGCGGTGCAGCGCGATGCGCTCGCGCATCTCGTCATCATAGGCTTCGGCCGTTGCGATGTAGGTCCATGGTGCGGGCAGAGCCGTCGCCAGGGTTTCGGCATGCGCGCTCTTGCCGGAGCGCGCACCACCGATGATGAAGGTCAGCGTGTTGCGATCAGGCAAAGCTGTCGCGCAGGCTGCTCGCGGTGCCGGTGAAGCGTCCGCGCACCACGCCGACGACAGCGCCAAGCACCAGCCAGAACACCAGATTGGTCAGCGTCACCGCCACCACGAACTGGTGGTGCAAGCCTTCCGGGATCGGCGTCTCGAAGCTGTCGGG
>JBDSLV010000564.1:0-8030 GCA_039916205.1 Mesorhizobium sp. | reverse complement strand
CCGCCAAGCCCCCCACCTCCGCCGCTGTCGCTGCGGTCGTCCTCGACATTGTCACTCTGACGACGGCCCTTCCAGAGCATGGCAACTCCTCGCGCTGCGAACTTCCAGTCTCGAACCGGCACATATGGCCGGTTCGACCCAACAAACAATTATCCCAATGGTTGCACCAAGTCACAGCATTTTTCGTGGCCAGGGCGGCTCTGTGTGACGGCTTCGCCGCTCTGGCGGCGACGGCGCGGGGGCTGTAGCATCCCGGCAAAGAGGAAATGCGGCTTGCGGATATCGGACCTGATCCTGTCGCTGATTGCAGCGCTGTTCTGCCTTGGCCCTGCCGCCGCGGGCGCGGTCACGCTCGATTCCAGCGTCGCCGTCACCGACCCCGCCACCTTGCAGGCGCTGGAGCGCGATGGCCTGTCGATAAGCCGCCTGCTCGGGCCGGCCCTTGGCCTCACCCGTGATGTCGACAATCACGGCCTGTTCTCGGTGCCGGCTCTGGCGACAGTCCGCGACGCCGTCAAACAGCAGATCATCGACGAACCGAAGGCCAGCCCCGACCCCTATGTCGCGGCAATGGCAAGGTCGAAGGACACCAGTCAGAAGTTCAATCCGAAATACATTGATGACGACGGCTCGACGCTCGACCTGACCGGCGTCATCAACCGCATGGATCGCGGCTATCTCGGCCACACCGAATGCGGCGAGATCCGGCTGGTCTACCGCTTCCACTATTCAGTCGAGGAGAAGGCAGCCAAGGGCAAGCCGGCCCAGCGCATTTCCTCGCGCCTGCCGCTGACCATGAGCCTGGTGTTCAATGCAAAACCCACGCAGGTGCAGGCGCGCGCTTCAAAGGACCTGCCGCGCGCGACCAATACATCCTGCGCCGAAATCGCCAACCGCTGGCTTGCCGCTGGACAACAGGATCTCCCGCCGGATCAACTGGCGGCATGGCTGCGCTCAAGCGAAGGTCCGCTCTCCGGCGCCATGCTGAATTCGTCGCAGATCATGCGGCTCGAACTCAACATGCAGGTGCTGCGCCTGTCGGCCTCGACGCGGCGCGATTTCGGCGGCCATGCCGAGTATCTGCTGAAGATCTTCAAATGGGATCCGGCGACATCGAGCTTCTACGAATCGAAGATGGAGAACCAGATCGACCGCGCCACCGTGCTCGCCGACAAGCCGGCCTTCGCCAAATGGCTGCTGACCGACCGCAACATCTACGACCTCGACCATGGCCGGCTGATCATCGATGAGAAATTCCTGGCCAGGAGCGCCGTTTCAGTCGCGCCCGGCGGTTTGAGCCGGTCGCAAAACAACATCGCCTACGGGCTGATCGATGACGCCGATATCGACAAGGCGCTGAAGGACTATGTCGCCAGGGGCAACACGCTCGGCAGCGTCAAATCAGTGGCCGGCTTCAACTTGCGGCTCAATGAGATGAGCTGCACCGGCTGCCACCAGACGCATGGCATTGCCGGCTTCCACTACACCGGCGCCGACCCGGCCAGCGAGCCACGCCGCAACGCGGTCTTCGTGCCGGGCTCGGCCGTCTTCTTCGCCGACCTGCCGCGCCGCCGCGCCATCGTCGAGGAATTCGCCGCCGGCGGCCATCCGGATTTCACCAAGGGATTCGCTGCGCGTCCGGACCAGAAATACGCCGAGGCTCTGAAAGGCACCGACCTCTACAATGGCTGGGGCTCGATCTGCTATCGCGGCGATGATGAAAGCTTCAAGGACTGGACCTGCGGCGAAGGCCTGCGCTGCGCCGGCGTTCATGAAAGCGCCATCCATCCCGGTTTCGGCACCTGCGTCAGCGAGAAAGGCACTGCCGTTGGCGACCCTGTGGAGTTCGGCGAGATCAGGATGTCGACCTGGGGCAACGACAAATATTGCCGCCTGTCACCATCCACCGCGAAGGATTGCGCCATTGACCCGGCGCGTGACAAGAAGCCGGTGGTGAAGCTCGCCGGCTACGGCGCGGCGCGGCAGCGCTATGACAATCCCGAGCAGAAGACCGGCGGCTTTCCCGGCGGCATGTTGCGCAAGGCGACGTGCGACAAGCTGCCGGACGAGGCGAGCTGCGGCCGTCTCGCCAAGACAGGCTTCAACGATTGCATCGCCTCCGGCAAGGACCACAAGTTCTGCACCAGGGAATTCACCAAGACCGCCGGCCTGCGCGCCTGCGACAAGGCGCATCCGTGCCGCGAGGATTACATCTGCACTGCAGGTTACGACGATCTGCCGGAAGCCAAGCCCGGCGAAGGCACCTGCATTCCGCCCTATTTCATCTTCCAGTTCCGCGTCGACGGCCACCCGCGCAGCTGGAAGCAGGAGACGCAGTAATGGAGCCTGCCGTTCGGGGATCGCCGCTAGGCTTTCTGCTTGGTGCCAGCGCTTTTGCCGTCGGAGCTTTTCGAACGCTCCTCGAAGCGGGCCGCGCCTTTCTTCAACGGATGGCCGGTTTCTGCCTCGGTCTTGCGCTCGTCCTTGGCCGCGGCCTGCTTCAGTCCCTTGGCCGCCTGCTTGCCCTTCGCGGTCGGTGCCTGTTCAACGCCCATGATGTCCTCCTATGCCGCGCGCCAACCGCGCGATATCGGCAGCAACGCATCGGAGGTGTCGCGGTTCCGCGAGTTTGGAAGGTTCCGCGCTTGGTGAGGTTCAGCGCGCTGCGGTCATCGCCTTGCGAAACGCTTCAAGCGTTTCGGCGCTGACGTAATGCTCGATGCCTTCGGCATCGATGCGCGCCGTCTCGGCGCTGACGCCGAGCGAGCGCAGGAAGGCTTCCACCGTCTGATGGCGGATGCGGCTCTCTTCCGCCACCTTGCGGCCGGCATCAGTCAGGAACACGCCGCGATAAGGTTTTCTCGACACCAGCCCGTCGGCGCACAGCCGCGTCAGCATCTTGGCCACCGTCGGCTGGGCGACGCCGAGCCGTGCCGCGATATCGACCTGGCGCGCCTCGTTGCCATCCTCGATCAGGTCGGCGATCAGCTCGACATAGTCCTCGACCAGTGCGCTGCGGCGCGCTTCGCGCGTCTGCCGGAAACCCTCCGAGTGAACATCGGCGTCGGGCAGCGGCTCGCGCGGGACGGGTCTATGCTTCAGCGCCAATACGCGCTCCTCCTGAGGCTTTCGCGGTCTCGTGCATTCATAGCACGGGCTCTGATTCTTCAGGCCGTTTATTTGCATTCCGCGACAGGCGCAACCGGCGTTGCCGCCCTGCCTTCACGTCGGCATCGGCACAACCATCACAAAGCACGGACAATGAAATATAGCCTATTGCATAATGTTGAGCCCTGGCATAGCTTGATGGTCAGCGTCATCCAAGCCTGCGGAAAGCCTTTCCATGTCTGAAGCCGAAGCCACAGCCTCCCGATCCAACTGGCGGTTCGCCAGGCCCGAGGAGGACGACCAGCCTAGCCTGCGCGAAGTCAATTCAACCATCGCGGTGCCGAATTCGGGCGTCTGGTTCCGCCGGCTGTTCGCCTTCATGGGTCCGGGCTACATGGTTTCGGTCGGCTATATGGACCCGGGCAACTGGGCGACCGACCTCGCCGGCGGCGCCCAGTTCGGCTACACGCTTCTGTTCATCATCATGCTGTCGAACCTGATGGCGATCCTGCTACAGGCGCTGGCCGCCAGGCTTGGCATCGCTACCGGCCGCGACCTTGCCCAGGCCTGCCGGGCCTATTACCCACGACCGGTCAATTTCGTGCTCTGGGTCGCCTGTGAACTGGCCATCATCGCTTGCGACCTGGCCGAGGTCATCGGCACCGCGATCGCCTTGCAGCTTCTGTTCGGCATTCCGCTGATTGGCGGCGCACTGCTGACGGCGCTCGACGCTTTCCTGGTGCTTCTCCTGATGAACAAGGGCTTCCGTTATCTCGAGGCCTTCGTCATCGCGCTTCTGATCATCATCTTCGCCTGCTTTGCCATCCAGATCTTTGTCGCCGCGCCCCCTGCCGGCTCGATCCTGCACGCCATGTTCGTGCCGTCGTCCGAGATCGTCACCAACCCGGCGATGCTCTACATCGCCATTGGCATCATCGGCGCCACCGTGATGCCGCACAATCTCTACCTGCACTCCTCGATCGTGCAGACCCGCGCCTATGAACGCACCGAAAAAGGCAAGCGCGACGCCATCAAATGGGCAACGACGGACTCGACCATCGCGCTGATGCTGGCGCTGTTCGTTAACGCCTCGATCCTGATCGTGTCGGCTGTCGCTTTCCACGACACCGGCCATCAGGACGTCGCCGAGATCGGCCAGGCCTTCGAGCTGCTGTCGCCGCTGCTTGGCCTCGGCATCGCCTCGATCCTGTTCGCGGTAGCGTTGCTGGCCTCCGGCCTGAACTCCACGGTGACGGCGACGCTCGCCGGCCAGATCGTCATGGAAGGCTTCCTGCGCCTGCGCATCCCCAACTGGGCGCGGCGGCTGTTGACGCGCGGTCTCGCCATCATCCCGGTGGTGGTCGTCACCGCGTTCTATGGCGAAAAGGGCACGGGCCAGCTGCTGGTCTTCAGCCAGGTGATCCTGTCGATGCAATTGCCCTTCGCCGTGATCCCGCTGGTGCAGTTCGTCTCCGACAAGAAGAAGATGGGCAATCTCGTCATTCCGCGTGGCGTCGCCGCCCTTGCCTGGGTTGTCGCCACGGTCATCCTGGTGCTCAACTTCAAGCTCCTCTACGACACGATGTTCGGGGTCGGCTGAGTTTCACGGGGTCGGCTTTCAAGGTTCCTCTTGCCTGAAAAAACAGGGGAAACACCGCGACAAACCGGCAATCCGCGCTATCTTCTCGCGCGTCATGACCAGGATCGAAGACGCCAGAACATTCTATGCCCGGCTGATGGCCGCCCATGCCGCCTCGCCCGATCCACGCCTCGAGGCGGTTTTCGCCGCCGTGCCGCGCGAGGCCTTTCTCGGGCCAGGGCCGTGGACGATTATCGCCGGCAGCGGCAAGGTCACCACGCCGAGCGCCGATCCGGCCATGATCTACCAGAACGTTCTGGTCGCGCTCGATGCCGCAAAGGGCATCAACAATGGCGAGCCGTTCCTGCACGCCATGTGGATCGGGAAACTGGGCCCGAAACCCGGCGAGACCGTTTGCCATATCGGCAGCGGCACAGGCTACTACACCGCCTTGCTCGCCCGGTTGGTTTCACCCGGCGGCACTGTTACCGCCTTCGAACTGGAGGCCGATCTCGCCGCCCGGGCCAGAGCCAATCTCGAAGCCTACGATAACGTCACCGTCATCCATGGCGATGCCGTCGCCGCACATCTGCCGCGGTCCGACATCATCTACGTCAATGCCGGCGTCGCGGCGCCGCCAGCCGGCTGGCTGAAGGCGTTGCAGCCGGGCGGCCGCATGATCTTCCCATGGCGGCCAGCCGATCGGGTGCCCTTCGCGGTCATGGTGACCCGCACCGACAAGGGCTTCGCCTGCGACCCATTCATGCGCTCATGGTTTATCCCTTGCTTCGGTGCGTCTGTTGCAGACCTCACAGCCAAGATTCCGACGCGCGAACAGGCCGCGCGCAGCCGCTCGATCTGGCTGACTGAGGGCAAGCTGCCCGACCGTACCGCCACGGCCATCTTCGAGGAAGTCTGGTTCTCGTCGCGCAGCCTTGCCAAGTCCCGCGATTGAGGCGCTGAGATTCTATGAGGGCAAAAATTGTCCATGGCCTGTCGGCCCTGTAGCCGGTCGCGCGTCCTTGGGCTGAAGTCCGGCCACCACGGCATGGATCAAGGAACAGGAAACATCCCATGAGAAAGATCATCGCCGCGACATTCCTCAGCCTCGACGGCATCATGCAGGCACCGGGCGGGCCGGAAGAGGATCCGGAGGGCGGTTTCCAGTTCGGCGGCTGGACGTTCCACTACTGGGACGACGCCATGGGCGCGGTGATGGGCGAGGCCTTTTCGAAACCCTTCGACCTGCTGCTCGGCCGCAAGACTTACGACATCTTCGCCGCGCACTGGCCCTATCAGGAGAATGACCCGATCGCCGAGAGCTTCAACACCGTCACCAAATATGTGGCGACGCACCGGCCCGACAGCCTGTCCTGGCAGAACACGCAGCCGCTTGGCGACGATGTCGTGGCAACGCTGCGCAAGCTCAAGCAGGAGGACGGCCCGGATCTGCTCATCCAGGGCTCGAGCGAATTGATCCAGACCTTGCTTGCCAACGACCTGATCGACGAGATCAGCCTGCTGATCTTCCCGCTCGTGCTGGGCAAGGGCAAGCGCATGTTTGGCAACGGCACCATGCCCAGCGCGCTCAAGCTGACCCGCTCGCAGACTTCGAGCACCGGCGTCATCATGGCGACTTATGAACGTGGCGGCGAGATCAAGGTTGGGTCGTTCGCCCCCGAGACGCTGTCCGCCGCCGAGATCGAACGGCGCAAGAACCTGAAATAGCGGGATCTGGGTCTCTCGCCCAGCTGCGGCGGTCGCCTTGCGTGCCGACCGCCGCAATCTTGAATTATGCCGCGTAGCGCGCCGCCGGCTTGCTGGCGTGCAGGCTGCCGTAGAAGCCCTGCCGCGCGCCAAGGAAAGCATCCAGCCTGGCCGCGTCGGCGAGCCCTGGCACGGTAACGGCTTCGCCCCTGGCCAGGCCGACAAGGGCTGCGTCGACCATATCGTCGGCCGTCATGATGATCTCCTTAGGAAGGTTATCGATGTCGCTTCCCGCGAGTTCCCAGAAATCGGTCCGGGTGGCGCCCGGCAGAACTGCCTGCACCTTCACATTTGTGTTCGCGACCTCGCGCTGCAAGGCTTCGGTGAAGTTGACGACATAGGCCTTGGTGCCGCTGTAGATGCCGCCGAACGAGGTGTCGAAGGCCAGCACCGAGGCGATGTTGACGATGGCGCCACGATTGCGCGCCAGCAGTCCCGGCAGCACGGCACGCGTCAGGCGGGTCAAGGCGATGACATTGACCTTGATCATGCGTTCGGCCTCGTCAGCGTCTGCCGTTGCCACCACTTGCTGGCCGCCAATGCCGGCATTGTTGACCAGCAGCGTCACGCTGTCGTCAGCGGCGATTGCCCGCTCGACGCGGCGAACGTCGCCATCGTCGGCCAGATCGGCACCGATGACGCTGACCTTGTGGCCGTAGGCGTAGCGCAGTTTCTCGGCCAGTTCCTCGAGCCGGTCGGCGCGGCGCGCCACCAGCACGAGATCATAGCCCTGCCCGGCCAGCCTGTCCGCATAGATCGCGCCGATACCAGCCGAAGCGCCGGTGACCACTGCCGTGCCCTTGTTTTCCCTGGTGCTCATTGTCCTGTTCCTTGTTCTGCCCGGACGAGGCTGATGCCGTTCGTCGCATGGCCAATCTGAATTAGTGGCATATACCACTTTCATGAAGTAGGCATATGCCACTATCTTGTCAACGACGGCGATAGAAACTATTTCTGCGACAGGCCGGCGAATGCGTTCGCTGGCCAAGGAGTTCGCATGACCAAAGCCCAGCCGCCGGGATTCAGCCTCTGCAACAATGCCACACTGCGCCGCGCCGGACGCAGCCTTGGCCGTTTCTATGATGACATGCTGGCGCCTTCCGGTTTGAAGGGCACGCAATTTGGCTTGCTCTTTCAGATCCATGTCAGCAGCGAGCCCGCGATGGGCATCCTGGCCGAGGCGCTGATCATGGACCTGTCGGCGCTCGGCCATACGCTGAAGCCATTGATCCGCGACGGCTATGTCGAAACCTTCGCCGACGCCAACGACCGCCGCGTCAAGCGTGTGCGGCTGACGCCGCAGGGCGAGATCAAGCTCGAAGAGGCGATAAAACTATGGAGCATTGCCCAGCAGCGCTTCGAGGCCATGGTCGGCCAGCAACGGGCGGCCGACCTGCGCGTCATGCTGGATGAAGTCGCCGAGCTGGATTTCGAAACGCCAACGGCCGCCCCTTCTGTCTGAAGGAGCGGCCGTCCAACTGGTTCTATCGGGAATCTACTCCGCCGGCACCGCGACTGGCTTCACCAGCCGCCCGGCCAGCACGATGCCAAGCCCGATGATCGGGAACACGGCGGC
>JBDSLV010000563.1:0-2935 GCA_039916205.1 Mesorhizobium sp. | reverse complement strand
ACATCGGACGGATTGATCGAGGCAAGACTGACCTTGATCAGCACCTGTGTCGGCCCCGGCGCCGGCACGGCGATGCTGCCTGGCTGGAGATAGGGTTCCATCGCCTCCAGCACACTGCCGCTCGGTGTCCTGGTGTAGCCGTCGCCGACCAGCAGCAGCGCTTTCATTTCGGACGGGATGGTCATTGGGATACTCCTTGGTTACCGGCAGAAAGACCGCGCCGCGGCCGGCTGAGCTGCCGCTCAGACCTTTTCCTGCGTGTACTTCCTCAGCTCTGTTCGCGCCACCTGCCGGCGATGCACGGCGTCCGGCCCGTCCGCCAACCGCAGCGTTCTGAGATGCGTCCACGAACGCGCCAGCGGCGTGTCCTGGCTGATGCCTTGCGCGCCGAACATCTGCACCGCCTCATCGGTAACCCTGAGCGCGACGCGCGGCGCAATCACCTTGATCTGGCTGATCCAGGGCGCGGCGGCGCGCGCATCTCCTTGGTCGATCATCCACGCCGCCTTGAGGCAGAGCAACCGCGCCATCTCGATCTCCATCCGGCATTCGGCGATGATATCGAAATTGGCGCCAAGTCTGGCCAAGGGCTGGCCAAACGCCTCGCGGCGGACGGAGCGCTGGCACAGCATCTCCAGCGCCATCTCGGCCTGGCCGATGGCGCGCATGCAGTGGTGGATGCGACCAGGCCCGAGCCGACCCTGCGCGATCTCGAACCCCCTGCCCTCGCCCAGGACGAGGTTCGACGCCGGCACCCGCACATTGTCGAACCTGAGATGCATATGGCCGTGCGGTGCATCGTCGTCACCGTAGACCTGCATGGCCCGCAGCTTGGTCACGCCCTTGGCGTCCGAGGGCACCAGGATCATCGAATGCTGGCGGTGCCTCGGCTCCTCGCCGGAGGTCTTCACCATGACGATATAGATGGCGCAGCGCGGATCACCGGCGCCCGATGCCCACCATTTCTCGCCGTTGAGCACATAGTCACCGCCGTGCCGCTCGCAACGCATCGCAATGTTGGTCGCGTCGGAGGAGGCGACGTCCGGCTCGGTCATCAGATAGGCCGAGCGGATCTTTCCCTCGAGCAGCGGTTCCAGCCACTGCCTCTTGTGATCTTCCGAGCCATAGCGCTCCAGCACTTCCATGTTGCCTGTGTCGGGAGCCGAGCAATTGAAGGTCTCGGCGCCCAGATGGGTCTTGCCCATTTCCTCCGCCAGATAGGCATATTCGACAGTGGAGAGCCCGTAACCACGGTCGGAGCCTGTCAGCCAGAAATTCCACAAGCCACGTCCCTTCGCGGTCTTCTTCAGACCGTCGAGGATTTCGGTCTGGCGAGCCGTATAGGTCCAGCGGTCGCGTCCCTTGCCGACCTCGGCCAGAAATTCCTCGCCGAGCGGCATGATCTCGTCGCGGACCATTGCGGCGACGCGCCCGTGGATCGGCTTCAGCCGCTCGGTCATGCCGAGATTCATCTCTGTCATGGCTTTCCAACCCTTTCCGGCCCATTCAGGCTTTTTATCCGTGGCAAGGATGACCGTATTTCGGATAGCCTTGTCAACGCGATCCCTTCCGCCCGGGTCGCGACGACACGCGCTGAGGACATGCGATGGGCTATCTCGACGAGCTGTTTTCGGTGGCCGGCAAGACCGCGCTGGTGACCGGAGCCGCGACTGGCATCGGTCGGATGGTGGCCACCGCGCTGGTCAAGGCCGGCGCCACCGTGATGATCGCCTCGCGCAAGGGCGAGGATTGCGCGGCGGTGGCCGACGAACTGAACAGTCTCGGCACGACCGGCCGGGCAGAGGGATTCGCCGGCGATGTCTCCAGCGAGGCCGGCATTGCGGCCCTTGTCGCCGAAGTGAAGGCGCGGACCGACCGGCTGAACATCCTGGTCAACAATGCCGGCGTTTCCTGGGGCGCGCCGCTGGAGAGTTTTCCTTATTCGGCATGGGCGAAGGTGCTTGGTGTTAACGTCACCGCCGTGTTCCACCTGACGCGCGAGTTGCTGCCGCTGCTCGAGGCCGCCGCCAGCGACGCCGATCCGGCCCGGGTGATCAATCTGGGTTCGGTGATGGGCACGCAGCCGCTGGCCGACGACGCCTATTCCTACACGGCGTCAAAAGCCGCGGTCCATCATCTGACGCGCACCCTGGCGCTCGAGTTCGCCGCCCGCCGCATCACCGTCAACGCCTTTGCGCCGGGCCCCTTTCAGAGCCGCATGACGGCGTTTGCCACCGGCACGCAGGAACAGGCCGCGCATGTCGGCAATCATGTTCCGATCGGCCGTATCGGCGCACCGGATGACATTGCCGGCGCAACGCTCTATTTGTGCAGCCGTGCGGGCAGCTATGTCACCGGCGCCATCCTGCCGATCGACGGCGGACAATCGGTGCAGCATGGGCTGACCTTGTTCAAGGAATGACATCTTCCGGCCGTAGAAGCCGGAGGTGAACTGGAGGACATCAGCGTGGAACCTATCAGTCTCGATGTGCTTCTGGCCAATGTCGGCAAGGAGGTTGGCGTGTCGCCATGGCGTGTGGTCACGCAGCGCATGATCGACCAGTTCGCCGACGCCACCGACGATCACCAGTTCATCCACTGCGATCCGGAGCGCGCCATGCGCGAGACGCCGTTCGGCGGCACGATCGCGCACGGCTTCCTGTCGCTGTCGCTGTTGTCGGCGATGACCTTCGAGACCATGCCGCCGTTGGAAAACAGCAAGATGGGCGTCAACCACGGTTTCGATTCACTGCGCTTCCTGGCGCCGGTGAAGACCGGCGCCCGCATCCGCACCCGTTTCGTCCTAGCTGACGTCAAGGTCAGGCCATCGGGCTGGGTGCAGACGGCGCATGACGTGACGATCGAGATCGAAGGCTCGAAGAAGCCGGCCCTGACAGCTCGCTGGCTGACCCTGACCCTGATCGAGCGGCAGCCC
>JBDSLV010000562.1:0-11088 GCA_039916205.1 Mesorhizobium sp. | reverse complement strand
CCATTCTTTGCTCTAAGGTGCCGCCCATGGCTACCGTGGCGACATTGGCTGGCGAATTTGGGCTCCGCGCGTTCAGGATCGCGGTGACTCCGTCGCCGCGCACGCTGCGCGCCGAGCTTTTGCGGCTGTGCGCCCGCATCGGCTATTCGCCGCCCGCCGCCCTCTGACGAATCCGCCCCCGGCGCTGCCGGATTGATTCCAGAGGAAAGATCAAAGACATGACCTACCAGAACTATTCGCTGAAGCAGCTTCAGCAGATCGACGCCGCGCATCACCTGCATCCGTTCACCGACCACAAGGAATTGCGCGAGGCCGGCTCGCGCATCATCACCCATGCCAATGGGCCGTTCATCTATGATTCCGAAGGGGCCGAAATCCTCGACGGCATGGCCGGGCTGTGGTGCGTCAACATCGGCTATGGCCGGGATGAACTGGCCGAGGCCGCTTATGCCCAGATGAAGGAATTGCCTTACTACAACTCCTTCTTCAAATGCTCGACGCCGACTCCGGTGCTTCTGTCGAAAAAGCTGGCGGAGATCGCGCCAAAAAACGTCAACCAGGTCTTTTACGGCTCGTCCGGCTCGGAAGCCAACGACACGGCGTTGCGCCTTGTCCGCCATTACTGGGTGCTGGAAGGCAAGCCGGAGAAGAACCGCATCATCTCGCGCAAGATGGCCTATCACGGGTCGACCGTTGCCGGCACCTCGCTGGGCGGCATGGATGGCATGCACAAGCAGCTCGGCGGCGCCGTGCCCAACATCGTCCATGTGATGATGCCTTACGCCTACGAACTGGCCCTGCCTGGCGAAAGCGATCATGATTTCGGCCTGCGCGCCGCCAAGGCGATCGAGGATGCGATCCTCGAGGCCGGCGCCGACAAAGTTGCGGCGTTCATCGGTGAGCCGGTGATGGGGGCAGGCGGCGTCAAGATCCCGCCGGTCAGCTATTGGCCGGAAGTGCAGCGCATCTGCCGCAAATATGACGTGCTGCTGATGCTGGACGAGGTCATCACCGGCTATGGCCGCACCGGCGAATGGTTCGCCGCGCAGACGCTCGGCATCGAGCCGGACACGATCACCACCGCCAAGGCGCTGACGTCAGGCTATCAGCCGCTGTCGGCGCTGCTGGTTGGCGACCGCATAGCATCGACGCTGGTCGAGAAGGGCGGCGAGTTCAATCACGGCTACACCTATTCCGGTCACCCGGTGGCCTGCGCGGTGGCGCTGAAGAACCTTGAGATCATCGAGCGGGAAGGGCTGGTCGACCGTGTCAGGGACGACACCGGCCCGTATTTCGCCAAGGCGCTGCAGGAACGCATCGCCGGACATGATCTGGTTGGCGAGGTGCGCTCGATCGGCCTGATGGGTGCGATCGAGATCGTCAAGGACAAGGCAACCAAGGAGCGTTTTCTGCCTGCGGGCAGCGCGGCGGTGACGGTTCGCGACCATGCGATCGCACAGGGCATGATGCTGCGCGCCACCGGCGACACGATGATCCTGTCGCCGCCGCTGATCTGGACCCGTGAGACCATCGACATGGCTTGCGATCGCATCGCCAGGGCGCTCGACCTGGCGCAGGCCGATCTGCGCAAGCGCTAAGACTACCACCGGGCGCCCTTGATCGGGGCGCCCGGTCTCTTCGCAGAAACCGCCGCGACATGGAACGAATGCCACGCCCAGCGCGTAGTGTGTCAGGCATCGGCCAGGTGGCCGCGACAAGGGGTTTGTTTCATGAGCACGACAGGCAAAGGCCGACGCACCCGAGAGGCTGCCGCGATCGGTGGCGATCTGATGCTGGCACCGATGGTGGCCATGATGCGCCTGCCTTTGATGGCGATGGATGCGCAAAGCAGCCGGCCATGGGGCACCGAGACCGCGCGGGCCGTCAACGAGAAGACCGTGGCCCTGGCAGAAGGTGTGTTCGCGGCACAGATGTCATTTCTGCAGTCGGCATCGCGGTTCTGGCCGGAGGTTTTTTCCGGCCGCACGCCGTCGCTGTTCAACGGCGTGGCGGCGGAGCAGTCGATCAGCGCCGCGCTCAAGCCAGCCAGCCGTGCCGTGAAGGCCAATTTTCGCCGGTTGTCCAACAAGGCCTGATCAAGCGGCGGCCTTGCGCATATCTCTCCTTGAGGTCTAGAACCCGCCGAAGCAGTTTGCCGATTGGGGGAATCATGGCCGGACAACCACTGAACCAGCCCGCCGAAATTCCGGCCGAGCTTGACCGCTGGAATTGGGGCGCTTTCTTCCTCAACTGGATCTGGGGTATCGGCAACAGCACCTTCATTGCGCTGCTGGCGCTGATCCCGGGCGTCAACATCATCATGATCGTCGTGCTGGGCGCACGCGGCAGCCGCTGGGCGTGGAAGAACCGCGCATGGCGCGACGCGGAACAGTTCCGCAAGACGCAGCGCAACTGGGCAATCGCCGGGCTGCTCGTCTGGGTCGTGGCGCTCGGCGGACTTGCCGTCACGATCGGCAGCATCCCCTACATCCTGAAGGGCAGCGACGCCTATCACATGACGATGGATGCCGTCCGTGCCGACGACCGCGTCAAGGCAGCGATCGGCGACGATCTGGCCG
This sequence comes from Mesorhizobium sp., assembly GCA_039916205.1. Taxonomy (GTDB): domain Bacteria; phylum Pseudomonadota; class Alphaproteobacteria; order Rhizobiales; family Rhizobiaceae; genus Mesorhizobium. The sequence goes on along the minus strand of JBDSLV010000562.1, from coordinate 8,509 downwards.
CCAATTTCTGGATCGGCGGCAGCATCAATGTCAACGCGAATGGTACCGGCGCGGCGCAGCTCAGCATTCCGGTCCACGGCGGCAAGGGAAAAGGCACCGTGTATTCAACCGCCACACGCACAGCCGGAGCATGGAGCCAGCGCCTGCTTGTCGTCAGGGTTGACGGTGTCGAAGCACCAATCGTTCTGCTCAATGAAGATCATGTTCCAATCCCGAATGCAGCGATCGGAATATAGGCCTGCCGGAAGCAGAGCTGGCAGGAACGCAAAAACCGCGCTCCATCGGGAACGCGGCTTTGCCAGATACGCATGGCGCTTCGCTACTGAAACACTGCGAAACTTACGGGCTCCGGTACGCGAGACCTGATCCGGAGCGCCGGGCGGATGCGATATGTCCGCCTCGAAGTCCGTTGTATAGGGACATCGTTACCGGGGAGTTATCGAGAGCTTAAGCAAACCTAAATTTGGCGTATTTCTGGCGAAATTGGCGAAAAAAGCACAGCCATATGAGCCGCTTATCGATTTTCGCCGCGCAAGAAATTAATGATGCCGGAAAAATCGGCGCCGCCGTTTCCTTGCGCGTTGAACAGTGCGTAGAGCTGTGCTGCCTCGGCGCCAAGCGGTGTCACCGCCCCTGAACCCTGGGCCGCCTCCTGCGCCAGCTTCAGATCCTTCAGCATCAGGGCGGCGGCAAAGCCGGGCTTGTAGTCGCGGTTGGCGGGGGAGGTTGGCACCGGGCCGGGCACCGGGCAATAGGTGGTCAGCGACCAGCACTGGCCGGACGAGGTCGAGGCGACGTCGAACAGCGCCTGATGCGACAGGCCGAGTTTTTCCGCCAGCACGAAGGCCTCGGCAACGCCGATCATCGAAATGCCGAGGATCATGTTGTTGCAGATCTTGGCAGCCTGGCCAGCGCCGCCGTCGCCGCAATGAACGACACGGCCGGCCATCGGCTTCAGCACCGGTTCGGCGGCGGCGAAGGCATCCTTGGAGCCGCCAGCCATGAAGGTCAGCGTTCCGGCGGTGGCGCCACCGGTGCCGCCCGAGACCGGCGCGTCGATCGACAGCAGCCCATTCTTGCTGGCGATGGCGTGAGCCTTTCGCGCCGATTCAACGTCGATGGTGGAGGAATCGATGAACAGCGCGCCGCTTTTTGCTTTCGGCGCGATGTCTTCATAGACAGACAAGACATGCTTGCCGGCCGGCAGCATGGTGATGACGACATCGGCGTCCTTCAAAGCGGCCAGCGCATTGGCCATGATGACGACACCGTGCTCACGGGCAACCACAAGGTTCTCCGGCATCAGGTCGAAGCCATGCACGGTGTGCCCCGCCTTGACCAGATTGGCGGCCATTGGATTGCCCATGTTGCCGAGGCCGATGAAGGCGATCGTGGTCATTCGTGTCTCTCCCGGATGCTTCTGAAATTACCGGCCAGTCAACGTGCGTGCGATGATGACGCGCATGATCTCGTTGGTGCCTTCGAGAATTTGGTGGACGCGCAGGTCGCGCACCAGCTTCTCGATGCCGTAGTCATGCAGATAGCCGTAACCGCCAAGCAGCTGCAGTGCGTCGTTGGCGATGGTGAAACCGGTATCGGTGACGAAACGCTTGGCCATCGCCGACCATTTTCCGGCATCAGGCGCTTTGCGGTCGAGCTTCGAGGCGGCGGCATACAGGAAAATGCGCGCTGCCTGCAGCTCCGTCTCCATGTCGGCAAGCCTGAACTGCAGTGCCTGGAATTGATTGATCTTCGAGCCGAAGGCTTTGCGCTCCGACGTGTAGGACAGCGCCTTGTCTAGGGCCGACTGCGCGCCGCCAAGGGAACAGGCGGCGATGTTCAGCCGGCCGCCGTCGAGCCCGGCCATGGCGATGCCGAAGCCGGCGCCTTCGCCCGACAGCAGGTTTTCCGCCGGTACCTTGCAATCCTCGAATATGACCTGGCGGGTCGACTGCATGTGCCAGCCCATCTTGTGTTCGTTGGCGCCAAAGGAGAGGCCGGGCGCATCCTTGGGCACGACGATGGTCGAAATGCCCTTTGGTCCATCGGAGCCGGTTCTGACCATGACGGCGTAGACATCGCTGTCGCCGGCGCCGGAGATGAATTGCTTGGTGCCGTTCAGCACATAGTCGCCGCCACTTTTCACCGCTCGTGTCTTCAATGCCGCGGCGTCCGACCCGGAGCCTGGCTCGGTCAGGCAGTAGCTGGCCAGCCATTCCATCGAGGTCAGCTTCGGCAGGAAGCGCTGGCGCTGCTCGTCATTGCCAAAGCGGTCGATCATCGATGCCACCATGTTGTGGATCGAAATGAACGAGGAAAAGGCGGGATCGGCGTGCGAAAGCGCCTCGAAGATCAGCACGGCGTCGAGTCGGCCAAGTGCCGAGCCGCCGACATCGTCGCGGACGTAGATGCCGCCGAGGCCGAGCGGGCCGGTCTCGCGGATCACATCGGCGGGGAAGTGTTTTCGGCGATCCCAGTCAAGCGCGTTGGGTGCAACGCGATCGGCGGCGAAGGCCTGCGCCATCTCCTGGATGGCGCGCTGCTCTTCGTTGAGTTCGAACTGGCTGGTGCTCGCATCGACCGCGGCGTCCATGGCGTGCTCCCTGATGTTTTCGGCCCGTTGGCCTGTCGTTTTTGGCTTTGCGCGGGCACCAATCTAGACCAATGATGCCGCCGCGCAACCCGACCATCCGCGGACCGGCTGTGCGTGGATCGATGTTCGGACGGAGACATGACAACAAAATTCGATGAGCTGCTTGAAGATTTCCATGGCTATCTCGGCAGAGTGGATGATGCGCTGGTTCGCGATGCCGTCGCACGAATCGACTGGGAGATGCCCGCCCGCGCGCTCGAACCGCATCGCCTAGGCTGCCTGCGTCATCTCGACCGCGCTGCGGAACTGGCGCCATTGGAGGCCAAGCCGCTGGTGCGCTTGCTTGCCGAGCACGGCGCCGATTTTCGCTGGGGCCAGACTTACAGCGAAGCCGATTTCGGCAAGGATTTCATCGACAATTATGGCTGGCTGGAGGTTTTTGGCACACGCGGTGCCTTCGTCAATGACACGGTGGCCGCAGGCTTGCTGATTCTCGGCCCCGGCATCGTCTACCCCGACCATCACCACATCGCTGAGGAGATTTACATTCCGCTGACCGGCGGTACCGAATGGCGCATGGGCGAAGGGGCTTTTCAGACGCGCGCGGCGGGTGAAGTGATCCACCATAAGTCTGATGCCAATCACGCGATGCGCACCGGCAAGGAGCCGTTGCTGGCGCTCTACATCTGGCGCGGTGGGCCGCTTGCGCAGAAATCCACCATCACTGGGACCGCTGCGCAGGGCAGGGCCTGAGCCATGACCAAGGCGATCATGCTGCAAGGCACCGGTTCGGATGTCGGCAAGACGGTGCTGGTTGCTGGCCTGTGCCGCGCGGCGAAAAACCGTGGGCTGAAGGTTCACCCGTTCAAGCCGCAGAACATGTCGAACAATGCCGCCGTCGCGGATATTCCGGGTGAGACGGGCGGCGGCGAGATCGGCCGCGGGCAATGGCTGCAGGCGATTGCTTGCGGTGTCGCGCCTACGGTCCACATGAACCCGGTGCTCCTGAAGCCGCAGACCGATGTCGGTGCGCAGGTGATCGTGCAAGGTAAGGTTTTCGGCGAGGCGCGGGCGCGCGACTATCAGGCGCTCAAGGGTCAACTGATGGACGCGGTGCTGGATTCCTGGGCCAGGGTCGGCGAGGGTGCTGACCTCGTCATCGTCGAAGGCGCGGGCTCGCCCGCCGAGATCAACCTGCGAAGCCGCGACATCGCCAATATGGGCTTTGCGACACGCGCTAATGTGCCGGTGGTGCTGGTCGGCGATATCGACCGTGGTGGCGTCATCGCCTCGGTCGCGGGCACGCACCTGATCCTGCCGGAAGAAGACCGCCGCATGATCGTCGGCTACCTCATCAACAAGTTTCGTGGCGACGTCACGCTGTTCGATGACGGCATCAGGTCGATCGATAAATTCACCGGATGGCGCTGCTTCGGCGTCGTGCCATGGCTGAAGGCGGCGGCGCGATTGCCTTCGGAGGACTCCGTCGTGCTGGAGCGCATGGTGTCCGGCGGGAAGCGCGCGCTGAAGGTGGCGGTGCCGATGCTGGGCCGCATCGCCAATTTCGACGATCTAGATCCGCTCAAGGCAGAACCGCAGGTCGAGGTCGTCTTCGTACCGCCTGGCCAGCGCCTGCCTGAGGACGCCGGGCTGGTGGTCATTCCCGGTTCGAAATCGACCATCGGCGATCTCCTGAAATTCCGCGAGAATGGCTGGGACCGCGATCTCTTGGCGCATGCCAAGCGCGGTGGTCATGTCGTCGGCATCTGCGGCGGCTTCCAGATGCTGGGCCGCACCGTGCGTGATCCTGATGGCATCGAGGGCAGCGTCACCGAGGCGGAAGGTCTTGGCCTGCTCGACGTGGAGACGGTGATGGAGCCAGAGAAAACGGTGCGCAACGTCAAGGCGCGCTCGGTGCCATTCAACCTGCCACTCGAAGGCTATGAAATCCACCTTGGCCGGACCATCGGCCCGGACACACTGCGCCCATCCGCCGTCATCAACAATGTCGATGACGGCGCCATCTCCGCCGACGGCAAGGTGATGGGCACTTATCTGCACGGGCTGTTTGATGCTGACGCGTTCCGGGCAAGGTTTCTCGAAAGCCTTGGCGTGCAGGGCGGTGGCATTGACTACCGCGCCGAAGTGGAGCGGGCGCTGGACGACATCGCGGCCGAGCTGGAAACCCACCTCGACTGCGACGCGATCTTTGGCTTGGCGCGATAGCCTCTGTTTCTAGGCCTTTTCTCCCGCCTTCGGCCAATAGGTGCCGAAGGACCAGACATTGCCTTCCGGGTCACGGCAGATGAATTCGCGGCTGCCATAGTCGCGGTCGTTCAGCTCTTCGAGGATTTCGGCACCGGCCTTCTTCGCCCTCGCATAGGCGGCATCCGCGTCCTCGACGGCGACATAGATCGCCTTGCCGCCGCCGACGCCTGGCATTCCAACCATCTTGCCGAACCTGTCCTCGCGCGCGGTGCCCATCATGATCACGGAGGAACCGAAAACCAGTTCGGCATGATGCACGACATCGCCCTGGCCGTGGCGCTCGCGGACGGTGAAGCCGAAAGCCTCGCCCAGCCAGTCGATCATTTCAGAGGCGTTCCTGTAGCGCAGTGTCGGGTAGAGCCGAGGCGGTTCATTTGATGCGGGCATGACATTCTCCTTCGTTGGGTTGGTCGATGACCCACTCTGGGCGAAGGCCGCTCAGGCGTCTTGAAGAAATGTTACCTGCATTCGCGGAGGAGCGGCAGATCTACGCCTGTACGGAAAGCGATGTCGGCGTTTCGCCGGCAAGGTCGCGGAATTCACGCACCAGATGCGCCTGGTCGGCATAGCCGCAATCGGCGGCGATATCGGCCCAGTCGCTGGTATCTCGCCGCGACAGGTTGAGCGCACGGTTGAAGCGGACGATGCGCGACAGCGTCTTCGGGCCGATCCCGGTCGCATCGGTGAACTTTCCCGCAAGATGCTTGCGGCTCCAGCCCAGCTTTTCGGCAAGCGATGAAATGCGCGTGCGGCCGCCAGAAATGATGATCTTGTCGTAGGCCCATGCGATCTCGGTCTGTGTTTCGCGGGCATCGGCGAGCCGTCCGGCGACGAACATCTCGACCATGGCGAAGCGCTCGCTCCAGTCCTGCGCATTGCCCAGCCTCTCGCGCAACGTGATGCCCTCAAGGCCGAGCACATCGTCAAGGCCGAGCATGCGGTCAGCCAGTTCGCTCATCGGCTGGCGGAAAAAGCGGCGGGCGCCGAGCGGTGTGAAATTGACCTGGATGCAGCAGGAGCCGCCGAAGGATTCGATCACCACGGGGCCGGCATAGAGGCCGGCGGCGAAACTGGCGAAGCGGTCATTGTGTCCGGGGTCCTTGCCAAGGCCGATGGCGAAGGGCTCGGCAAAGCTGATCACCAGCGGCACGGTCAATGAGGCGTATTCGACGTTGCGGAAGTGGCCGGGAGCCGTTTCCCGGTAGCCGAGAATGTCGGTAACGATGCCTTCAAGCCGTGGCCCGGGGATGTGCCGCAACATCTCGAACCGGCCGGCGATGTGCCGATCCTGTTCGTTCTGGCGCTGCGTCTCGACCGGCATCAATGCTCTCCCTACGCTGAAGAACCTAGCAGACCGTTGTTTAAAATCAAAAAAGCGCCCGGCTTTTGGCCGGGCGCCTGGAAATGCTTGAAGTTGGATTGTTCAGGCGCCGCGCATCAGGCAGGCGCCGGCAAGCACGATGTAGGCGATGAGGACAATCCACACCGATGCGATTGGAATAAACGCAAGAACGCCAAGAGCGACGAGAACGCCGATGATGGCGATAACAAGAGAGATGATGAAAACGATTTGGGTGGGTGCGCTGAGATTCATGCCTGGTTCCTCCAACATGATTCGAACAGCGGCAGTCTATCAGGTGCGGGGTCACACTCCAATCAGGGTGCGCAACGGGTTGGCCGGGTCGGCCAGGAGCTTCACCGCCAGCGCCAGACAGACGACCACCAGCAATGGCTTGATCAGCCTGGCGCCGATGCGCATGGCCAGGCTGGCGCCAACGCGGGCGCCGAGGAACTGGGCAACGCCCATCATCAGGCCGATCTTCCAGTAGACGACGCCAACAGCGGCGAAGACGATGAAGCCGCCGATGTTGGAGGCGAAGTTGAGCAGCTTGGTGTGAGCGGTCGCCTTGAGCACGCCGTAGCCGGCGAGCGCGACGAAAGCCAGCATATAGAAGGAACCGGCTCCCGGCCCGAACAGGCCGTCATAGAAGCCGATGACCGGCACGAGCGTCACCCCGAAGAGGAACGGCGACAGGCGCTCGGCGCGATCGACATCGTTCATGTTGGGCTTGAGCGCGAAGTAAAGCGCGATGGCGATCAGCACCAGCGGCAGCAGTGCCCGCAGCAGATCACCCGGCACGATCGTCGCCAGCAAGGCGCCGATAGCGCTGCCGACAAGCGCCAACAGGGCCGAGGGCAATTGCCGGCGCAGGTCGACATGACCCTTGGAGGCATAGTGGATGGTCGCCGAACCCGAGCCGAACATGCCTTGCAGCTTGTTGGTGGCGAGCGCCTGAACTGGTGTGAAGCCGGCAAGCAGCAGTGCCGGGACGGTGATCAACCCGCCGCCGCCAGCAATCGAATCGACAAAGCCGGCGGCAAAGGCAGCCAGTGCAAGCATGACGACGGTTTGTGTGGCGAGATCGAACATTGGTGGAGGGAGACATTCGGTGAGGATATGGGGGTTCGATCACGGCTACCCTGTTTGCGCAAGCGCGTTTCCGCCTTGTCTTGACGCAATCCCGAATGGAAAACCGCTTCACACTTTTCCCAGAATTGCTTTACGTATCCCAGATGACTTCGAAAGGGACGCTGATGGCGATTGCACTGCTGGATCAGATACGCTCGATCTTCGACGGCGACCCTGGCGTGCGCAAGGTGGCGGACGATCCGGTCCTGTCGGCGGAATTGCTGATGCTGTTCCGCATGATCCTGGCCGACGGCTCGGTCAGCGAGAGCGAGATGGTTGCCTTCCGGCGCATATGCAAGGATGCCTTCGACATTCCGGAAACCAGCATCGACGCTGTCATCGAATATCTCAACGAGTTCGGCTACGAGACCAATGGCTCGCAGGCTATCGCGCTGTTCCGCGATCTCGATGTCGAGCGGCGCAAGCAGCTTGCCCGCCATATGGCCGAGATCGCCAAGGCCGATTCGCAGCTTGCCGAGAGCGAAGTCCGGCTTCTGCGCCGCACACTTGACCTGCTCGACATCAGCCCGGTCGATGTGGTGACGCCGGAAGAATAGGCGCCATCGGGCCGCTCACCCTTGTTCTTGCATCCGCCTGGCGATCGCCCGGTGCAAATCAGGCGCTGCTGAAACCAGAGCCTTGGCTGCGTCCGATTGCGGGTGATCGAGCACCTCGCTCGTCTTGCCGCGCTCGACGATCCTTCCGTCATGCATCACCAGCACCTCATCCGTGATGGCGCGGGCAACTGTCAGGTCATGGGTGATGAAGAGATAGGCGATGCCGAGCTTCTGGTTGAGGTCGGCGAACAGGTCGAGGATCTGGGCGCGGATCGAAACATCGAGCGCCGAGACCGGCTCATCGGCCACCACCAGTTTCGGGCGGGTGATGATGGCGCGGGCGATCGATAGGCGCTGGCGCTGGCCGCCTGAAAACTCGTGCGGATATTTGTCCATGTCGCGCTGGTCGAGGCCGACTTCGTGCAAGGCATGCGCTACCATTTCACGCCGCTCGGCGCGGGATGGTTTCCTTGCCAGCACATGCAGCGGCTCGGCCACCAGTTTCTCGACCTTCTGGCGCGGATCGAAGGAGCCGTAAGGGTCCTGGAAGACCACCTGCATATCGCGCCGTGCCGGTTTCAGCTCGGATTCGCTCCTGCCGGTGATGGTCTCGCCGCGAAA
>JBDSLV010000561.1:0-2840 GCA_039916205.1 Mesorhizobium sp. | reverse complement strand
AGCACGATGCCGACGACGAGCGCGCCGACAAAGGACAGCGCCGACAGCCAGACGGTCGTGATCAGGCCCTGCCCGAACAGAGGCAGGTATTCGACGATGGTGCGGAAACTGAAATTTTCGAGCATCGTTGGGTGAATTCCCCAGAGCGAAGTCTGTCCGTGACGATTGAGTGTTGGGCGGAACCGCGCCGATCCAGTCTGGCGCGGTTCCGTCCGAACGAAGCGATGCTTAGTGGTCTTTCTTCCAGGCGTCGGAATTCACCCAGTAGTCGAGGTTCTTCTGCAGGCGGCCGTCGATGCTGACCTGATTGAGGAACAGGTTCATCCAGACCAGCAGGTCCGGCTCGTCATAGCGGGTGGCGAAGGCAAGCGGCTCCTTCGACAACAGGTCCGGCATGATGGTGAAAGTGCCGGCCGGGTAGGCGGTCGACTGGCCCTTGACCGCCGAGACGTCGTTGACGCCGCAATCGGCCTGGCCGTTGTTGACGGCGTCAAGCAGCAGCGGGCCGCCGCCCTTGTAGCTCTTGATGTCGGCATCGGGGAAGGCGGTCTTGGCTTCCTTTTCGCCGTTGGCGCCGAGCAGAACGGCGATCTTGGTGCCCTTGGCCTTGCAGTCCTCGGTGGTCTTGAACTTGCTGTCGGCCTTGGTGAACACGGTGCTGCCCGTGTACATGTATGGCGTGGTGAAGGCGACCTTCATGCCGCGTGCCAGCGTCGGCGTCATGTCGGCGACCAGCAGATCGGCCTTGCCCGACAGCAGCGCCGGGATCAGGCCATCCCAGTCGAAGTCGAGGAAGGTGATCTTGACGCCCATTTCCTTGGCCATCAGTTCGGCCAGTTCAACCGAACTGCCGGTGCGCTCGCCATTGGCGCCGACCAGCGAGAAGGGCGGTCCCTGGGTCTGCACGGCGACGCGCAGTTCGCCGCGCTTGGTGATCTCGTCCAGCGTGCCGGCGCTGGCAGCTGCCGTGAGGCCGGCCAGTGCAAGGCCGGCGATGAAAAGCTTGGCAATCTTCATAGGCTTCATTGGGTATTCCTCCATTTGTCGTCTTGTTGTTCCCACCCTTGATGGGTGTTTTTTGAGCGGCGGCGCCGTTGCCGGCGGCGGCCACCGTTCGAAAACTTCTGGAGCATGATCCCGAAAGCCGGTCCCGGTTTCGGGAGGAATCACGCTCGAACCCTAGTTCCACTCCACCGTTTCGGTGACCTTGATGCCGCGCCCGGCGAGCTCCTCCAGGAAGCGGGTATCGGGCACATGCTGCAGCGGGTTAAGCAGACCGGGCGTGGTGATCTCGCCGCGCGCCAGCATCTGCGCCACGATGCTGGCGGGATAGCCGACGCCGAGGCTCATGCCGAAGAGGCCGGAGGCGAGATCGCGCTCGATGATCAGGTCCGAGGTCACCGTCTTGCGGCGGCCGCCTTCGAGGCCGGAGAAGACATTGCGCATCACGCACAAGTCCTTCTCGGCGGGTCCATATTGCAGTTGCGGGCCAAGCAGCCGGCCGAGAAATTCACGCGGACTGGCGCCCGTGCCGGCAACCTTGTCCTCGGACAGGAAGCCAAGCTCCTTCAGCGGCGCCCAGAAGGCCGACCAGCCCGGCCAGCGCAGCGTGTAGCGGCCGGAGCGGCGCAGCCCCTTCGCGGCGTCAAGCATCTCGACATAATGCAGCGCATCGCCGTTGGGGAAGGCTTCCAGCTTGCCCAGGCCCGCGACCTCGATTTCATGGATGAAAGGATTGTCGTGCTGCTCGCCGGCCGGCACCGCGACGCGTTCGCCGTCCTCGATCATCACGCTGTCGCGGTTCTGGCTGGACAGGACCATGTCGAAGTTCCAGCTCACCTTGTAGCAAAGCGGCTTTGCCATCGCCTTCGGCTCGGGGATGCCGCCGCAATAGGAATCGATCGAGACGACGCTGTCGAACTGCCTTGCGGCGCGTGCGTAGAGCACAAGGTCGATGCCGGGATCTAGCCCGCATTCGGTCATGATCGGGACGCCGGCCTCAACGGCAGCCGGGCCAAGGTCGGTGATCGACTTGACGTAGTTGGTGGTGACCAGCGGCGTGCGCGTGTCGATCGCGGCCTGCACCGCCTCGCGCATCAGCGGCTGCGGCAACAGATCGATGACGGCGTCGACATTGGCCATCACGCTGGCCAGGGCTGGGCCGATCGCGCCTTCAGGCACAACAAAGCGCACGCGGCTGAGATCGGCCAGGCCGGCAAGCCGGGCCGCACCATCGGTCGCCGTGTCGACGCAGACCACTTCCTTGATGCCTTCGCTGGCGACGAGGTCGGCGATCGCCGCCCTTCCTTGCAGGCCGAGGCCGCCGAGAACCGCGATCTTCATGCCGGCTCCTTGCGGTCGTCCGACCAGCAGCCTTCCGGCAGGCTGACCCATTTGTTGCACGAAGCCATGACGACGAAGGTCTCGCTGCGCACCACTTCGCCCGGCTCGCCGGCGCCCGGGATCAGCTCGCTGGTGACGCGGTAGAGATCGGCGACGTCACCGGCGACCGTCACATCGACGATGATATCGAAACGCCCGGTGACGACGGAGGCGGAGTTGACGAAGGGCAGTTCGGAAATGCGCTGCGCCAGTTCGCGGGCCCGGCCGCGCCCTTGTGCATTGATGCCGACAATGGCCGAGATCAGCTCCGGGCGCTCGGTCAGGTTCAGGAGCCCGACAACCTTGAGCAGGTTGCGGTCGAGCAGGTTGCGCAGCCGCGTGCGCACCGTCGGCACCGAGATCGCCAATGTTTCGGCGAGCTTGTTGATGCCCGGCTGCGCGTCCTGCGACAGCTGTTTCACCAGCCGCCGATCGGTCAGATCGAGATGTTCCCGCAA
>JBDSLV010000560.1:0-4647 GCA_039916205.1 Mesorhizobium sp. | reverse complement strand
TTCGCTCCGTTGTTCCAGGCAACGCCTACTTACTGCCTTTTCCGGCGCGCCCGCTCTCAAACGCGCCGCTGAATTCCCACAGCTTGGGTTCACGCAAGGGTGATGCCTGTCGATGAAACTTCACCCGACGAGGCGCGTTGTGGGAGTTCATCCAGTTCGAGGCGGCCCACCCCATGTATGATGCGTGGTTTTCCAAGCCAATATCTGTTGCCACCGGCATAAGCGGCGACATTCGAAACCTTAACAACGCTCGGCAAGCCTTTGACCTGCTCAACGATCATTGGCGGAGCGGAGAAAGCGACAAGCACCGATCCGCGAAACGGGCATGCCAGCAGGCCTTGAACGCCAGTATTTCGGCTGACGTCGCGAGAGACGCGTTTATCGACGCAGCGCGGGAAGCGCGCATGTTGGTCGAGTGAATTGCGCGCCGCATATGAGACTGGCGAGGGTGCGTCACTTTCCCGCCCACTAGCGAGGTCGTCATGAACGCAACAACCCGATTGCATGCTCTCGGCCAAAGCCTCTGGTTGGACAACATTACCCGGGATTTGCTGAGCAGCGGCACCATTCAGCGCTATTGCACCGACTTTTCGGTGACGGGATTGACGTCGAACCCCACGATCTTCGATGAGGCCATTCGAAACAGCAAGGCTTACGACGCTGCCCTCGACCAGAAAAGGAAAGAAGGGAAAGCCGGCGAGCAGCTATTCTTCGAATTGGCGCTGGAAGACCTGACGCAAGCCGCGGCACTGTTCGGGCCGGTCCATGAAGCGACGGGCGGTATCGATGGCTGGGTTTCGCTGGAAGTGTCGCCTTTGCTGGCTAATAATGCCGGCGCCACTGTCGAAGCCGCCAAGCGGCTGCACACGCAAGCGCACTGTTCCAACCTGTTCATTAAGATTCCGGGCACATCCGCAGGGGTTGAGGCCATTGAAGAATCGATCTTCGCCGGCGTGCCGGTGAATGTTACCCTGCTGTTTTCGTGCGAGCAGTACATAGCCGCAGCCGACGCCTATTGCCGAGGCATTCAACGCCGGATCAACGCCGGGCTCGACCCCAAGATCGCCTCGGTCGCCTCGATCTTCGTCAGCCGCTGGGACAAGGCGGTGATGGACAAGGTTAGCCCAGCGCTGCGGAACCGCCTCGGCATCGCCATATCCGGTCAAGTCTATAATGCCTACCGTGAGCGCCTTACCTCTGCCGGATGGCGCAAGCTGGCCGACGCCGGTGCACTTTCCCAGCGTCTGCTATGGGCGAGCACCGGGACCAAGGATCCGCAGCTTCCACAGTCCTATTACATCGAGGCGCTCGCCGCGCCGGACACCATCAACACCATTCCGGAGAAGACGCTCCTTGCATTTTCGAAAGAGGGGGCGGTGAAAGGCGTCATGCGGGAGGACGGCGGCAATAGCGAAACCGTGCTTGCCGACTTCGCAAAAGCCGGCGTCGACATTCAGGCGCTCGCCGTGCAGCTCCAGTTGGAAGGCGCCCAATCCTTCACAAAATCATGGACCGACCTGATGGCGGTGATTGCGTCGAAGAGCGAGCAGTTACATCGCCACGGTTCGGCCGGCGGATGATGAGCGCGCTTCTTGCGAACAGGACATTGCCACTCGCGGAACTTCCAGCATGGAAGGCGTTGGTGATGCATTGCCAGGCAGTGCGCCCTTTGCATCTGAGGCAGCTCTTCGCCGACGATCCCCGGCGTGGCAAGCGTTTCGCCATCGAGACCTGCGGAATTTATCTCGACTATTCGAAAAACCGCATCACGGCTAAGACGGTCCAGCTTCTCATTGAACTTGCCGAGGCTTGCAGGCTGCGTGAGCGCATCGAAGCGATGTTCGGCGGTCAGAAGATCAATGTGACGGAGCGGCGCGCGGTGCTTCATACGGCGCTGCGCGCGCCTATTGGTGAGCGAGTTTTAGTCGACGGTATCGACGTCGTGCCGGAAGTACACGCGGTGCTCGGCAAGATGGCCGATTTCACGGACAGGATTCACAGCGGCGCATGGCGCGGCCATACAGGCCTGCCGATCCGAAACGTCATCAATATCGGCATCGGCGGCTCGGACCTCGGGCCGGTCATGGCCTATGAAGCGTTGCGCCACTACAGCCGACGCGACATGACTTTCCGCTTCATCTCGAACATCGACGGTACCGACTTCGTGGAAGCGACGCGGGATCTGAATCCTGAAGAAACGCTGTTCATCATCTGCTCGAAGACGTTCAGGACGTTGGAAACGCTGACCAACGCCCATACGGCTCGTGAATGGATAATGCGCAAGCTGGGCGACGAGCAGGCGGTGGCCCGGCATTTCGTCGCCGTCTCGACCAATGCCGAAGGGGTCGCTGAATTCGGCATCGACACCGAACAGATGTTCGGCATGTGGGATTGGGACGGCGGCCGCTATTCGATGGATTCGGCGATCGGCCTATCCACCATGCTCGCCATCGGGGCGGAGAATTTCCAGGCGTTGCTGTCGGGTTTCCACGATATGGACCATCACTTCCGCACCGCGCCGTTCGGTCAGAACTTGCCGGCTCTGATGGGCCTGCTCGCGGTCTGGTACAACAATTTCTTCGAGGCACAGACGGTCGCGGTGCTGCCCTACGAGCAATACCTGAAGCGCTTTCCGGCCTATCTCCAGCAACTGACGATGGAAAGCAATGGCAAGCACGTCACTCTTGGCGGCACAAAAGTCGATTACCAAACCGGGCCGATCTATTGGGGCGAACCTGGCACCAACGGGCAGCATTCATTCTATCAACTCATCCATCAGGGAACCAAGCTGATTCCGTGCGACTTCATAGGATTTTGTCGAGCGTTGAACCCGCTGGGACGCCACCACGATCTCCTCATGGCAAATCTCTTCGCACAGACTGAGGCGCTGGCTTTCGGCAAGACGCCAGAGGAGGTCAGGGCCGAAGGGACGCCGGACTGGCTGGTTCCGCACCGCACCTTCGAAGGGAACCGCCCCACCAACACCCTGCTTGCCGAGCGTCTGACGCCAACGATCCTAGGCAGCCTGGTGGCGCTCTACGAGCACAGCGTCTTCACGCAAGGCGTCATCTGGAACATCGATTCATTTGACCAATGGGGCGTTGAGCTGGGCAAGGCACTGGCCGAGAAAACAATCCCTGAACTGGAAGCCTCCGAGACCCCAAATCTCCAACATGACAGCTCGACCAACGCTTTGATCGAGCGCTATCGTCGATTCCGGAGGCGAAAGAAATGAAATGCGGTGAGGCCGGCCGCCCATGGCGTCGACCTGACCAAACCTGCAACGGCGCAACCTGCCAGCACTTTGACAATCGAGTTGCATAAACCCGATCAAAGGATTTCCCATGAAACCGGTGCCACTTGACCAGCTTTGCATCAACACGTTGCGAATGCTTTCCATTGACGCGGTTCAGAAAGCAAAATCTGGCCATCCCGGAACGCCGCTGGATGCCGCGCCGATGGCCTATTGCCTGTGGCAGCGCTTCCTTTGCTACGACCCTGCCGACCCCGATTGGCCGAACCGCGACCGCTTCGTTCTGTCGGCCGGCCATGCCTGCGCCCTGCTCTACAGCCTGCTTCACCTGTGCGCCGTCAAGGCAAAGGGCGCGAGCTATCCATCGGGCGATCGACTCGCCGTGACGTTGGACGATCTCAAGAGTTTTCGCCAGGCAGGCAGCCATTGCACGGGACATCCCGAATATGGCTGGACGTCGGGCGTGGAAACCACCACGGGTCCACTCGGACAAGGTGCGGCAACAAGCGTCGGCATGGCAATTGCCGAACGGTGGCTGGCGGCCACCTACAATCGACCCGATTATGATCTGTTCTCGCACAACATCTATGCGCTGTGCAGCGACGGCGACATGATGGAGGGGATCAGCAGCGAGGCGGCATCGCTGGCGGGACATCTCAAATTGTCCAACCTCTGCTGGATTTACGACGACAATCACATCACCATCGAGGGTCCGACTGGGCTTACATTCACCGAAGATGTGGCAACCCGCTTCGCGGCATACGGATGGCAAGTCGAGCGGGTAAGCGACGCAAACGATTTGGTGTTGCTGGACAAGGCTTATCAGACTTTCATCGATAGGCATGACCGCCCAACGCTCATCATCGTTCAAAGCCATATCGGTTACGGCGCGCCGCATAAGCACGATACAAACAAAGCTCACGGAGAGCCACTGGGCACCGAAGAAGTTCGGCTAACGAAGGAATTTTATGGCTGGGATCCGGATGCCGATTTCAAGGTTCCCGAAGGCGTCATGGCGCATTTCCGCGCACATATGGGCAAGCGTGGGGTCGCCGCTCATGCCGCCTGGCGAAAATTGTTCGCGGCCTATCGGAAACAATATCCTGACCTAGCCGAACAGATCGATCAGATCCAGCGACGTGAAGTTGCTCCCGGGTGGGACGCCGCGCTACCCGTCTTCGCGGCCGATGCGAAAGGCCTCGCGACGCGGGACTCATCCGGCCAGGTGTTGAACGCCATCGCGGAACACATGCCATGGCTGCTGGGGGGCGCGGCAGACCTGTCGCCGTCAACCAAGACGAACCTCGAATTTGACTTTGCCGGCAACTTTCAGACCCCCGAGGGTGAACAGGCCGTCAGCTACCGCGGCCGGAATTTCCACTTCGGCCTGCGCG
>JBDSLV010000559.1:0-2927 GCA_039916205.1 Mesorhizobium sp. | reverse complement strand
AAGATGGCAAGACACCAGCTGACTACGCCTACAATTCCGGCATCACCCGCCGCGTCGTCGATATGGCGCATTGGGGCGGCGTGTCGGTGGAAGGCGAGATCGGCGTTCTCGGATCGCTCGAATCGGGTGGTGGCGAGCAGGAAGACGGCCATGGCGTCGAGGGCGCGATCAGCCACGACCAACTCCTGACCGACCCGGTGCAGGCGGTGGAGTTCGTCAGGGATACGCATGTCGACGCACTGGCCGTTGCCATGGGCACCAGCCATGGCGCCTACAAATTCTCGCGCAAGCCGGACGGTGCGGTTCTGGCCATGAACGTCATCGAGGAAATCCATCGCCGGCTGCCGAACATGCACCTGGTCATGCATGGTTCGTCCTCAGTGCCGGAGGACCTGCAGGAGATCATCAACAAATACGGCGGCCAGATGAAACCGACCTGGGGCGTGCCGGTGGAGGAAATCCAGCGCGGCATCAAGCACGGCGTGCGCAAGATCAACATCGACACCGACAATCGCATGGCGCTGACCGGTGCCATCCGCAAGGTGCTGACTGAGAACCCGAGCGAATTCGACCCGCGCAAATATTTGACACCGGCGATGGCCGCCATGCGCAAGCTGTGCAAGGAGCGCTTCGAGCAGTTCGGCACCGCCGGCAACGCACAGAAGATCAAGCCGCTGCCGGTCGCGGAAATGGCCAAGCGCTACAAGTCGGGAAGCCTCGACCCGAAGTTCGGCTGACCTGAACGAAGCAGACTAAAAAGGCAGGAAACCGCGAGGTTTCCTGCCCTTTTTGTTAAAAGTACCAGACCTGAAACTGATCCGCCTATTGGAGAATTCGTGCAGGCGCGTGACCCGAATGGTCCCGCGCGGCTTCGGCGCGAGCGTCCCCTTCGCCAAACCCGCGGTCGAGCCCCGTCGCCACGAC
The DNA here is from genome assembly GCA_039916205.1 of Mesorhizobium sp. Lineage (GTDB taxonomy): Bacteria > Pseudomonadota > Alphaproteobacteria > Rhizobiales > Rhizobiaceae > Mesorhizobium. Next base: position 2,003 of record JBDSLV010000559.1, on the reverse strand, counting down.
AGAAACCCTGAACCGGCCTTCCATACCCTTGTCGAAGATCGCGCCGACGATGATGTCGGCATCCTCATAGACTTCCTCGCGGATGCGGGTAGCGGCCTCGTCGACCTCGAACAGGGTCATGTCCCTGCCGCCGGAAATCGACACCAGGACGCCCTTGGCGCCCTTCATGGACACTTCGTCCAGCAGCGGATTGGCGATGGCGGCTTCCGCGGCTTTCATCGCCCGGCCCTCGCCCGACGCCTCGCCGGTGCCCATCATGGCTCGGCCCATGTCGCGCATTACCGATTTCACGTCGGCGAAATCGAGGTTGATCAGGCCTTCCTTGACGATGAGGTCGGTGATGCAGCTGACGCCGGCATAGAGCACCCGGTCGGCGATGACGAAGGCATCGGCGAAGGTGGTCTTGGCGTCGGCGATCCTGAAAAGGTTCTGGTTTGGAATGACGATCACCGTGTCAGCGCTCTCGCGCAGCCGCTCGATGCCCTCTTCGGCCATCTGCATGCGACGACGGCCCTCGAAAGTGAAAGGCTTGGTGACGACGCCAACCGTCAGGATGCCGGCCTTGCGCGCCGCCTGCGCGATGATCGGGGCAGCACCGGTTCCGGTGCCGCCGCCCATTCCCGCGGTGACGAAGCACATATGCGTGCCGGCAAGATGATCCATGATCTCGTCGAGTGATTCCTCGGCCGCCGCACGGCCGATCTCGGGCAGCGATCCCGCGCCCAGCCCTTCCGTGACATGCGCGCCAAGCTGGATCAGCCTGGTCGCCTTGGACATGGTCAATGCCTGTGCGTCGGTGTTGGCGGCAATGAATTCCGTGCCTTGAAGCTGCTCCGCGATCATGTTGTTGACGGCATTGCCGCCACCGCCGCCGACGCCGATAACGGTGATCTTCGGCCGCATCTCGGAGATTTCGGGCTTCTTGAACTCGACCATGCCGCTTCTCCTTCGTCGGTTGCGCGCGCTTCACGACCCACCAGTCAGATTGCCCTTGGAACATTACAATCGAGCGGCATGACGCGAATCAGTCCGTTCAGGCGGGTGTCTCCAAAAGCCAGAGAGCGGCCACGGGTGCAAGTGCGGGAGCGGTCAAGATTTGTGATGACGAGGCCGAGATGCATTACGAACGCGGCGGCGACACGAATTCCGAGGCCTTACGAAGCGAGACGTTCGCGGGGACCGTTGGAGGTGCTCGCCCGGCAACGTTGGCTTCGCGCAATCGGCGCCGGCACAATGAGTTTGCTTGCGACGCCACGAATGAAGCGTCTATCATGTGCTTGAAAAGTCGCTGACTTCGGCCTTCCGTCGTCCTCGGCCGGCCAAGGATTGCTACCGGCAAAGCTAGCCACTGCGTAGATTTCTGAACGAATGAAGTAGCCCACCGCCAATGGCCGACAAAACACGCTTCGGGTTGACTGCTGTCGACACAGTTCCCTTGCATGAGAAGGTCTATCTGGAGCTCGTTCGAGCACTGATGTCCGGTCAGTTCGCCCCAGGACAGAAGCTGACCTCGCGAAAACTCGCCAAGGAACTTGGCACCAGCGATATGCCGGTGCGCAGCGCCTTCATGCGGCTGCAAGCCCTGCGCGCGCTGAGCCCGATGCCGAACGGCAGTATGGAGGTGCCGGTCATCTCGGCCGAGCGTTTCGAGCAATTGACCGCCGTGCGCACCATTCTGGAAGGCAGCGCGACAGAGCTTGCCGCGATGCGCATCAACGGCAACAACCTGCGCACGATCCGTCGCCATTGCAACGAGCTGACGCTTGCCGCGCGGACCGGCATCATCGACGACTATCTGAGGAAGAACTACAACTTCAAATTCTCGATCTATAGCCATTGCGGCAACGAGCAGATGATCTTTCTGATCGAGACCGTGTGGATGCAGGTCGGCCCATTCTTGAGGAACCTGACAATGGGTTTCGAGGACAATCTCGCTTCCATCCTGGACATCGACTACCATGAGGAAGCCCTCGCCGCGATCGAGAAGCAGGACGGACGCCGGG
>JBDSLV010000558.1:0-4503 GCA_039916205.1 Mesorhizobium sp. | reverse complement strand
TCGAGGCGCAGCGCTCATGTGGCTTCAGCCGGTCGTCATTCATGGCCAGGCACATCGAACAGCCCGGCTCGCGCCAGTCGAAACCGGCGGCGACGAAAATCTTGTCGAGGCCCTCGGCTTCCGCCTGCTCCTTGACTAGGCCGGAACCCGGCACGATCATCGCATTGACATTCGGGTTGACCGTCTTGCCTTCGACCACCTTGGCCACGGCGCGCAGATCCTCGATACGGCCATTGGTGCAGGAGCCGATGAACACGCGGTCGAGCGTGATGTCGGTGATCTTCGTTCCCGGCTTCAGGCCCATATAGTCAAGCGCGCGCTGCTTGGAGGTGCGCTTGTTCTCGTCGCTGATGTCGTCCGGGTTCGGCACGATGCCTTGCACCGACACGACATCCTCGGGCGACGAGCCCCAGGAGACGATCGGCGGCAGTTTGGCCGCGTCGAGCACGATCACCTTGTCGAAATGCGCGCCTTCGTCCGACTGCAGCGTCTTCCAGTATTCGAGCGCCGCGTCCCACGCCGTGCCCTTCGGCGCGCGCGGCTTGTCCTTGACGTAGGCGAAGGTGGTTTCGTCGGCCGCGATGAGGCCGGCGCGCGCGCCGCCCTCGATCGACATGTTGCAGATCGTCATGCGGCCTTCCATCGACAAGGCGCGGATCGCTTCGCCGGCATATTCGATGACATAGCCGGTACCGCCGGCGGTGCCGATCTCGCCGATGATGGCCAGGATGATATCCTTGGCGGTGACGCCTGCCGGCAGCACACCGTCGACACGCACCAGCATGTTCTTGGCCTTGCGCTGGATCAGCGTCTGCGTCGCCAGCACGTGTTCGACTTCCGATGTGCCGATGCCATGCGCCAATGCTCCAAAAGCACCATGCGTCGAGGTGTGGCTGTCGCCGCAGACAATGGTCATGCCGGGCAGCGTGAAACCCTGCTCCGGGCCAATGATGTGGACGATACCCTGGCGGATATCATTCTCGGAATAATATTCGACGCCGAAATCCTTGGCGTTCTTCGCCAGCGCCTCGACCTGGATGCGGCTTTCCTCGTTCTTGATGCCGAACTTGCGCTCGGGCGACGTCGACACATTGTGATCGACCACGGCCAGCGTCTTCTCCGGATGCCGGACCTTGCGGCCGGTCATGCGCAGGCCTTCGAAGGCCTGCGGGCTGGTCACTTCATGGACGAGGTGGCGGTCGATGTAGAGCAGGCATGTGCCATCGTCCTGGCGGTCGACGATATGGTCGTCGAAAATCTTGTCGTAGAGGGTGCGCGGTGCGCTCATGTGCGTAAATCCGTCGATTTGGAATGGGGAAGGAGCAGATGCCGCAAGCCCGCGGCCGACCGGCAGGGGTCAGCGAAGTCGGCTGGTAAGCGCCCCGGACACACGCGCGGAGAAGCGTGACGGCAGGCGTTTTCTGTCCTGCAGCACGAAACCCTTGTAGGCCGGATCGCCAAAAAGCTCTTCCATGGGCCTGCTCTTATCAATCTTTGCGGATTTCGGCAATTGGCGCGTTCTTCTCCTTCTCCCCTTGTGGGAGAAGGTGGGTCGGCGCGTAGCGCCGAGACGGATGAGGGGTGCTGGAAGGAACGAGACGTTGATTTCCAGTATCGTTTTGGCGCCACTCACCAAAGCATAGCGCCAAGCTGGAGCACCCCTCATCCGACCGAGCTTCGCTCGGCCACCTTCTCCCACAGTGGGAGAAGAGAAGATCGCTCCCTAAAGCACTTCGAACACGAAGGTTTTCACCAGCGCGTCAGGCTCGGCGATCGCGTAGCAGCGGAACCATGGGCTTTCTTCGACCGCGCGCCATTTCCCCGCTTGCTCCAACTCGTCGAACACGGCCTGGAACCCGCCGCTTTCGAACACCTGGTCGCGCACGGTGAAGATGGCGTGGCCGCCCTTCCTGGTGATGCGGACCAGTTCGTGCAGGCCTGACGCCGGCGCATGGCTGATGGTGAACACGCCGGTCGAGAAGAAGGCGCGGAAATGACCGGCCGGCCAAGGCAGCGGGCCACCCAGCATCGCCTCCTTCAGCTCGCCATAGGCATTGCGGCTGCCGGCGATGTTCAGCATGTCCTGCGACAGGTCGAGCCCGGCGATGTCGAGATAACCAAGCGCCTTCAGCGAAGGCCCCGACAGGCCGGTGCCGCAGCCGGCGTCGAGCAGCGGCCCCTCGCCCGATGGAACATGGCGCGCCACCCAGGCGGTGATCAGGAACGGCAACAGATAGCCGAGCGCTGCGGTTTCGCTGTCATAGGTTGCCGCCCATGCGGCGTAGGCCTCGCCAAGCGCTTCCGGCGTGTTGGCGGTGTAGACGGAATCCAGCGCCGCGTTGGCCTTGTCGACGATCATCGGGCGGCTCCTCATTTCAACACGCGCTCGATCGTAGCGCCGTCTTCGCCCAAAAACTATTCCTGATGCTGGTTGCGCAGCCGCCGTTCCAATGCCCTGAGCGCCAGTGACAGGCTGACCGTCAGCACGAGATAGACATAGGCGACGATCGAATAGGTCTCGAAGAAACGAAACGAACCGGCGGCATAGACCTTGCCCATCTGCGTGATATCGGCGACGCCGAGCACCGAGACGAGCGACGAATCCTTGACCATGGCGACGAAATCATTGCCGAGCGGCGGCAGGATGGTGCGGATCGCCTGCGGAAACACGATCAGCCGGAAGCGCTGCGCCCGCGTCAGCCCCAGCGCCTTCGCGGCCTCGATCTGACCCTTCTCGACGGCCTGGATGCCGGCGCGGAAGACTTCCGAGATAAAGGCCGAATAGCCGATGGTCAGCGCCATGATGGCGCGCCACAGAAGCGACACGTCGCGCACCAGCAATTCGCCGAAGAACCCGGCATTCTGCAGCGGGGCGGTCAGCGCATTCCAGGCGGCGACGAAGGCCGGCGCACCGGCAAAAGCGATCCAGAACAACAGCACCAGGATCGGCACGCCACGGATGATCTCGACATAGAAACGCGCGATCTGGCGCAGCCAGTTCGAACCGGACAGGCCCATCAGCGCGATGCCGAGCCCGATCGCCGAGGCCATGGCGAAGGCAACGACGGTGACGAAGATGGTGATGCCGATGCCCTTGGCGACAGTGGCGAACACCTGGGCATAGAGGTCGCTGGTGGCGACGAAGAGGGCGGCGGCCAGCGCAAGCACGCTCGCCACGGCGAGCCACCAGGGAAAGTCGGCCTTGGCGGTGGAGGAAGGCGGCATTGCCATCAGGCGAGGCCGACGGTGCAAGAATCGCGAAAGGAAGGCACCAAGGCACCCCCGTCTGCCCTGCCGGGGAGATGCCCGGCAGGGCAGAGGGGGGTGTAGGGGCGCAATGTCGGCGCGAGTGAGTGCAGGCCCGTCGCTCTCACCAAAGGGCCTACTGCCCCATCTTGTAATCAAGGAACCACTTCTTGTTGAGCGCGTCGAGCGTACCGTCGGCCTTGAGCGCCGCGATCGCCGCATTGACGGGCTTCACCAGATCCGAGCCCTTCGGGAAGATGAAGCCGAAATCCTCGGTGCCGAGCGGGCCGCCGATCAGCTTCAGCTTGCCACCGGCGGCGTCGACATAGCCCTTGCCGGCGGTGCCGTCGGTCAAAACGACATCGACGTCGCCGGACTTGAGCGCCTGCACTGTCGCGCCAAAAGTCTCGAACAGCTTGATACGCGGGTTCTGCTCATTGCCGTCCAGCACGCTGTAGACGGCGGTATAGAACGGCGTGGTGCCGGCCTGCGCGCCGACCAGTCCGTCCTTGAACGCGCCAAAGGTCTTGGCGTCGGTGAAGCGGCTCTCGTCGCCGCGCACCAGCATGAACTGTTCGGACCGCATATAGGGATCGGAGAAATCGACCTTGGCCTTGCGGTCGTCCTTGATGGTGATGCCGGTCATGCCGATGTTGTACTGGTTGTCGGAAACCGCCTGGATCATCGCATCCCAGGAGGTGTTCTGGTACTCGACGGTGAAGTTCAGCCGCTTGGCGATCTCGTTCATCGCATCATATTCCCAGCCGATCTGCTTGCTGGTCTTGGGGTCAATGAACTGCAGCGGCGGGTAGGCATTTTCCGTCACCACCACCACCTTCTTGCCGGCGAGGTCGGGCAGTGCCTGCGCAAAGGCGGCGACAGGCGTCAGGATGAGGGCCAGCAGGCCGGCCAGCAGCAGTTTCGATTTCGTCATGACACGCTCCAGGAATTGAATTGCCCGGGCGTCGCCGGGCTTGCAGGAAATCCTGCGCCGACTTTAGCTTTCCGCAAGCGTCATGCAAGCCGGTCGGCTGCGTCCGCGCGCGCGAAAACGGATTTCGATGCCTTCATTTCAGGGATTCCGAAACGATCCGTGTCGTGAGCGGCCAGGCGCGTCATTCAACGGCCGGCGTCTTGCCGGTGGCTTCGCGCAGTCCGTCTATCAGCCGGGTCAAGCTGTGATGCAGTGATTTCAGCTCTTCGCCATCGAGTGGCGAATTGCAACGCATCGCCGCCGACACGGCTTTGGCGCTTTCG
>JBDSLV010000557.1:0-3662 GCA_039916205.1 Mesorhizobium sp. | reverse complement strand
CCCTGCTCGCCAGCGCCACGGCGTGGACCAAGACCTCTGCGATGGGGTTGCCGGACGCCGCTGTCATGGAATCGCCGGACATGCAGCCACCGATATTTCCGACGAGCGGCCCGGACTACCAGCCGGTCGTGACGCTCAACGGTTGGACGCTGCCCCACCGCATCAACAATGGTGTGAAGGAATTCCACCTCGTCGCCGAGGCGGTTGAGCGGGAGCTGGCGCCCGGCATGACCGCCTATCTCTGGGGTTACAACGGCCAGTCTCCCGGTCCCACCATAGAGGCAGTCGAGGGCGATCGGGTCCGTATCTTCGTGACCAACAAGCTGCCGGAGCACACGACGGTCCATTGGCACGGCATGATCCTGCCCAGCGGCATGGACGGCGTGACCGGCCTAACCCAACCCGGCATCCCCCCCGGCAAGACCTTCGTCTACGAGTTCGATCTCGTGAAGAGCGGCACCTTCATGTACCACCCGCACGCCGATGAAATGGTTCAGATGGCGATGGGCATGATGGGCTTCTTCGTCATCCACCCCAAGGACCCGAAATTCATGCGGGTGGACCGCGACTTCGTGTTCCTGCTGAACGCCTACGACATCGAGCCCGGATCGTACGTTCCGAAAATCATGACCATGACTGATTTCAACCTGTGGTGTTGGAACAGTCGCCTGTTCCCCGGCATCAGCCACCTTGTCGTGTCCAAGAACGACAAAGTGCGGGTCCGGGTCGGCAACCTGACCATGACCAATCATCCGATCCACATGCATGGCTACGATTTCGAGGTGACCTGCACCGACGGCGGCTGGACTCGCCCTGAGGCTCGCTGGCCGGAGGTATCGATCGACATTCCCGTCGGCGCGATGCGGGCCTACGAGTTCGATGCCAAGTACTTGGGCGACTGGGCAATCCACTGCCACAAGTCGCATCACACAATGAACGCCATGGGTCATGACGTGCCTACGTTCATCGGTGTCGACAACTCGAAGGTCACCGACAAGATCCGCCGCGTTCTGCCGGATTACATGGCGATGGGAGACAAGGGCATGGCTGACATGGGCGAGATGGAAATGCCGCTTCCCGACAACACGATTCCGATGATGACCGGTTGGGGTCAGTTCGGCGCTATCGAAATGGGAAGCATGTTCTCGGTCGTGAAGGTGCGCGAGGGCCTGTCGGCGAACGATTACGCCGATCCCGGATGGTACAAACATCCGGAAGGAACCGTGGCCTACGAGTGGACCGGCGATGTTCCAGTCCCCACAAAATCAGGCGACGCAAAAACGATGGCCCCGGCAGAGCACGGCGGTCACGGAAAACAGGGATGAGAAACCGAAACCCCTCAAACTCAACAATGAGAGAATGTGCAGCATGAAACGTATATTAGCAGCGGCCGTTTTGATGGCGGTCAGTTCCGGAGCAGCTCTTGCCAGTGGAACCCACGCCGGAGGACATGGCGACAAAGCCGCCACGATGGCGATCGGCAACCCTGGTGAGGCTGGCAAGGCAAAGCGGACTGTCAACATCTCCATGTCGGAGAAGGACGACGGGACGATGTTGTTCCAACCGGCTGTGCTCAAGGTGAAGAAGGGCGAGACCGTTCGCCTGAAGTTCGTCAACAAAGGGCAGGTCGACCACGAATTCGTCATGGATGTCCATGAGGGGATCATGGACCACAAGGCGCTGATGGAAAAATTCCCAGAGATGGAACACGCCGATCCCAATTCGATCCGGCTGGCGCCAGGCGCCAGGGGCGAGATCATCTGGACGTTCGCCAATGCCGGCGAATTCGGTTTCGCCTGCCTGGTCCCGGGGCACTACGATTCCGGCATGAAGGGCGACATCAGCGTCGCCAAGTGACTATCTAAACCGCAAAGGAAGACACCATGAAGTTATTCGCAAAAGCACTCTCGACACTCGCGCTGATGTTCGTCATTGGCGGCAGCGCGCTTGCGCAGGAATACGTGAAAGGCGAGGTCATCAAGATCGACGCCAAACAGAAAAAGCTGACGATCAAACATGAGCCGCTGACGAATCTCGACATGCCCGCGATGACGATGGTGTTCGTCGTCGCGGAGCAGGGCCTGCTTGAGAAAGTCAAAACGGGTCAGGCGATAGAGTTCACAGCCGATCGTGTCAACGGACGCATCACGGTCACCGGTATCAAGTGATCCGGGGCTGGCGCCGCGGGTTGATTTTCAGCCCGCGGCCGCTCTGATCAGCCCATGAGCACGGCAGTCAGGATGATGGAGCCGCGCAGAATGTGATCCAAAGTTTTTCTTTCCAGTCGTCATGCGCGGAGTGGTTCAGCAGAGGCATCTCAATCGAATATTTTCGCGTGCCTACGCTCACATACGCTGGATAATTACAGCGAACGCGTGCACGATGCCTTCCGGTATCTTCATACTTGATCGTGCCGCTCGCGTCCGTCTCGACCAAGCCAATAGCGACATCAAAATCATAATCCCGATCTTGCGAGACGCCGTTGTTCCGGACGCTGAGCTGGACCGACGTGGCATCCGGGAAATTGGCAGTATAGAAGACCAGTCGCTCCGCCGCCGTCGAGGGCGCTGCCACCAAAACGCCAACAAGCAATGCAATGGCGCGCATCTGCTCCTCCTCCCGAGGATCGAAACGACACTATCATCTAGTACGTCGATGTTCGAATCGAATCTCCTATGCCGACAGGGGGCTCGCCAATGGCGACGCTACGCTTATTGCTTGGGTGGGCGGTATGCGGTCAACCGGCCGCCTGGCCGGGCCCTCGCCATTGACCGCACTACCTGACGGAAACGTGAGCGAGCAACGCTCTTTTCTTGCACTGCACCATATGCCATAGAGCCTGGGTGAAGATCCGGACCTTACTGCCCCGTCTGCTTACGATTCTGGCTGTTTTGAGCCTTCTGGCCACGCCGACGGTGACACCGTCTGCAGCGGCAATGACGGTTGTTGATCCTATGGCGACGACAATGGCCGATATGGCATCCATGTCTGGCGCCATGCCGTGTCCTTCGGACCAGAGGCAGCAACTACCTGATTGCCAGAAGTCCTGTCCTCTCGCGACCTTGTGTATCGCCAAGTGCTTTCCGAGCGCATTGATGACCGCAGCAATTACGCTGACCCCGTTGTCTGTGGCTGACGTGATCGCACCTGGCAATAATGTCGGACGGGATATCCCGGCTACTCCGCCGCCTCCCAGACCTCCACGAACCTGAGTTCATCGCCGGCTCCATCGGGGCCGTTTGTCGCTGCGGGCTGACGCCCTTGTGGCGAAAGCCTGTGGCTTTGGCATGAGCCTGGCCACCGACCTGCCGTGCATTCCGCGCGGACGAATGATGAACCTAGGGAAAATCTGACAATGAACTTTTACAATGCGAAGCACGCCGCAGCCGCGGCGATGATCGGTCTTGCTCTCGGCGGGGTTGCGAAGGCCTGGGCCGGGATCGACGACTACGAGTTTCAGCTCGTCCAAAACGCGATCCAGAAAGGCGATGCCGCGATTGTCGCGGTCCGCCTCGTCGACAAGCGCTCTGGCAAAGTGGTGCCCGACGCGGTGATCTTTGCCCAGCGCGTCGACATGGCGCCGGACGGTATGGAGATGATGACGTCGCCGATCGAGCCGTTGCCCTCGACGGAGCCCGGCATCTATCGGTTCAAGGCCAATC
>JBDSLV010000556.1:0-4075 GCA_039916205.1 Mesorhizobium sp. | reverse complement strand
ACCAGTGAGAGGGAGGTGAGCTATGTCCGAGCCGGATCGCATCATACGCCTCAAGACCGTGCTTGCCCGCACGGGACTCTCCCGCTCGACTATCTATCGCAAAATCTCCGAGGGCACGTTCCCCGCTCAGATCAAGATCAGTATTAATGGTGCCGGATGGAAGGAATCCGACATCAATCGATGGGTCGCTGATCCTGTCTGCTGGCATACCAGGGCGGGACGAAAAAATAGCGACTAATGGCGGTCGAATGACACGTTGCTGCCACCGATGAGCACTCCTCTCATAGCAAGTTCAATGACTGGAAAGGGGTCGACAACAGACTGGCCGCTTTCAGGTTGCCACCGTGGAAAGCTGACATTCAGATTCCGACCGATCTCGCCCAGCAGCCTTGCGATCTTCCCCATCAATGGCGTTTACATGACGACCTTGCATACTGCAGCGATGGGATTTTCAGTCAGCCGAAAACGGCTGATGCCTAGCCACATGGCGCATTTCGCGGATGAACATGACCGTGCGGAACGCGAACACGATCCCAAGGCCGATCGTGATGCCAGCGCCGGGATATATTCCCCGCATGGCGGAAGTCGCGCCGTTGCCGCATGCGTAAAGCCCATCGATCAGCTTGCCCCGCTCGTCGAGCACCCGCAATGGGTGTCCGTCGCAAGACCGGTCGCCGTTCCCAATGTGGCGGGAACGATCCGCAAGGCGACGAAAGGGCCGATCCTGATCGGACCGAGGTTGGGATTGATCTTGCCGACGGAAGGTTCGCCGAGCGTCCGGTTGAACGCGGATTCGCCTCGCTGGAAATACGGATCGACGCCCGTTCGGGCATGCTCGTTATGCTCCTGAACTGTCTGTTCAAGCGCCTTAGGATCGAGGCCGATCTTGGCGGCCAGCGCCGCGAGCGTATCGGCCACCTGGATGTATCCGGCACGCTCGTAAGATGAGGGTCCACGGCCACGGAAGAAGTTGAACCATACGCGCTTCTTGAGAAATTCATGATCGCAGATGAAGTAGAAGCGCTCATCCTTCGGGTGGCGGTTCTCGAACATCGCAATGCAGATGTCGTGATACGGGTTCGACTCGTTGACGAAACGCCGCGCGTCCGGGCCGACGGCAATCACGCCAGGGCGGCCGCGGTCTAGCCAGCCGTCGCCCCGCTTTAACCGACAACAACCTGTTGGGGCTCTGCACCTAGGCCTTGGGCTTCGCCTTTCTCACCTCCTCAATGGCCATGTTTAACGCCGTATCAAAGGCGCGCCTTAGGCCAGAAATTTTGTCTTTCCTAAGCGAGGCTGTTTGTTTTGAAATAGGCGCGAGTTCCCAAATGAGTGCGTTGCCTGTCTCCAGCAGGTGAGCCAGAGCTGCATCCGTTGCCTGGCTCGTTTCCAAAAGGTCGCGCGACTTCCCAATGTTCATCTGCAAATGACGCGTGATCCCTTTCACGTTGCCCGCTTCCGCATGGATCGCCTCTCTGCGCAACTTATGCAGGTACTCCACCGCTTCTCCGATTGGCATTTGTTCCTCCCTTCTGTCGAATCCTAACGGATGATCGTACGCCTCATTCTGAACGAGGGCGCGCGATATCGTGGACTTGGCGAGTTAGGCAAAACCAACCAGCATTGGTGTTTCCTCCGCCGAACTGTTGCCATTCGCCCTGACACAGTCAGGGCCGGTTGAGCATCGGCCCCAGTAGGGTCTCCAAAGCGCCGCCTTCCGGAGAACCTTGATGGCAACAGTCCCTTTCGACTACGGCACTCATCATCCGCGAGCCGCGCCCGATCGAGGTCGTGGACGTTTTCGACAGCCTCCCGCATGTTTGCTGCTTCCAACGAGAGCAACGCGATTTTCCCGCTGAATGAACCTGTCCCGTTCTTCACTCATGAGGCCGACAAGATCGCTGCCCTCGGTGCATATATCGCCACCACAAAGAGCGTCGTCGGCTCGCCGTATTCTCCAAGCGACGGGTTCGCATTACGCGACCATGCAATCACACCGGCCTGCTTCCCCGCCACTTCGCTGTTCTCGTTGTCAGATAGGCTTGTGACTATCGGGAAAAGACGGTTAGATTGGGAATGAAACGGTCGCACTCCAGCATCTTGACGATAGGCTTTCTGGCACTTGGCATCGTTGCCACCGAGGCAAAGCCGGTTCAACTGACCGCCGATCAAATCGGAGTCGTCGAGCAGACCATAAGATCCCTGCTGAAAGACCAAACGAACGTATCATTCGGTAAACCCGCTGCCATTGCGACTTCAACCGGATCAATCATGGTTTGCGGTCGGTACAATGCAAAGAGCGGCTTTGCCGGGTATTCCGGCGAGACCGCCTACAGGGGCCAGTTCGATAGCGCCGACAGCGAGACAAAATATCTCCCAGCGTTCGACATTATCACAATGCCCGAAAATCAAACTGAAACCGACGACCTTGTAAAATTCTGCACCAATTCAGGCGTCGATCTGCCGCCGATCAGCAAATAGCCTGAAATGCTTCTCGCAGCCACGTGCCGACAACGCTTGATCAGCATGGCTGAAAGCCACGCCCTTAAGCGCAATTGGGGCCGACAGCGGACGATCCGGTTTCAACCAACTTCTGCGGTTAGCTGTCGATCCGAAACCGACCCACCATGGGTCGTCGCATTAGTCAAAGCCGCGACCGCCCGAGAGCCGACCTCATCGTTGGCGAGTGGCCCAGTGTCAGACTTTCAAAAATCGAAAGGCGAAGCGATCGGTCTGACCTTTGATTGAGGGATCGAAGACCTTGATCGAGTGCGAATCGTCCTTGTTCGCGAGGATGGTGATTTCCGCGTCCAGTACGAAGCCGGCCGCCTCCACCTCCTCGCGGACGGAGGCCGGGTCGATCCGATGCAGCGACTGGGCCTCGCCCGTGCCTGCTCCGGCGGCGGCGGCGTGATCGACGATGACGTAGGCCCCACCGGGCTTTAGCCTCTCGTAGACAGCTCGATTGAAATTGGCCGCCGTAGCGCCCCTGGCCTGGATAAGCTCGGTGTGGAGATCGTGGTAGAACAGGTGCAGCCACAGGACATCCGCTGGTTGCGTGACCTCCGGCATCGCCACGAGGTCCGCCGATATGGCGTCGACGTTCTCTCGGCCCGGCTCCTTCGCAAGCGTCCGCATGCGGCCGACCGGATCGCTCTTGAAGCGAGCGACTTCGGCCGGCACGAAGCTGTAGACCCGCCCCTCTGGTCCGACGATGTCGGAGAAGAGGCGCGTCCAGTCTCCGTCACCAGGGTACACGTCGATAACGGTTGAGCCCGCATCGATGCGTGCGAACCGGATCAATTCGGATAGCTTGGATTGTTCGTACATCGGAATCTCCATTACGGTTAGGTATTCGACGAGCGGGCGGCGCGTGCCGGTGGACACGTCGTGTTCATCAGTCGAACTTGACCAGGTCCTTGAAGATCAGATGACCCCAGCTATTTCCGCGCGCCTGGACCAGCAGCCCACCTTCCGACAGCCCGCCAAGTTTGATCGGCGAGAAACCGAGATTTTCCGCGAGCACACCAATCTCCGCTGCGCCAGCGTCATCGTCGCTCGCCAGGAACACCACTCTCCTGCCACCATGCACGGCCGGGTCCTGGTCAAGGGTGGCTGCGATCAAATGGTTGAAGCCCTTGACCAGCCTTGCACCAGAGAATGCCTGTGCAACGAACCTGGAAGAAGGCTGTCCTCCCAGTTCCTCAGGGGGCACGCCGTATGCATTGGTCACATCGACGATGGTCTTCCCCTGCCAGGTGGCGAGCGCCTTCGCGACCTCCGAGTGCGACTCGAAATGGACAGCCAAAAAGATGATGTCCGCCTTGACCGCGTCCGCCAGCTTTTTGGGAATGACCGTGGGCCCGATTGCCGCTGCGTCTGATGCAAAATTTTCCGGGTCGCGCGTGGTTGCAACGGACACTTCGATGCCGTTGCGGGCAAATGCTTTGGCCAGCGCCTGGCCGATCTTGCCGAAGCCGATAATTGCGTAACTCACAATGTCTCTCCTATCTTGTGTTGGAACTAAAGTTTGAGAAGCGGGATCACTACAGGCGGGGCTGAAGGGCCGGCCACG
>JBDSLV010000555.1:0-19139 GCA_039916205.1 Mesorhizobium sp. | reverse complement strand
GCGCGATGACGCCGTCGTCCATGACAAAGCCGGCCTCGGTCAACATGAGGCCATAGCGACACCGCCCGACGCCCAGCTTTTGCCAGGGATTGGTATAGATCCGCTCCATGAATTCCGCGGCGTCCGGCCCCACGACTTCGATCTTGCCCAGCGTCGAGGCATCGAACAGGCCAGCCGTCTTGCGCACGGTGACGCATTCGCGGTCGACGGCGGCGTGCATGCTTTCACCAGCCTTCGGGAAATACCAGGCGCGCTTCCACTGACCGACATCCTCGAACACCGCGCCTTGCGTCTCTGCCCAGCAGTGGGTGGCGGTGCGACGTGTCGGGTCGAACAAAGGCCCGCGCGCGTGGGCGATGATCGATCCGAACGTCACCGGTGTGTAAGGCGCCCGGAACGTCGTCAGGCCGACCTCCGGGATCGGCTTGCCCAGCGTTTCTGCAGCGATGGCCAGCCCATGCATGTTGGACGTCTTGCCCTGGTCGGTCGCCATGCCGTTGGTGGTGAAGCGCTTGACGTGCTCGATCGAGCGCATGCCCTCGTGCACGGCCTGGCGGACATCCTTGGCGGTGACGTCGTTCTGGAAATCGACGAAGGCCTTCACCGTCGTGTCCGCGCCGGCGCCAGGTGCTGCGCCCAGCATGCCGCGCGACCAGCTTTCGCCGGCATCGACCTTCGGCTTCGCGCCGTTGGCGGTTTTTGCGCCGGCATCTTTCGCCGCCTTGGCACCCGCCGCATAGGCCTCGTCGATCGTCGCGGACAGCCCGTCGGTGCCGTTGCAAGCGCCGACGGAAACGCAATCCTGCGCATAGGCGCCGGGAACGAAGCGCTTGGTCTCGTCGTTGAAGGCAACCTTGCCGCGCGACTGCGAGAACAGGTGCACCGACGGCGTCCAGCCGGCCGACATCAGGATCGCATCGACCGGAATGGTGCGCTCGCCACCGCCATTCTTCGGCTGCACGGTCATCGACGACACCCGCAATTTGCCGCCGGCGCGGATCACCGCACGGCCGAAATTGACCTCGATGCCGAGCGCCCTCGCCTCGTCGATCACCGGTCCGGTCGGATTGTCGCGCAGATCGACGATCGCGGCGACGTTGACGCCGGCCTTCTTCAGGTCGATCGCCGCCGCATAGGCGGAATCATTGGCGGTGTAGACGCCGACATTCCTGCCCACCGCGACGCCATAGTGGTTGAGATAGGTGCGCGCCGCGCCGGCCAGCATGATGCCGGGCCGGTCGTTGTCGGCAAACACCATATGCCGCTCGATGGCGCCGGAGGCCAGCACCACGCGCTTGGCGCGAACCTGCCACAGCCGCTCGCGCGGCAGATCATGACCGGGGGTCGACAGATGATCGCTGACCCGCTCGACCAGGCCGATGAAATTCTGCGCGTAATAACCGAAAGCGGTCGTGCGCGAGAGCACGCGGACATTGTCCATGGCGCTCAGCTTGGCGATGGCCGCCTGAGCCCAGGCAAAACCGCCCTGGCCGTCGATCCTGGCGCCAGTCTCGAAGCGCAGGCTGCCGCCAAACTCGGCCTGCTCGTCGGCAAGAATGACACGCACCCCGGTTTCAGCCGCCGCAAGCGCCGCCGCGATGCCGGCGGCACCGCCACCAAGCACCAGCACTTCGCAATGGGCGTAGCGCGAGGAATAGTGGTCGGGGTCCGGCTTGTCGGGCGAGACGCCAAGACCGGCCGCCGCCCGGATCTTGGGCTCATAAAGGCTCTTCCAAGCCGCCTTCGGCCACATGAAGGTCTTGTAGTAGAAGCCGGCCGAGAAGAACGGCGAGGCAATGTCGTTGACCGCGCCGACGTCGAAGGACAGCGAAGGCCAGCGGTTCTGCGATTGGGCGGTGAGCCCGTCATAGAGTTCCTGCACGGTCGCCCGCACATTCGGCGTCTGGCGCGCCGCGTCGCGCTCGATCCGGACCAGCGCATTCGGCTCCTCGGCGCCAGCCGACAGGATGCCGCGCGGACGGTGGTACTTGAATGAGCGGCCGACGAGATGGACGCCATTGGCAATCAGCGCCGACGCCAGCGTGTCGCCCTCGATGCCGGCATAGGACTGGCCGTCGAAGCTGAAGCGCGCAGCTTTGGCCTGGCTGAGGCGGCCAGCGCCGGGAATGCGGAACGCGCCGCTCATTTGGCTACTCCGGGCAGCTTGGAAGGCTTCGGCTCACCGGCCTTGTAGGTCATGATGAACTTGTCGGTGACGGTGTCGCGCACGGCGTTGAAGAACCGCGCGCAACCATGCATGTGCCGCCAGCGCTCATAGATGATGCCTTTGGGGTTCGAGCGGATGAAGAAGAACTTTTCGAAGTCGTCATCGCTCTCGCCAGCCATGTTGGCCGAACGCGCGATATGCGCTTCGCCGGCGTTGCGGAATTCGAGTTCCGGACGCTCTTCGTCACAGTAAGGGCAGCGGATGAGAAGCATATTCTGGTTCCTACAATTCGCCGTGGCCGATAGGAGCGACAGCCATCTGCGCCATCATCAGTGCGCCACCGCCGCCGCGGCTGCCTCATCGATGAGCCGGCCGGTGCGGAAGCGCTCGATGGTGAAGGGCGCGTTGATCGGGTGCGGATCGTCCTTGGCAATCGTATGGGCAAAGACATGGCCCGAGCCCGGCGTCGCCTTGAAGCCGCCCGTGCCCCAGCCGCAATTGACATAGAGGCCGGGCACCGGCGTCTTGGCCAGGATCGGCGAGCGGTCCGGCGTCACGTCGACGATGCCGCCCCAGGAGCGCAGCATCTTCATGCGCGTGAAGATCGGGAACATCTCGCAGATGGCGTCCAGCGTATGTTGCAATATGTGCAGGCCGCCGGTCTGCGAATAGGAGACATATTGGTCGGTGCCGGCGCCGATCACCAGCTCGCCCTTGTCGGACTGCGAGATATAGGCGTGCACCGTGTTCGACATCACCACGCAAGGCACGACCGGCTTGACCGGTTCCGACACCAGCGCCTGCAGCGGATAACTTTCCAGCGGCATGCGCACGCCGGCCATGTTCATGATGACAGACGAATGCCCGGCGGCAACGACACCGACCTTCTTGGCGCCGATGAAGCCGCGTGTTGTGTCGACGCCCATGACGGCGCCGTTCGGCGCGCGCTTGACCCCGGTGACCTCGCAATTCTGGATGATGTGGACGCCGCGCGCCGAGGCGCCGCGCGCATAGCCCCAGGCAACAGCATCGTGGCGCGCCGTGCCGCCACGGCGCTGCAAGGCAGCACCGACCACCGGATAGCGCGCGTCCCTGGACGTATTGAGCGGCGGACAGAATTCCTTCGCCTGCTCGGGCGTCAGCCACTCATTGTCGATGCCGTTCAGCCGGTTGGCATGGACATGGCGTTTCAGCACCTGCACGTCGTGGACATTGTGGGCGAGCATCATGACGCCGCGCGCCGAATACATGACGTTGTAGTTGAGCTCCTGGCTGAGCCCGTCCCACAGTTTCAGCGCATGGTCATAGATGCCGGCGCTCTCGTCATAGAGATAGTTGGAGCGGATGATGGTGGTGTTGCGGCCGGTGTTGCCGCCGCCGAGCCAGCCCTTTTCCAGCACCGCGACATTGGTGATGCCGTGCACCGTGGCGAGGTAGTAGGCGGTGGCCAGGCCATGGCCGCCGGCGCCGACGATGATGACGTCGTATTCCTTCTTCGGCTCAGGCGAGGACCACTGTTCCTCCCAGCCCTTGTGGCCGCGCATGGCCTCACGGGCGATGGCGAATACCGAATATTTTTTCAACGTTCCAGCCTCGCAAATGGCAGCCAAGCGTTCATCGGCCTCGGCGCGCGAGGTGTATCACTAGCGAAACGCGGCTTCCACCCTTGCGCTGTTTGCGACGGCGCTTGCCGTTTTGCGCCGCGATGAAAAAGACGCATGCAATCCGGCCGCCTTCAGCCACACTGGATGCCGTGAGTCTCGGGAGAACGATTGTGGGCAATGCCTGGTGGAATATGACGTTGCGCTTCCTGCTTGAGATCGCCGCCTTGCTCGGCCTCGGCATGGCGGGCTGGAGCCTCTTCGGCGGGATATGGCGCTGGATCCTGGCCCTCGCCTTGCCGCTCATCGCGGCTGTGCTGTGGGGGACCTTCGCCGTGCTCAACGATCCGAGTCGGTCAGGCCGCGCACCAGTTCCAGTTCCGGGCATGGTGCGGCTGGTGCTGGAATTGGTCA
Organism: Mesorhizobium sp.; assembly: GCA_039916205.1. Classification (GTDB taxonomy): domain Bacteria; phylum Pseudomonadota; class Alphaproteobacteria; order Rhizobiales; family Rhizobiaceae; genus Mesorhizobium. The sequence goes on along the minus strand of JBDSLV010000555.1, from coordinate 14,957 downwards.
TCCTGTTTGGCGGTGCCGCCGGATTCCATCTCGCCGGTCACACGACCACGGGCATTGTCATGGCTCTGCTGATTGTCCTCAGCTACGCCTTCTCACTCGATCGCCTGGTGTGGTTGTTGCGCCAGTAGCTCCGACGAAAACCTCTCAGGTTTCGGGTGGCTGCCGTCCTGTCTATTTGCGACCAAGCATCCGATCGCCGGCGAAGCTGGCGCAAGGGAAAAGGATGCCAGACATGCTCGCACTCGCCAACAAGATCGCCATCGTCACGGGCGCCAGTTCAGGCATCGGTCGCGCCACCGCGAAGCTGTTTGCCGAGGAAGGTGCCAAGATCGTCGTCACTGGCCGTCGCCAGGCGGAGCTTGACGCCCTCGTCACCGAAATCGAGGCGGCCGATGGCGTGGCCGTCGCACTCGCCGGCGATGTCACCGAAGAGGATTTTGCGAAAGCGCTGGCCCGTCTCGCCGTCGACAGGTTCGGCGGCCTCGACATCGCCTTCAACAACGCCGGCGCCGTCGGGCCGATGGGCCCGATTCCTGACATGTCGCCAAGGACCTGGCACGGTACGATCGACACCAACCTGACCAGCGCCTTCCTTTGTGCGAAACACCAGATACCGGCGATGCTGGAGCGTGGCGGCGGCTCGCTGATCTTCACGTCCAGCTTTGTCGGCCGCACCGCCGGCATGCCCGGCATGGCCGCCTATGCCGCCGCCAAGGCGGGCCTGATCGGGCTGACGCAGGTTCTCGCCGCCGAATACGGACCACAGGGCTTGCGCGTCAACGCACTGTTGCCCGGCGGCACGGACACGCCGGGTGCGACCACCACCACGCCGGAAGCACGCGCTTTTGTCGAAGGCATCCATGCGTTGAAACGCATGGCGCGACCGGAAGAGATCGCGCGCTCCGCGCTCTATCTGGCTTCCGACGCCTCGAGCTTCACCACGGGAACCGCACTGTTTGCCGATGGCGGCGTCTCGATCAACCGGACGTGACCTGAAATCTCAAGCAGATGGTCTTGCTTTTGCCTGAAGATTGTCGATTGCCTATCTCGGCATAAGAACATTCGGGCAGGGAGAGACCATGCTGCTGATCAGCACCTACGTCGCCGCGAGCAGTATCGAAGGCGTCGGCGTCTTTGCCGCCGCACCGATCCGCAAGGGCGCCTCGATCTGGCGGCTCGATCCTGATTTCGATCGGCTGATCCCGGTGGAAAAGGCGGCTTCCGCCCCACCCCACCTCAAGGAACTGCTGGAGCGCTATGCCTATCCGAGCCCCGACAAGCCGGGCTTCATGGTCTATGAGGTGGACAATGGACGCTTCATGAACCATGCCGACGACCCCAACACCGACTTTTCCCAGTTTGGCGGGGCCACCGCGACGCGAGACATCGCGGCGGGCGAAGAAATCACTTGCGACTACGCTGAGTTCCACGAAGGGTTTTCGCTGCTTCCAACGCCGGGTGAGGCCGTCGTGTTGAATGGCAGCGCCACCTGAGCACCGGCCATCGGACCGGGATTGGTTGCCGCCAGGCGCACTCCCAAGGCCCAGAAAAACGAAAACACCCACCTCAGACAGTGGACAGGGCGGCATGATTCTGGTATCAGCCGCCACAATTCGTGGTGTAAACCGCTGCGGAGGCTTGTGGCTATGGCTGCTTGCCTGTTGATTTCAAACACGAAAGACAGGATTGCCCGTGCAGGTACTCGTCCGCGATAACAACGTTGATCAGGCGCTTCGCGCGCTCAAGAAAAAGATGCAGCGCGAAGGCATTTTCCGCGAAATGAAGATGCGCGGCCATTACGAGAAGCCTTCGGAGAAGCGCGCCCGTGAGAAGGCTGAAGCCGTCCGCCGCGCCCGCAAGCTGGCCCGCAAGCGTGCACAGCGCGAAGGCCTGCTGCCGATGACCCCGCGTCCGGTTGCTGCTGGCGCCGCCGGCGGTCCTGGTGGTGCTCCGCGCCCGCCGCGGTTCTAACGCCAATTTTTCGTCCTTTTCGAAGGATATCAGAGGTGGCGCGATGCGGAATCGCCGCCACCTTTTTGTTTAGAGCGATGGGCGTTCAGTTGGGCGCGCAACGTACGGCCTAAGACTCTGCGATAACTTTGACCGGCCCGGAGGGGGGAACCGGACCTGAGCGGCGCGGCGGCAGTGAGGACAGGGCAGATATGAACGCAATCACCGTGGAGCGCCGAGCCGCATGGCGCGGTTTCGCCCTGACGGCAGCCCTGCTTTCCGGGCTGGCGCTTGCAGGCTGCCAGACGGCTGGCCCAACTGGCGAGTTCAACAACATCGACAAGGCGCAGGGGTCGAGCGAGAACATCTCTTCGCTTTCGGCGGTGATCCAGCGCAATCCGCAAGATCCCGAAGGCTACAATGTGCGTGGCTCGGCCTATGGCCGTGGCGGCCAGTACCAGGCGGCACTGAAAGACTTCAACACCGCCATCCAGTTGAACCCGAATTTCTACCAGGCCTATTCGAACCGGGCCCTCATCCAGCGTTTTCTCGGCAATCAGCCGGCGGCCCTTGATGACTACAACCGCTCGATCCAGATCAACGGCAATTATGACGCCGCCTATATCGGTCGCGGCAATCTCTATCGCAAGGCCGGCCGCACGCAGGAAGCCTTCAACGATTTCCAGAAGGCGATCCAGCTCGACACCACCGATGCGCGCGCCTACCACAATCGCGGCCTGATCTATCAAAGCCAGGGCCAGCACAAATTCGCCATCGAGGATTTCTCGACCGCCATCTCGCTCTCGCCGGACGCTGCCGAGCCTTACAACGGCCGGGGCCTCTCCTATCTGGCACAGAACGACGAGGACAACGCGTTCGCCGACTTCAACATGGCGATCAAGCTGGATGGCAAGAGCGCTGAAGCCTGGGCCAACCAGGCCCTCGTCTATGAAAGACGCGGCGACAAGGCCAAGGCGGCGAAATCCTATCGCGAAGCCGTCCACCTTGATCCGAGCTATCAGCCGGCCAAGGATGGCCTCGCCCGCGTCAGCGGATAATAACGGCTTCGGCCACACCAATCTGGCAACCACACGTTAACCCCTGCAACAGGGTGTTGGCGCTTGCCTTGTTCGCGCCAAGTTTTCGGCGGAACGGTCTGCCCACTTCAGCCGTTATTCCAGGCATTTGCGAAAGGACTTCTCCATGATCAAGAAAATCGTTTGCGCCGCAGCGCTCGCCACCACCGTGTTTGCTGTCCCGGCCAGTGCCGGCAAGCTGGAACTCGGCGTGCTCGACTGCACCATCGACGGTGGCACCTCCTTTGTCATCGGCTCCAACAAAGGCGTGGCCTGCACCTTTCGCCCGCATCATGGCGGCGCTTCGGAAGCCTACACCGGCGTCATCTCCAAGCTGGGCATTGATCTTGGCCAGACGCATCAGGGCCAGTTGGTATGGTCTGTCCTGGCAGCGACGCGCAGCCGCGAGTCCGGCGATCTGGCCGGCCACTATTATGGCGTGAACGCCGAGGCCAGCGTGGTCACCGGCGGCGGTGCCAATCTTCTGGTCGGCGGCCTGGACAGCGCTTTCTCGCTGCAGCCGCTCAGCGCGCAGGCGCAGACAGGCGTCAATCTTGCAGTCGCGGTCACCTCGCTTGAGCTGATCCACTCCTATAAATAATCATTCTGGCACCTCACCGTGCGACGCGGAACCGGATAGGATCATCGTCCTGTCCCGCACCGCACGACTGGGGTCCCCGAATGTCGAAGACGCTTGTTGCTATCGCCGCCCTTGCCACCGCTCTTGCGGGCCCGGCCAACGCGCAGGATCGGGGCATCGAACTCGGCACGCTGGATTGCGCGATAGGCGGCGGCACAGGTTATATTTTCGGCTCGAGCAAGGATCTGAGCTGCACCTTCACCCCTGCTGACAAGACCTTTACGCCGGAAGCCTATTTCGGCGTCGTCAACAAATATGGCCTCGACATCGGCACCACCAAGCAGACCGTCATGCAATGGCTGGTGCTGACACCGCTGAAAAACATCTATGCGCCGGGCGCTCTGGCCGGCGACTATATCGGAGCCAGCGCCGAGGTGACGGCAGCGGTTGGTGCCGGCGCCAATCTCTTGGTCGGCGGCTCCTCGCAGGCCTTCACGTTGCAGCCGCTCAGCCTGCAGACGCAGACCGGCATCAACATCGCCATCGGCGTCAGCCAGTTTCAGTTGCGCAGCACCGAGAACTGAGCGTCGCTCCATCGTCGGCGCATCCCGAAAATTTCTCCTTGAAAAAACCACTTGAGCTCAACCTCGGTTGAGGTTTTACAAGCCTGCCTCGAACGGAGCGGCAGGTCCGATTGGGCGCGAAACACGCTCCCACGCCTTTTGGCCGATGCATGGTCCTGCCGGAAGTCAGGCCTGGCTTCTGGTGCCATGCGCTTGCGTCAAGTTATGGAAGATTCGAGGAGTTGAAGTGACCGACATCAGCACAAACAGGGTCGACTGGCGCGCATTGTGGGCGACCGGTGATCTGGCGCGCTTCTGCTTCGTCAGCCTTGGCATCCTGCTGCATGCGACCAATGAAACGATGGTGGCGACGGTAATGCCGGCCATGGTCGGCGAGTTGGCCGGCGTGCAGCTGGTCGGCTGGTCGCTGGCGATCTACGAACTCGGCGCCATCGTCGCCGGTGCCGCGGCTGGCCGGCTGGTGAGCTATGTCGCGCTGCGCTCCAACATGATGGCCGCTGCCCTGCTCTACGCTGTCGGCGCGCTCGTCTGCGCCACCGCACCGTCGATGGAACTGTTTCTTGCCGGACGATTGATCGAGGGCCTGGGCGGCGGCGCGCTGGTGTCGCTGGCTTATGTCTCGGTCGAGCGGCTCTTTCCGCGCACCATCTGGCCGCAGCTCTTCGGCATCATGTCGGCGATCTGGGGCGTCGCCGCCTTCAGCGGACCGATGCTCGGCGCGATCCTGACCGAGCTCCTGTCGTGGCGCTGGGCTTTCGGCATCTTCACGCTTGGCGGTGCGGTGATGGCGCTGGCCAGCTTCATCGTGCTCAACACGCCGGAAGCAACCAGGCCCAAGGCGACTTCGGGCAAAGCCCCGCCCTTCCCCTTCGCGGCACTGGGTTGTCTCGCCATCAGCGTTGTCCTGATCGCCTCGGCCGGGGTCGACATCGCGCTGCTGCGATCGTCCCTGCTGATGGTCGTCGGCCTGATCGGACTTTTTCTGTTCTTCCGCATCGACGCGCTGAAGCCGCTGTCCCGGCTTTTCCCCTCGCGGCTTTTCTCGTGGCGCTCGCCTGTCGGTGCCGGCATGACCATGGTCGCGGCCTTTTCGGTGGCGACCTGCTCGTTCGGTGTCTACGGCCCGCTGCTGCTGACCAGCCTGCACGGCATTCCGATCCTGACGACCGGATATATCATTGCGGCGGAATCGATCGCCTGGTCGATCCTGTCGATCCTTGTCGCCAACGCGCCGCCGCAACGCGAGCGGCTGATCATCGTCGCCGGCGCGGTGATGATCACCGTGGGGATTGCCGGCTTTGCCTACACGGTGCCGCTGGGTTCGATTCCATTGATCCTGCTTTGCGCCCTGCTGCAGGGCGGCGGCTTCGGCATCGCCTGGCCGTTCCTCACGCGCGTCATCGTGGCGTCCGCCCCCAACAGCGAACAGACGATCGCCTCCGCCGCGGTGCCGACCATGCAGCGTATCGGCTATGCGGTGGGCGCGGCGCTGGCGGGGATCATCGCCAACGCCAGCGGCTTTTCGGAAGGTCTCAACCGCGCGGCCGCCGCCAATGTCGCGTCGTTGCTGTTCCTCGCCTTCGTACCGCTCGGCATTCTCGGGTGTCTGGCGGCCCTTCGGATGTCGGCAAGAGCGAACCGGACGCTGCCGGCAGCCAGCGGCCTCTAGAGCAATTCCAGGAAAAGTGTGTAACGGTTTTCCCGGGAAAAGCGCGTAGCGCTTTCCCTTGGGAATTGCGTAAAAACAAAGAGTTAGAGCGGGCCAGCGATTCCATCAAACGCTAAACCGCTCTAGCGCGGCTCGCGCATCATGCTGAGGTAGGTCGGGTCGAACTCGGCGATTTCCTGCAGCCGGTGCCAATCGAGAATGGTCACCGTGTGGTTTGCCCAGCTGACGACGCCAAACTTGCGCAGAGCGCCGATGACGCGATTCATGTGCACAACGGACAGGCCCAGCACATCGGCCATTTCCGCTTGCGAGAGCGGCAAATGGAAACTCATCCCGTTGGTGCGTTTGACGACCTGCAGCCGCACGAAAAGCTCGCACACAAGATGAGCAAGATGTGACGTCTTGGAGCGTCGGCCCATGGCGACGATCCATTCGCGGTGGATCGCGCCATCGACCAACGTGTCCAGCCATAACAGCCGGGTCAGGTGCGGCGCCTCCTCGGTGATGGCACGAAGCCGGCTGTGATCGGAAAAGATCACATGGCAGGGGGACAGGGCAACAATGCCGTGGTCCATGGTCTTCAGAAGGAATGCATGAAGGTCGACGAAATCACCCGGCACTTGCAATGAGGTAAACTGCCGGCCGCCATTCTCCAGCACCTTGTAGCGCGCTGCCAGGCCATCGAGGATAAGAGTGCTGTAGGTCGGCCGCGATCCGGAAGCCACGATATCCTGACCGATGGCGAAATGCCTCTCGAACGTCATCGCACCGGCGAGCAACGCCTTCTCCGCATCGGAAAGCGCGTCATGCTGGCCAAGATTCAGATAAAGGGGTTCAAGCACCGCAACCTCCAGCGACAGGGCTCAGAGCCGATCGCCAAGTGTTATGTCGGAAGCAGGGGGCGGCTGCCGCAGCACTAGGCCTTCGGGCGGTGACGGGCATTAACATTTGTTAGACTGCGCTTATTCCCCAGCAAATGCCACCACTCATGGAACAATCGATTAGCCCGCGAATTGAAGGTTGAATCACACCTTTGGGCCATCAAGTTAAGCCGAGCCGCACCATGCCTCGATACTATCTTGACCTCTACAACGGCGACGGCCTGACGGTGGACGATGAAGGTCAGGTTTTCGAAACACGCGAACGCCTGCGGCGGGAAGCAATCCGTATATTGCCTGATATCGTTCGAGACGAGATGCTGGAAGGCGATCGAACCGCCATCACCGTCAAGGTCCGCGACGAGGATGGGCGCAGCATCTTTGAGGCATCGCTGGTTATCTCCTCGGGCTGGTGTGACTGACGGCGCCCCAGCCACTGCACGGAAAAAGTCGCGGAACCATCATTTGTAATCGTCAACGCCGCCGCCTCGTTACACCGTGACGCGGAGGAGGATTTGGCGAGATGACGACAATTCAGAAACCGACATTCCGGCAGGTCGCGGAACAGTACATTGACAGCAGGAAGACAGTGGCAACGCCCATATCAACGGCACACGCGCTTCTGGCGTTGAAATCGGCCATGCCGAACTGTGCGCTCTCCGATCCCGAGCTTGTGAACCTGGTGGTTGAGCTTGCCGTGCAACGTGGCAGAAGTGTTCATTTCGACGTGCTGGCCGGAAGGGCGAGCGACATATGAACCGCGCGAAGGTCGACACGGAGCGCGACGAACGCGCCAAGCGCGAATCTCAGATCATCATTGCCGCCGAGAGAGTAGCGCGCGAAGACAAAACCGCCAGACTGAGAGCGCTGCGCCTTGCAATGCAAGCGAACGAGTCGTCGGCGACCCAGGGGAAAACGCCGCCGCATCGCAGCAGTCCCAAAGCCTGATCACCTTTCGGGCCAGCCGGAGATCGTGATCTAGACGACGACGGCCTTCAGCCGTTCAGCGACCATGGCCGCGAGGCGTGCCGCCACCTCGTCCTTGCTCAGCTCCGGCCATTCCTCGATGCCGGTTTTCGAGACGATGCGGACCCGGTTGCGGTCGCCGCCCATCACGCCCGAAGGGCCAATGCCGCTTTCGTGCGAGACATCGTTGGCGACGATGAAATCAGCGCCTTTCTTCTTCAGCTTGGCCTCGGCATTGGCGACCAGATCTTGCGTTTCAGCAGCGAAACCGACCACCAGCGACGGGCGCTGCCTGTGATGGCCGATGCCGGCGAGAATGTCGGGATTTTCAACCATTTGCAGCGCTGGCGGCCCCTCGCCGGCTACCTTCTTGATCTTTTCACCAGCCGAACTCTGGGTGCGCCAGTCGGCAACGGCGGCCACGAACACGGCCGCATCTGCCGGTAGAAGCTGTTCCACCGCATCGCGCATCTCTTCGGCGCGTTCGACATGAATGGTTTTGACACCGATCGGATCGGCGATGTTGACCGGGCCCGAGACCAGCCGCACATCGGCCCCAAGCCTTGCCAGGGCCGCCGCGATGGCATGGCCCTGCTTGCCCGATGAACGGTTGGCGATATAGCGCACCGGATCGATCGGCTCATGCGTGGGACCAGACGTCACGATGATCTTGCGGCCCGACAACGGCTTCGGGCTGACATCGAGCAGCGCCTCGATCGCGGCGACGATCTCCAGCGGTTCAGCCATGCGGCCTTCGCCGGTTTCGTTGCTCTCGGCCATCTCGCCTTTGGCCGGGCCGACAAAGGCGATGCCGTCCTTCTGCAGTGTCGCGCGGTTGCGGCGCGTCGCCGGATGCGCCCACATTCTTGGGTTCATCGCCGGCGCCATGAGAACCGGCTTGTTGGTCGCAAGCAGCACCGTGGAGGCGAGGTCGTTGGCGTGGCCATTGGCGAGCTTGGCCATCAGGTCGGCGGTCGCCGGCGCCACCACCAGCAGGTCGGCTTCGCGCGACAGCCTGATATGGCCGACATCATGCTCGTCCTGGCGGTCGAACAGTTCGGTGAAGACGTGGTCGGCGGAAAGCGCACCGACAGACAGGCTCGTGACGAACTCCTGCGCGGCCGATGTCATGACGACACGCACCGCCGCGCCACGCTCACGCAGCCGGCGGATCAGGTCGAGCGCCTTGTAGGCAGCGATGCCACCACCAATGATGAGCAGGATGCGCTTGCCGGAAAGGGCGCCTCGCGGCGGACTTTTGGTTGCGGCAACGGCCAGCGTCCCCGGCCTCTGCGAGCTTGCCAGTTCACGCAGTGTCTTTTCGATCTGATCAATGCGCCCGACCGGGCCGAGTTGCCCCTCGACCGCGGCGCGGATCATCACCCTTGCCTGCTCCTCCATGGAGCGGTCGTTCTCAGCCGCCAATTGGCGCAGAAGCTCCTTGATCTCATCATCAAGGTTGCGAATTGTGATGCTGGCCATGTGATTGCACTTTGATCCAAAAAATGAAATCAATGATAGCAATGCAATCAATTCGTGACAAGGCTGTGCTCAATTGCCCTAAACGTGGCGTGGAACTGGCCTAGGAAATCTGCCAGGCTACGTAGAGCAGCGTCAGCGCAATCACCCACAGGGCCAGCCGCCCGGAGCGGCTGTAACGCGCCTCAGCCTTGCCGATGGCCCGCGCCGTGGTCTCGTCGAAGCGCAGGCCGTGTTCGGCCATCAAGTCGATCTCGCGCGACAGCCGCTCGGTGCGCACTGCCAGTTCCGGCGCCTGCCGAGCCAGCGTCAGCAGCGCCTTTGCGCCATCACGCGCATCGACCATCAGGCCGCGCGGGCCAAGGTTGCCGGCGATCCAGCCGCCGACCACCGGTTCTGCGGTCTTCCACATGTTGAAGGCTGGATCGAGCGTGCGGGCCACGCCCTCGACCACCACCATGGTCTTCTGCAGCAGGATCAGCTCGGGCCGTGCCGCCATGTCGAACAGTTCGGTCACCTCGAACAGCAGCGTCAAAAGCTTGGCCATGGAAATCGTCTCGGCCGGCTGGCCGTGGATCGGCTCGCCAATCGCCCGGATCGCCTGCGCGAAGGCCGCGACATTGTGCTGGCGCGGCACGTAGCCGGCCTCGAAATGCACTTCCGCGACACGCAGATAGTCGCGCGTGATGAAGCCGTAGAGAATCTCGGCAAGGAACCGGCGCTCTTTCTTGCCGAGCCTGCCGGCAATGCCGAGATCGACGGCGACGATGGTGCCGCTTGCTTCGACGAACAGGTTTCCCGGATGCATGTCGGCATGGAAGAACCCGTCGCGCAGCGTATGCCGCAGAAACGACTGGATGAGGTTGGTTGCGATCGCTTTCAGGTCGTGACCGGCGGCTTCGAGGCCGGCAATGTTGTTCATCTTGACACCGTCGACCCATTCCATGGTCAACACGTCACGACCGGTGCGCTCCCAGTCGACGGAAGGCACGCGAAAGCCCGGATCATCCCTGGTGTTCTCGCCGAGCTCCGAAAGCGCTGCCGCCTCAAGCCGGAGATCCATTTCTATCCTGGTGGTCTGCGCCAGGGTCTCGGTCACCTCCACCGGCCGCAGCCGGCGTGACGACGGGATGTATTTCTCCTGCAGGCGGGCGGCAAGGAAATAGCTCTCGAGGTCCTGGAAGAAGCGCCGGCGCACGCCAGGCCGGATCACTTTGACCGCCACTTTGGTGGTGACCCCGTCACGAACCGTGTCGGCGGCATGAACCTGGGCAATGGAGGCCGCCGCGACAGGATCGCCGAATTGCGTGTAGAGATCACCGATCTTGCGCCCGAGCGAAGCTTCGATCGCCGCGACCGCCTCAGCCTTCGGAAAGGTGTGCATCTTGTCCTGCAGCATGGCGAGATCGAGCGCCATGTCATTGCCGACGACATCGGGCCGAGTCGCCAGGAACTGGCCGAGCTTGACATAGGACGGGCCGAGCCGGACCACCGCCTTGGCCAGCCGGTCGCTGCGCTCATAGGCCAGCGCGCGGCGGCGGGTGAACAGCCGCGCCAGCCGCCAGCCGAATTTCGGCAGGCCTGACAATTCCTCGCCCGGCAAGGCAGCGACGACACCCTCGCGGACCAGCACCCAGCCGGCCCGTACAAGCCGAAATCCAGCGGCAACTGTGCTCATGAGTGTACTCGCCCTGCCAGCTTTGCGAACCGGCGTGCACCACATCGATCATGAAAAATGCGGGTCAGCCTCAAAGCTTCCAGCCCGAATGAAGTGCCGCGATGCCGCCGGAATAGTTGCGGAACGAGACGCGATCGAAGCCCGCGCGGGTGATCATGGAAGCAAAATTCTGTTGGTTGGGAAATTTGGCTATCGATTCGACCAGGTAGGAATAGGGCTCGCCGTCGCCGGTAACCGCCTTGCCGATCGCCGGAATGGCCTTGAACGACCAGGCCTCATAGACCTTGTCGAGCAGCGGCATTTCGACTTCGGAAAATTCGAGGCAGAGCAAGCGGCCGCCGGGCTTCAGCACGCGGAAGGCCTCGCCAAGCGCGACATCGATGCGCGGCACGTTGCGAATGCCGAAAGCAATCGTATAGGAGTCGAATGTGGCATCCGCGAAAGGCAGTTCCTCGGCATTGGCCTCGACGAAATCGGTATTCCGCGACATGCCCTTCTTCTCGGCGCGGTCACGACCGACGGCGAGCATCGAACCATTGATATCGAGCACCGTGGCATGGGCATGGCCATGGCTGGCCTCGACGATGCGGAAGGCGATGTCTCCTGTGCCGCCGGCCACATCGAGCACGCGCCAGCCCGCCCGCTTCGGAGGATTGAGCCATGTCACCATGGCGTCCTTCCACAGTCGGTGCAGGCCGGCCGACATCAGATCGTTCATCAGGTCGTAGCGGTTCGCAACCTTGTGGAAAACATCGTTGACCAGGGACTGCTTGTCTTCAGCCCCTACACGCTTGAAACCATAGGAGGTTTCCATGCCGCCCGCGGCCGTGGTTCGCTCAACTGACATTTTTTTGATCCGTCATAAAACCGGCGGGACCATAGCCGATCGATGGTGCGGGCGCTATTGTTTAAGGCGCGGTGTTCGGCCGCGCTTCCAGGTGGTGGGCGTTTGCGACCTGGACCGACCAGACGGGAAGATTGAATGCCTTTGAAAGCAGAACTGCACTGCCACATCGAAGGGGCGGCGGCGCCCGAACTTGTCATCAGCCAGGCGCGTAAATACGGCAAGGACACGTCGCCCTATATTCAGAATGGCTCCTTTGTCTGGCACGATTTCACCTCCTTCCTTGCAGCCTACGATTTCTCCGCCGATCTGTTCCGCACAGAGGAGGATTACGCGCGGCTGGCCGACCATTACCTGACAAGCCTTGCCCGTGACGGCGCCATCTATTCCGAGGTCTTCACCTCACCGGACCATGCGAAAAGGGCCGGCCTGTCACCCAAGGCCTACACAGATGCGCTTGGTGAAGGCATGGCCCGCGCCAAGGCCAAGACCGGCATCGAGGGCCGCATGATCGTCACCGGCGTGCGCCATGTCGGCGTCGAGTCCATCGAGCAGGCGGCGCGCTTCGCCGCACGCTGCGGCAATCCGCTGGTGACCGGCTTCGGCGTCGCTGGCGACGAGCGGATGGGCGATTTCGAGGATTATGTGCGTGCCTTCGAGATCGCGCGTGAAGCGGGGCTCGGCATCACCATCCATGCTGGCGAGTTGATGGGCTGGGAAAGTGTGGCGGCGGCGCTCGACCACATCCGGCCTTCCCGCATCGGCCATGGCGTGCGTGCCATCGAGAACCCCGACCTTGTCAGGCGCATCGCCGACGAAGGCGTGGTGCTGGAGTGCTGCCCTGGCTCCAACATCGCGCTGAAAGTCTTCGACAGCTTTGCCGACCATCCGTTTCCGGCCTTGCAGGCGGCCGGCTGCAAAGTGACGCTCAACTCCGATGACCCGCCCTATTTCTGGACATCGCTGAAGCGCGAATACGACATCGCCGCCGAGCATTTCGCCATGAACGAGAAGGCGCTGGCCAACGTCACCCGCACGGCCATCGAAGCCGCTTTCGTCGACAGGAAGACCAAGACTGCCCTTCTGGCCCGCCTGAACGGCAGCGCACGCTGATTTTCTTCGACAAAGCTGTGGTCGGTGCCGGCAAACGGTTCCTTGCGGGACGCATTGCCGATAGGGTCGTTCCAACAGCTGGAATTCAGGAGAACACCATGAAGGGCGTCACCGTCGTCGACCATCCGCTTGTCCAGCACAAGCTGACCATCATGCGCAAGAAGGAAACATCGACCGCCGGCTTCCGGCGGCTGCTGCGCGAAATCTCGCTGCTGCTCGGCTACGAGGTCACCCGCAACCTCGAACTGACCACGACGACAATCGAGACGCCGATGGAAACCATGGAAGCGCCGACGCTGGAAGGCAAGAAGCTGGTCTTCGCCTCCGTGCTGCGCGCTGGCAATGGTTTGCTTGAAGGCCTGCTCGACCTGGTGCCGGCGGCACGCGTCGCCCATGTCGGCCTCTACCGAGACCACGAGACACTCGAAGCGATCGAATATTTCTTCAAGGCGCCGAGCGACCTCGCAGACCGGCTGGTGATCGTTGTCGATCCGATGCTGGCCACCGCCAATTCGGCGATCGCGGCGATCGACAAGTTGAAGGAACGCGGCGCCACCAACATCCGCTTCCTCTGCCTGCTGGCCGCACCGGAAGGCATCGAACGTTTTACCACGGCGCATCCTGACGTTCCGGTCTTCACCGCCTCCATCGACCGTCAGCTCAACGAGAAGGGCTACATCATGCCAGGGCTCGGCGATGCCGGTGACCGGATGTACGGCACCAAGTAGCCGCGTTTACCAATCGTTTACGAAAACGCACGGTTTCGGCTGGCGTTAAAGCGGCAAACACCATCCCGGGACTAAGGATCGGCTCCCACAAAGGCCGATCCATGCTGCAAAAACTTCTCATCCTTGGCGTGTTTGCCGGAATATCGGCATCGATCCCGATCATCTATCAGACAAACCCGCGGGCTTTCGACGGCCTGTTGAAATCGGCGCCGCCCGCCAAGACGGCGGACGAGTCGCAACCGGACGTGAACCTGGTTTCGGTGCCCAACAAGCCCACGACGCCGCAACTGCTTGGCCGCAAGGTTGTCGTCAACGCCGATGCGCGTGGCCATTTCTCCTCGACATTCAAGCTCAATGGCCGTCAGGTCGATGGCATGATCGACACCGGCGCGACGCTTGTCGCCGTCAACAGCTCGACGGCGCGCAGGATTGGCTTGTCGCTGAACGCGTCCGATTTCAACCGCGAGGTCAACACCGCCAACGGCTCGATCAAGGCTGCCGTGGTGATGATAGACCGCTTGCAGATCGGCAGCATCACCGTCAACGACGTGCAGGCCATCGTGCTCGACGACAAGGCGCTGCGCACCAATCTGATCGGTATGAGCTTCCTCAACCGGCTCGACAAATACCAGGCCCAGAACGGCGCATTGCTGCTCGTTCAGTAGACCGAAAAGCCGGAAACTTTTCTGATTTCAGCCGCGCGGCAGAATCCGCCGAATGACACTCTTGTCGGCCGCCGGCTTCGAAGCACCGACCGAATAGGCCGAGCGCACCGCCATTGCCGCGGCTTCGGCATCCGCAATGGAACGGGCATGGATCAGCGCCAATGCCTCGCCGTCTCGAACCTCGGCGCCGAGCGGCAAAAGCCTGGTGATGCCAACCGCCGGATCAACCTTGTCATCCGGCCTGGTGCGGCCACCACCAAGCCCAACCACGGCAAGGCCAATGTCCCGGGTGGCAATGCCGGTAACGAAGCCGTTTCCGCTCGCCCTTACAACGAATTCCGTCGGCGCTGCCGGAAGGTATTTCTCCGGCCTCTCGACAAAATCCGCAGGACCGCCGAGCGCCGCCACCATGCGCGCGAAGGTGGCCGCGGCACGGCCGCTGGTAAGCGTTTCGGTGGCGCGCCGCATGCCGTCCTGATTGGATGACACCAGCCCGGCCGATTGCAGCATCTCGGCGGCCAGCGCCAGCGTCACATCCTCCAGCCTGCGGTCGCGAAGCCGTCCGGTGAGGAAATCCACCGCGTTGCGCACCTCGACCGCATTGCCGGCGGCTGACGCCAGCGGCTCGCTCATCCCGGTGATCAGCGCCGAGGCTTTCAGTCCGGCACCGTTGGCGACCTCGACCAGGCTGTTGGCCAGCGCCGTGGCGTCGCGCGATTTCTCCATGAAGGCGCCATTGCCGACCTT
>JBDSLV010000554.1:0-4710 GCA_039916205.1 Mesorhizobium sp. | reverse complement strand
AGAGGCGGCCAAGCGTGTCACCCGCATCGAGCAGGCGCTGCGCCGCGCCGTCTCCGCCGGCGAGGTGGAGCCGCATTTCCAGCCCATCGTCGATCTCAACACCCGCCGCACCGTCGGTTTCGAGACGCTGGCGCGCTGGACCGACCGCGATCTCGGCTCGGTGCCGCCGACGGTCTTCATTCCGATCGCCGAGGAGCGCGGCATCATTGGGCCGCTGTCGCAGCTGGTGCTGCGCAAGGCCACCGAAGCCGCCAGGAGCTGGCCGAAGGACCTGTTCCTGTCGTTCAACCTGTCGCCGTCGCAACTCGTCGACCAGAACACCGGCCTGCACATATTGGCGATCCTCGACCGCACCGGCTTTGACCCGCGCCGGCTGGAAATCGAAATCACCGAGACCGGCCTGATGAACGATCCAACCTCGGCCGAGAAGATCGTCGAGGATCTGCGCCGCGTCGGCATCCGCGTCTCGCTTGATGATTTCGGCACCGGCCAATCCTCGCTCGGGCGCCTGCGCGAATTCCATTTCGACAAGCTCAAGATCGATCGCGCCTTCGTCTCCTCGATCCTTGATGACCGCCCGTCGGAACATATCATCCGGGCCATCCTGGCCATGTGCGAAGGGCTCGGCATGGATGTCGTCGCCGAAGGCATCGAACACGAAGCCCAGGCCGACCGTCTCGTCCAGTTTGGCTGCGCCGGGGGGCAAGGCTACCTGTTCGGCCGGCCAGCCGACGCCGACGCCACGCTTGGCTATCTGCGCGATTCGTTCCGGGGCGCCTTGCGCGCCAAGGCGATCTGACCCGGCAAACCATCGCACCGATCTGAGCCTTGAGGCGTCAGCACGAGGCCATCGCGGCTTTTTGTCTGACATAAGCCGAAAAATCCGCCGTTTCGCCCTTGCCCGCCCGACGTGTCTGGCTAGGATGCGCGCCGATCACGCAGGGAGAAAAAATCATGATGCCATCGGCGCGTTTTGCCGACCTCGATGGAGCCTCGGTGCTGATCACCGGTGGCGGGTCCGGCATAGGTGCGGCGTTGACCGAAGGCTTTGTCCGCCAGGGCGCGAAGGTCGCTTTCATTGACATCGCCGACGGCCCGAGCATGGCACTGGCCGATCGCATCGAGAAGGAGCACGGCCAGCGCCCGCTCTACCTCAAGACCGACATACGCGACATCGAGGCCTTGCGTGCTTCCGCCGCCAGGGCAGCCGAGGCGCATGGCGACGTGACCGTGCTGATCAACAACGCGGCACTGGACGATCGCCACGCCGTGGAAGACGTCACGGTGGAGTTCTGGGACAACAACCAGGCAGTCAATCTGCGCCCGCACTTCTTCAGTGCCCAGGCCGTGGCCCCCGGCATGAAGCGGGCCGGCGGCGGCTCGATCATCAATTTCACCTCCACCTCCTACCTGATCAACCATCCTGACATGCCGGCCTATACGGCGGCCAAGGCCGGCATCCTCGGTCTCACAAAGGGGCTTGCTGGCAAGCTCGGCAGCGACGGTATCCGCGTCAACGCCATCGCGCCCGGCTGGGTTATCACCGAGCGCCAGAAAGAGCTCTGGGTGACCGAGCAGGCGTTGGCCGCCCATGTCGCCAAGCAGTGCATCAAGCAGGTCATGGAGGCCGATGACATCGTCGGCACGGTGCTGTTCCTGGCGTCGGATGCCTCACGCATGCTGACCGCGCAGATGCTGATCGTCGATGGAGGCTTCCTGTGAGCAAGGTCCCGGCAGTTGCCGCCGTCGACTGGGGCACCACCCGCATGCGGGTCTGGCTGATCGACGGAGCGGGAAACGTTCTTGCCGAGCGCCGTGGCGATGACGGGCTGATCACCGCCCAGCAAAAAGGCTTTTCGGTCATTCTCGAAGGCCATCTGACCGCCATGGGAGCGCCGGAGGCGTTGCCGGTCATCATCTGCGGCATGGCCGGCTCGCGTCAGGGCTGGATCGAAGCTTCATATGTCACTGTGCCTGCGCCGATCGATGCCATCCTTGCCGGTGCCGCCCGCATTCCTGGCCAGCACCGTGATATCCGCATCGTTCCGGGCCTTGCCCAGCGCCAGGCCGACGCGCCCGACGTCATGCGCGGCGAGGAAACCCAGCTTGCCGGCGCCGGCCTGCCGGCCAAGGGGCGCCAGCTGGTCTGCATGCCCGGCACCCATTCGAAATGGGTGCCGGTCGAGGACGGCGCCGTTGCCGGTTTCGGCACCTGGCCGACAGGAGAGCTGTTTTCGGTGCTATCAGCGCATTCGATCCTGCGCCATTCACTGGGCGAGCAGCCAAAGCCGGTTGCTTCGGACAATCCGTTTTTCCGCAGCTGGTGCGAAACCGCATTGGCCGAAGGTGGCGATGTCACCTCGAGGCTGTTTTCGATCCGCGCCGCCGGTCTGCTTCAGGACCTGAAGGCCGACGATGCCGCCGCTTGCCTGTCTGGCCTGCTGATTGGCGGCGAGATCGCCTCGGCGCGCCGCCGCCATGGCGCCGGCGCGGCATCCGTCGTGCTGGTCGCATCCGGCGCGCTCGCCACGCTCTATCGGGCAGCGCTCGGTTTTGCCGGCTTGACGGTGCGCACCGTCGACGCGGACGAAGCGGTGCGGGCCGGCCTGGTAGAGGCCGCGCGTGAGAACGGCATGATTGCCAAGACATGATCGCCAAGACAGGAGTTGCCCGATGAGCCAAACCGCGCCCTTTCCAAAACTCAAGCGTGGGCTGGTTGCCATCCTGCGCGGCCTCAAGCCGGCCGAGGCGGTGGCCATCGGCCACGCGCTGTTCGACGCCGGCATCGAGGCGATCGAAGTGCCGCTCAACTCACCGGATCCCTTTACCTCGATCGCCAGTATCGTCGGCGCGCTGCCGAAGACGGCACTGGTCGGCGCCGGCACGGTGCTGACCGCGGCCAATGTCGATGATTTGCACAAGGCGGGCGGCCGATTGCTGGTCAGCCCCAACATCGATGCCGAGGTGATGACGCGTGCGATGCATCACGGCATGGTGACGATGCCTGGCGTGTTCACGCCGACCGAGGCCTTCCAGGCCATCCGGCTCGGCGCTTCGGCGCTGAAATTCTTTCCGGCGAGCGCATTGGGTGCGGGTGGCATCTCAGCGATCCGGGCGGTGTTGCCGGCGCAGACCCTGGTCGGCGCGGTCGGCGGCGTCTCGGAGAAGGACTTTGCCGGCTACAAGGCCGTCGGAGTCACGGTCTTCGGTCTCGGCTCCAGCCTGTTCAAGCCGGGCATGAGCGTCGACGACGTGGCGGCCCGCGCGGTCGCCGCCGTCGCGGCCTGGGACGCGGTCTACGGGGAAGCATGATGAGCGAAGCGATCGTTTCCGTTTTTTCCGACCACATCTGCGAGCTCGGCGAGGGGCCGAGTTACGATCCCGCCACCGATACGCTGTACTGGTTCGACATCGTCAACGGCCAGCTTCTGGACAGGCGCCTGTCGGGCGGCGCGACCAATGTGCATGAGCTTGGCCAGATGGCCAGCGCCATCGCCATCATCGATGACCAGCGCCAGCTGATCGCCACCGAGACCGGCCTGTTTGTCCGCGACGTCGCGACCGGCAAGATGACCCTGCACACGGCGATCGAAGCCGACAATCCGGTCACCCGCTCGAACGATTCCCGCGTCCACCCCTGCGGCGCCTTCTGGGTCGGTACGATGGGCAAGGGCGAGGAGAAGGGCGCGGGCTCGATCTACTGGTTTTTCAAGGGCGAGTTGCGCCAGCTGTTTTCGGACATCACCGTGTCGAATTCGATCTGCTTTACCGAAGACGGCGCGATCGCCTATTACACCGATACGTCGACCGGGCTTTTGATGCGGGTCGGCTGCGACCCGGCGACCGGCCTGCCGGTTGACGAGCCGAAAGTGTTCGTCGATCACCGTTCCGCCAAGGGTTACGTCGACGGATCCGTGCTCGATAGCGACGGCATCCTGTGGAACGCGGTCTGGGGCGGCGGTGTGGTCAAGGCCTATGGCCCTGACGGCAAGCTGGTGCGTTCGATCGCGATGCCGGTGACCCAACCGTCCTGCCCGGCCTTCGTCGGCAAGAATGCCGATCGGCTGGCGGTGACCTCGGCCTGGAAAGGCAAGGACGACAAACAGCGCAAGCTCGATCCTCAGGCCGGCAAGACCTTCCTGCTTGATATCGAGGTCAAGGGCCGCTTTGAGCCGCGCGTGCTGATCTGACGCTTCTGTCGTGCAGGCGTCCGGCACGTGTCGGATTCTGGAAAAGCAGGGCCGGCGGCTGGTGCGATGGTGGATCGGCACATCAGTCTTCGACAGGAACCTTCCGCCATGCCACGCCCAAAGCTTCTGCTGGTCTACGAGCCGGAAAAGGCCTGTCTCGACAGGTTGATCGCTGATGGCCATGCACCCGAACGCGCCGGCGAGATCGCTTCCTATCTGGCGCAGTCGACCGATCTTGCCCATGAGTTCGACGCGCTCGCCGCAGCGTGCCTGACGCGCGGCCTGGCTTTCACGCCGGTAGCGCTCGATAACGCGCTGACGGTGTTCGCCGGGGAAGATCCGAAGACAACGCTGGTCTGGACGCTGACCGACGGCATCGCCTATTTCAGGGGCGGCGCCGCGCCGGCGCTGGCGCGGCTGCGCGGGTTGAAAACCATCGGCGCCGATGATTCGCTGTTCGCGCTCTGCCAGGACAAGTTTCGCTCCGGCGCCGTGCTTGGCGGGCTTGGCCTGCCGGTGC
>JBDSLV010000553.1:0-3721 GCA_039916205.1 Mesorhizobium sp. | reverse complement strand
AGGCTTCGGTGCGGCGCTGGACGTCGGCCGGATCGGGCGACACGGCCAGAACCTCGGTGCCGCCGCCCGATGGCTTCAGCCCATCATTCAAACCCTGGCAGCGCTGGTCGAGGCTGACATTGCCGACCTCGTGGTTGATGCAGACGACCTTGAGCGTGCCTTCCTTGGCCAGCCGTTCGCCGGCCTTCTTGCCGGAATCGTATTCGGAAACGGTGCCGACATACATGGTCGTGCCAAGCTCGGCGCCTTCCTTCTCGCCGGAATCCAGCACCACCATCGGAATGTTGGCCGCAAGCCCAGCCTTGACCGACTTGCCAAGGGCGTTGGCGTCGGCGATCGAAACCGCGATACCGTCCGGGTTGGTGGCGATCGCCGCGTCGAGAAGCCTTGCCTGCTCGACCACGTCGAACACTTGCGGCGCGTAGTAATCGACCTTGGCGCCGGTGAGCTTGGCGGCATCATCGACGCCGCGCTTGACCACCGACCAATAGGGGTCCGAGGCCGAGCCATGCACGACGAAGGTGACGCGAACATCCTTCGGGTCCTTCAATCCGGCGGCATGCGCGATGCCCGCCAGAACGCTCGCCGAGACGAGCGCGCCCAATGCCATTTTCAACACTGTCTTCATTTCACTCTCCCATTTGCCGTTGCAGTCGCGGAGCCTGTCATGGGCAGGCTTCGTTCTCCTCATGCCGTGAGATGGTCTCTGGACCGGCTCACGTCGTGGATCGGATGGCCGCTTTGCGGGCTCTTGCCGATGCCATTTGCTGTGCGCCCTGGGGTTTTGACGCCCGGGCTGAAAGTGTCGCGCGAAGCTCCTCGCGCAGCGGCCTCATGCCGATAATGTCGAGGTCCTGTCCTGCCAGCCAGCCACGAAAACCCTGGTCGCGGAACAGTTCATATTCCTCGGTGCGGATATAGGCCGCGCGAGGTTCGATCAGTTCGAGTTCGCCCGGCGCGTTGAAATGCAGGCAAAAGAAGGTAAGCCCCTCGCGCACGCCTTCGATCAGCGCCCTGTAGGCCGGCTCGACCGGCCTGGAGCGCGGCCGGCTCCATGTCGTCTGGATGGCGGCGTCGAAAATGACAAAGCCCTGGTCGCGCGCCTGGACCACGCCGCGCTGAAATCCCTCCTCGGTGACGCCGACCAGATTGTCGTTGGGCGAGTAGGCGGCAAGCGTGCGGGTCAACAGCACCGGCAGGCGGTATTCCAGACCAAGCCGGATGTAGATGTCGCAGAATTCCGGCGACAGCGCCGCGCCCATATGTGCATCGAGATGAGTGACGTCGATGCCGGCGCGATAGGCGGTGTCGATCTGGGCGCGCAGCTCGGTCTCGACAGCCTGCGGCACCGCCTTGCGGCGTGTCGTTGCCACATCCGGCCAGAAGAAGCCGTATTCGTCGGTCAGTCCGGCGGCACGCGACGGCGAGGTCAGCGGTCGCCATTTGTAGTGGAGTTTTTCGCTGTTCAGCGTCAGGTGGACGCCGAGATCGAGCCTCGGGTCAGCGGCAGCACTCTCGGCCATTTCGAGGAACCAGGGACATGGCACCATGACCGCGCCCGAACTGCAGACACCCAGACGGCTCAGTTCGAGGAAGGCGCTGTTGGCGCCGTGGCACATGCCGACATCGTCTTCATGCAGCACAATCCTGCGTCTGGCGCCGGCGGCGGTCACGGACGGGCGCCTTCAGGCCGGCATTCCGGTTCCGAGGGTCTTCCAAAGTGTGTTCCGTGCTGCATGGAACCCGCCGTTTGCCCAACTGGCCGGAATGGAACGCCGAAACCTGTCTGTCCAACAGAGCCACTTTGCCGAATTCGGATGGGTACGATTTGTATCCCGGCCAGAAACGAGGTGCTGGCGGCAACATGGTCCGGTCCGATCGCGGCGGAGTGGTTCTTTCAAACAGGACCTGCAGGCGTACAGCTGTCCACACCATCAGACGAACGGAGGCTGCCATGTACAGTGCCGGTGAAGAAGAGATCGAAGCCATTGCCAGGGTGATCCGCTCGGGCGCCTTGTTCCGCTATGGCAAGGACAGCGAGTGCGACCGTTTCGAGGCGCGCTACGCCCAGCATCTCGGCGTCGAGCATTTCGCGCTCGCAGCCAGCGGCACCTATGGGCTTGCCGCCGGCTTGATCGGCCTCGGCATCGGCCCCGGCGACGAGGTCCTGGTTCCCGCGCACACCTATATGGCGACGGCAACGGCGGTGCTCTCGGTAGGGGCGATCCCGGTCATCGTCGACATCGACGAGAGCCTGACCATCGATCCAGCCGCCCTGCGCGAAGCCATCGGGCCGCGCACCAAGGCGGTCATCCCGGTGCATATGTGGGGTGCTGCCTGCAACATGAACGCGATCATGGACATCGCTGCCAAGCGCGGCCTGCTGGTGCTGGAGGATGTCTGCCAGGGCATCGGCGGCGGCTATGAAGGGCGCAAGCTCGGCTCGATCGGCCATGCTGGCGCCTACTCCTTCAACTACTTCAAGAACATGACCTCGGGCGAAGGCGGCGGCATCGCCACCAGCGATCCGAAAGTGGCGGAGCGCGCGCGCTGCGCCATCGATCCCTGCCATTTCTACTGGCAAGGCCGCAGCGACAGCATCAAGCCCTTCGCCGGCATCGGGGCGCGGGCGTCGGAACTGATGGGGGCGATGCTCAACGTCCAGCTCGACCGGCTCGACGGCATCATCGACGCGATGCGGGCGGAGAAGAAAAAAGTGCTGGCCGGCACCCGTCATCTCGGCAATCTCGGCCTGACGCCATCGCCGATGAACAGCCCGGACGATGATTGCGCGGCGCAGATCATGTATCTCCTGCCGAGCGAGCAGGCGGCGCAGACCTTCTCCAAGACCATTCCGAGTGTCATCGCCGGCAAGACCGGCCGCCACAACTTCACCCAATGGGATCAGGTGCTGATGCATGAGGGCGCGCATCACCCGGCGCTCAACCCTTACACGCTGCCGGAAAACAAGGGCCTGCGGCTGAACTACGCCGACGACCTCGGCAAGCACTCGCTCGACATCCTCAACCGCACGGTGATGATCGCCATGAACCCGGCACATGGCGATGCCGACATTGACGACATGATCCACAACATCGATGCGGCGGCGCGGGTGTCGCTGGAGAACGCCTCGCTCGACGGGATCGAGTTGCGCAAGGCGGCGCCTGTCGATCTGCAGAAGTTCGACAGCGTGAACTAGGCCTTGCCCATCTCGATCGACTTCCTGAAAGCCGCCGCCAGTCCCTTCGCCACCGCTTCGGCGAAACTGGCTTCGCGCATGGTTTCTATCGCGGCGGCGGTGGTGCCGCGATAGTCGAGAAAGGCTTCAACCGTGTCGGCGGGAGAGGCATCCCGCAGTTCGAGCAGCCGGCCAGTGCCTGCCAGCACGGTGTTGACGGCGCGGCGTGCAATATCAGGCGAAAGGCCGAAGCGGACAGCGTCGCGCATCATTGCGTCCGCCAGCAGGGCAGGGAAGGCTGGCCCGGATCCGGTGAGCCCTGTGAGATAGTCGATGTCTCGCTCGCTGCCGAGTTCATCCTGCACGCCGCAGGCGTTGAACACAGCCCGTATGGTCACGCGGTCTGCTTCGGTGGTGTCGTCGGTGGCGATCCATGGTGTGTAGGATTTTGCCACCTCTGCCGCCGCGTTGGGCAGCGAGCGGACGACGCGGCTGGTGTTATGCTTTTCAGACAGATCGGCCAGGCGGATGCCGGCCATAACC
>JBDSLV010000552.1:0-12782 GCA_039916205.1 Mesorhizobium sp. | reverse complement strand
CACCGACGGGCTGATGTATTTTTCCGTCGTCGTCACCAACGATGCCTCGGACTGGTCCCTGGCCAACATTCCGGCAAATCCCGACGGCATCAGGATCCGCTTGACCCGTCATGCCGAAACGATCCGCGTACAGTATCTGGACGCCTCGGATGGTCACTGGAAGCCGGTCCGGCTGGCCTATTTCCCGCCTTCGAAGTCCGTCGATGTCGGCATGATGTGCTGCTCGCCGCAGCGTGAGGGTTTTGAGGTCACCTTCACGGATTTTGAGATCGGCCCGCCGATCTCAAGGGAACTGCACGGCTGAAGCCGCTTCGCCGCTGGGGGCAAACGTCTCGCGTGCCTAGGCCGTGATTTTGCCGCGTCGGCCCTTGGCCCATCTCTTCTTGGTCTGAAATAGCGCGCCGCCATGGCGCGAGTGCTCGGGCGCGCCAATGTTCGGCCGCGTCATGTCGCGACCTTCAACGAGGTTCGCTCTGGATTCCAGATTTTGCATATTGTAAGATTGGATCCAATTTACAATATGCAAAGATCCAAGCAGGAAAGGCACGACAATGACGCATTGGCAGGGGGTGTTCCCGGCGGTTACGACCAAGCTGAACCATGACGGCTCGGTCGATATCGACGCGACGCAGGCGAGCATCAATCGCCTGATCGACAATGGCGTTTCCGGCATCATCGTTCTGCCGATGCTGGGTGAGAATGCGTCGCTTCAGCCACAGGAGCGTGAAGCCGTCGTACGAGCCGCCAGGGAGGTTGTCGCCGGCCGTGTCCCGCTCCTATCGGGCCTCGCCGAGATATCGACCGCCAACGCCATCGCGGCTGCCCGCAAATACGAGGATTTCGGCGCCGAGGGCCTGATGGTTTTCCCAAGCCTCGGCTACAAGACCGATCCGCGCGAAACCGCCGAATGGTACAAGGCGATTGCCGGCGCCAGTGATCTGCCGATCATGATCTACAACAATCCGATCGCCTATGGCGTCGATGTCACCCCCGACATCCTCAAGGTGTTGGCGGATTGCCCGACGATCGTCGCGGTGAAGGAAGAGACCGGTGACGTGCGCCGGGTCACCGACATGTTCATCGAACTGGGCAACCGTTTCGACATTTTCTGTGGCGTCGACGACCAGATCGTCGAAAGCATGGCGCTTGGCGCTATCGGCTGGGTCTCGGGCATGACCAATGCCTGGCCGAAGGAGTGTGTGCGGATCTTCAACCTGTGCGCGGGCGGTGATTTTGCCAAGGCGCGCGAGCTCTACCGCATCATGACGCCGTCCTTTCACCTCGACACCCATGTCAAGCTGGTCCAGTACATCAAGATGGCCGAGCATCTCGTCTATGGCGCGCCAGAATGGACCCGAGCGCCACGCCTGCCGCTGGTCGGCGAGGAACGAGCGCGCGTCACCGCCGTCATCGAGACGGCGATCGAACGGCTCAAGCTGCAGGATTGAACACGGGACGCGCCATGGCCACGACGAACAAGCCACTGCTGCAACGCCAGACCGTGACGGCGATGGTGGCCGAGTACATTGCTGGCCTGATCATTGCCGGTGACTATCCCGGCGGACATCAGATCCGTCAGGAGGCCATCGCCGCCGAGCTCGGCGTCAGCCGCATTCCGGTGCGCGAGGCGCTTCTCCAACTGGAGGCGGACGGCCTCGTTGTCATCAGGACGCACCGTGGCGCGGTGGTGGCGGAGCTGTCGTCGGACGACGCCATCGACCTGTTCGATGCCAGGATCCAGCTTGAACCCTTCCTGGCCGAGAAAGCGATCGCGCGTGCATCGGAGGATGACATTGCCACGGTCGAGACATCGATGCGTGCCTATGAGGTCGCCATCAGCCGGGGCGAGTCTCCCAAGGAACTCAGCCGTCTCAACTGGGCGTTCCACACAGCCTTGCTCGAGCCGGCGATGCGGCCACGCTCGATGGCTGTCGTGCGGACGCTCTACAGTTCCGCCGACCGCTATCTGCGCCTGCAGATAGAGCCCGCCAAGGCACAAGCAAAAGCCTTGCGGGAGCATCGTGATCTTTTCGATGCCTATCGCCGCAAGGATGGCGCGCAAACCGCTGGGCTGTTGAGGAAACACATTGCCGACGCGGCCGACGAGATCGTCAGCCAGCTGCGAAAGAGCGAGGCCGTCGCCTGATGCCGGTTACTCCTGCCGCTCACCGACTCCGATGCCGTAAAGGCGAAAGCGGCTCCGATGTGGTGGATTGCGAACTCCTGCTATATGGGTCGCCTCTGCGTCGGGGATGTTCTTGCCCATTGGACTAGGTAACTGCCTGTTTATGCCCTCAAACGATCCGCTTATCCTGTTTTACACGTCCTCCTTCGGCAGGCCCGTCGACCTCGCCAAGATGTCGCAAACCGAATTGCCGCTGCAATGGACCAATGACCGCCGGCGCCTCTCTGAAGCCGCGGCGGTGATCTTTCACATTCCGGATTTCCGCGAGATGGGCGACGCCCGCAAATATCCTGGCCAACTTTGGGTAGGCCGGTCGATGGAGAGCAAGGAGAACTACCACCGCATGACCGATCCTCATTTCATGAGGCATTTCGATGTCACCATGACCTATGAAGCCGGATCGGATGTCTGGTGGCCCTACCTGCCGGGAGCCATCTGGTGGGAAAACACGAGGGCAAGGGCGATCCCGCTGAAAACGCAAACGGTTCCGGTCGCGCTTTTTCAGTCTTCTGGGGTGAACCGCAGCGGCCGCGAAGCATTCGCAACCGAGCTTGCCCGCCACATCGGGATTGATTCCTACGGCAGTTTCATGCGCAATCGATCGATAGAGGGGCCTGATCTGGGCTCGGAAACGAAGATTGAAACCATCGGCCGGTACAAGTTCTGCCTTGGCTTGGAGAATTCGGTCGCGCCTGACTATGTGACCGAGAAGATGTTCGAGCCACTACGCGCCGGCACTGTACCCGTCTATCTCGGTGCGCCGAATGTCGATGAGTTCGTTCCGCCGAATTCGTACATCGATGCCGCCGACTTCAGCAGTCCAGCGGACCTTGCCGCTTACCTTCACCATCTGGCCGCAACGCCACAAGCGTATCAGGCCTACTTTGCCTGGCGGTCGAAGCCATTGCCCGAATCTCTCGCCAGGCGCCTGCACGGCCTCGACAAATCCCCGGAATACCGCCTGATGGCGCTTTTGCATGAACGCTTGAAGACATTGCCGAGGCACTCGTCTGGCCCGTCATCCTTGCCGTTTGGCTATACCTCTTTTATCCGGACCGGGCTGCGTCGCTGGCGCGGAGGCCCGAGGTAAGTCGGCGAGAGCTTGGGCAGGCGGATCGCCGGCCACTTTCACCATGGGACATGCAGGATTTCGAGTTTCGGCAGTCCGATGGGCCGGATGCCGAGGTCATTGGCGAGTGCGCCAAAACCTTCGGTTTCGATAAGGTCGCGATAGGGTATCTCCGGGAATCGAAGACCGCCACGGTGCAATGCGGCATCGACCAGAAGCATGGTGCCGCCGACCGCATCGAGGCCGATACTATCGAGATGTCGGACATCGCTGAGATACAGGCGGCCTTGCCCGTTGGCGGGAGGCTGGTAGAGGCCGCCGCGTATGTCACGATAGTAGCGATAGTCTTTCGCGTGCCGGGTCGTGACGAAACTGTTGAGATCAAGGCTGCCTTCGCCGGCAACTTTCAGGCAGTTCGGGACAACGATGCGGTGGCCGGCGGCGATCAGGCGCTTCAGGGAATCGTCGGGGAATCGCCAGACGTCAATATCCATCCACAACGCCCAGTCGTCGGTTGCATCGAGCCCATGATCGACAAGGTGATTGCGTACCTTGGCAATCGCGCCGCGCCTGACGCGCTGCAATCGTGGCCTGGCCCGTTTGGCTCGGTCGATATCAACGCCGACCTGCTTTTGCAGAAGCAGGACATCTCGATATTTGCCGGCTAATGGAAGTGTCGCCGCTCGCAATGTCTCCCAGCTCCCATCGTGGCTGTCGCCTTCGCAGAAAACCAGTTTGATCTGCTTCTTGGGATAATCGAGTGCCTGCAGGGCCTCAAGAAATGGCTGGATATGCTGGGCAGCGTCCCGAAGCGGCACTAGGATGGCGACATTCTGGCCCGAAGGCGGAGGGCTCGAGAGAACCGCCTGGTCGACACTTGCTTTCGCCGCTGCTTCATCGAGATGTTCACCGCGCGTCAGGTGGTGCCAGGACCGATAGACGCTGCTCCGGAGCCTGGTGCGCCACTGTGCCGCCGGCTCCGGGGTCCACCATGTTCCTGCCCAATGGTGGATCGAGAGTGTTGGGCTGCCAGCTTCGTCGTCCCGGCTGCCAGCCGAATCGATTGGCGTGAACAAGGCGGGGGGATGTATGGCGAAAGCGCTCTGATCGCCATACCCGAGCTGCGCGGATGTCAGCACGCAAGGGCCGGTCGCGTCGATCGCCTGCTTGGCATGGACCAGCCCCGGCAACAGGGAGATGAGATGCAGCCAAAACGGATGCCTGGGCGGGCTTGCGATCGTGCCGTTGAACAGGAGGTAGGGCAGGCCGCGAAACCGGGCCTGAACGCGGGCATGCGAAGCGGGTTCGGTGCTGATCACGATCCGGTCCTCGTTCATGATCGGGTCGAACGGCGCGACGCATTCGCAATCGATATCGGCATAGACGCCGCCAAAATGATGCAGCAGCAGATAGCGCCCTGCGTCGGCGCGCAGCACGCCGCTTGCATAATTGCAAAAGGTCGGCAGAAAATCCGGATAATGCTCGGCCACGAATTCGAGCAGCATCCGGTCGTTCCAGAACATCATGGTCCAGTCTGGATGGTGCCGTCTCCAACTCGCCACGTAGTCCTGGAAGCGGGCAGGGACGGTATCGGTCTTCCATGTCTGATGCAGGATTGGAGGGATCATTGGCAGCTCATGGATTTGCGGCGGGACAAGGCACAACAGTCATTTGCCGGCATCGTCGAGCCCAAGTCCACTGCGAATGGCGCTTCGAACGGCTTGCGGTCCGAACCTGGACCACACGGCTTCGTGCCCACGCATGCGCTGCCGCGCCATGCGTTCGGGGTCCATGCAGAGCTCGATTGCCAGGTCAGCGAGCCGTTCATCCGAATCCGACAGCAGCACCTCCTGTTCCAGGTCCAGGCCCTCGACCGCCAGAGGCGTCGCGACCACCGGAACGCCCCACGCGATGGCCTCGAGGACCTTGATGCGCGTGCCGCCGCCAGCCGCAAGCGGCACGATGCTGAGATGCGCTGCGGACAGCAACGGCGCCACGTCGCCAGGGTTTTCGACAAGTTCGACGCCGGGCAGCGTGGCAAGCATATTCACAGCCGGTTTGGGAAATCGGCCGGCAAGAACCAGTTTCGCATCCGGCAATTTCTGCCGGATACGGGGCAATATGACGCTAGCCAACCGCTGTGCGGCATCGATGTTTGGGCCGTAACCGAGGTGGCCGACAAAGAGGATGAGCGGGAAACCACCGGCCGCCGCCGGCTGCATCGGCAGTTCCACCGGAATGCTCTCGGCGCGGGGGATGCCATTCGGGATAATATCGATCGGCACCGCGCGCCGCGACAGAGCCGTCAGCCTGTCATGGTCCCGGCGCGAACAGACCCAGACCCTGTCGACGACTGCAAGCGCTTTTCTCTCAAGGCGCCTGAGACCGAAGCCGGCGGCGATCATGGCGGCTGTCGATTGCGCCTTGTCGGCACTGTGCGGCTGTCCTGCCAGATCGGATTCGACATTGTGCATGTCGAGGATGAGCTGTTTCGCCAACGGCCGCAAAGGCCGAAGCAGCTTGAACAGGCCTATGCCTTCGATGACGATGGTGTCCGGGCGAAATTCGCGGACAAGCGTCTCGAGGCGCGCCAGGGCGGAACGCGAGATGCGGTTCTCGGCCCGGATACGCCACCAACCGATTGAAGCCGAGCCACGCTCTCCCGCGATCGACAAGGCCTCGGTGCGAACCATGGAATCGGATGGATGTGATGGGTTCGCCTGTGGCTGAACCGACACGAGGCATACCGGACCAAGTGCAGCCGCGCCCTCCGCGTTGCCGTAATTTCTCAGGTCCGCCCCGGACGCGGGGGGAAAGGCCGGATCATGAGATACGACCAGCGTGCGCCACTCGGACTTGGGGATCGATCTGGCGTCGGCGACGTCCAGTTGTGTGCCCACGAAACTCATTGACCCCCGGAGGCAGCAAGGTTCCCAGGGCAGCCGCAACTCCGCGTCGGGTTTATGCTTGTGTATTCCGGTCTTGGACGAGGCTGCATTCAGGAGTTTTCCAAGGCTCTCATAGTCACTTCAACTTGTTTAGCGCAACGGCGCTCTCGTCAAGCGCTGGTGCCTGCTTTCGCGGAGATCATCGCCGCGACCACGCCAGCCAGCGATCGGACAGCCGCTTGCGCAGCGGTGTCAGCCTTGCCTGCCGGTAGGCGTCCGCAGCCATTTTGATACCTGCCGCCTGCGTTGGGAAGGGATGGATGACATCGGCGAGCGCGCTCAATCCCATGCCCGAGGCGATGGCGAGCGAGACGGCATTGATCATTTCACCGGCATGGCTGGCAACCACCGTCGCGCCGAGGATTCGGTCGGATCCTTCCTTGACGTGGATCTTGACGAACCCCTCCTCCTCGCCATCCATCACCGCGCGGGCGACATCGTGCATCAGTATCGTATAGGTCTTGACCGGTATGGCGTTCTTGCGCGCCTCGGCGGGGTAAAGGCCGACGTGAGCGATCTCCGGATCCGTGTAGGTGCACCATGGGACCACCAGTTCGCTCAGCTTCTTTCGCCCGCGAAACAGCGCGTTCCGTACCACGATGCGGGCGCTGGCCTCCGCCGTATGGGTGAATTTGTGCTCAAGGCAGACATCGCCCGCGGCATAGATCAGATCATTGGTCGTCCTGAGATGGTCGTCCACCTTGATGCCAGCGGTATCATAGGCGACTCCGGCGAGTTCCAGATCGAGACCGTCGACATTTGCCGAACGGCCGATGCCGGTCAGGATTTCGTCGACGGCGACTGTCGTCGTCTCGTCATCCCGGACCATGTCGGCAAACTTCTTGCCGTCTTTCGTCCGAACCGCCACCACTTCCGTGTTCAGGCGCACCTCGACGCCCTCGCGCGCCAAGGCGTCCGAGAGGATCTGGGCCGCGTCGCGCTCCTCGCCAGGCAGGAACATCGGCTCTCTCTGTGCCAGGACGACCTTGGCGCCCAGCAGGCAAAACGCCTGCGCCGCCTCGCAACCGAGCGGCCCGCCGCCGATGACCAGCAGTCGTTCGGGGCAAGAGACGAGGTCGAACATGTTCTCGTTGCTGAGATAGCCGGCTTCCACCAGCCCAGGGATCGACGGCAGGTTGGGGCGGGCACCGGTGGCAATCAGCGCCTTCTTGAAGCGCAGGATTTTTCCCGCGACCGCGACGGTGTCACGGCCGGCAAAGCGCGCTTCGCCGAAATAAAGGTCGATGCCGCCAGAGGCGACAGCGTCGGCCGCATCGGCATGGCTGATGCGCTGCCGGATTTGCCGCATCCTTGTCATCGCGCGCTGAAAGTCGACACGGAGGTTTTTGGGCGTGTCGCCACCAAACTGTTCGGCGTCACGCATGTCGGCATAAAGCCTGGATGTACGGATAAGCGCCTTTGACGGAATGCAGCCAACATTGACGCAGGCACCTCCGATCAGGCCGCGTTCGACCAGCGCCACTTTCGCGCCGAGACTAGCCGCTTCACGCGCTGCGGTGAGCCCGGCCGGCCCGGCCCCGATAACCACCAGATTGTAGGGACCATCCGGCTCGGGGTTTCGCCAATGTGGCGGATGCGCGTCGCCGATCAACTCCGCGTCGTTGCGGTCGACCGGGAAGGCGGCGGCCTTCGTCCGCTCATGCGACATCGCGGCCGCCTTTCGAGGAAGCGGCCGGTTGCTCCAGCCAACCGCCGCTGAATCCGGCCTTTTGCAGGCCGCGCCGGATGTGCTGATTTGACCGCATCAGGTCCCAGATCAGACGTGAGCGGTGGTTCTCGATCATCATCACGACGATGCCTTGGTCCAGGCCGTAGTGTCCCTCCGACACCCAGCCGTGTCGTCCGAACTTTCGCCGGTTCGCCAGTGTCGGATTGAAGCCGCTCGGCAGCCGGAAATTGTCGATCACTTCGGGATAGCGGTCACCCATATGACGCAGCGCTGACACGCAGATGTCAGGCGCGAAGGGCAGCGACGCCGGATAGGACCAGGGCGCGATCGTTCCGTCATCCGGCCCGAAGGGCGCGCCTCGGGCGGCGTAGCCTGAAAACCGATGTCGCCGCCGCTCTACGCTGGTGCGGAACCCTCCGGGCCCATCACCTGCCGAAAGACCCCAAAGGTTTTCGCCATAGCCCTCGAAGCCGTAGGGGTTACGCCGCGCATATTCCCGGTGAAGGTAGGTGGAGCGCCGGCTGTTTTCGAAATAGTCCGAGCCCTTCTCGCGCATGAAGGCATCGCGGATCCCGTCGAGATCGAGCCAGGCATGCGAGAACTGGTGCATGAACAGCGGGCCGCCATAGAGCACGTCGTAGCCGTAGATATTTTCCCACTGGTAGGTCGCGGTCCAACCGGCATAGCTGTCATCCGAGGTCGGGCTATCGGGCGATGCCATCGACAGGACGTAAAGGATCGTCGCTTCGTTGTAGCCCTCCCAGCCATAGTGCAGAAAGCCGCTTTTCGGCTTCCAGCCCTGTCGCAAGGTGGGGCTGCTGCCTTGCGCCCAGCGCCAGTCGACCCGCCGATAGAGCGCCTCGGACAGTTCGCGGATCTCGGCTTCTTCCTTAGTGTCCTGCGAGAAATAAGCGCCAGCCACCAGCACGCCGGCGATCAGCAGCGCCGTGTCGACCATCGACAATTCGCAGCGCCAGACGCGAAGGCCGGTCCGCATGTCGAGGAAGTGGTAGTAGAACCCTTTGTGACCGGTGACCTCGTCGCCGCTGCCTTGCGGGCTGGTCCAGAAGAAGCGCAGCGCGGCAATGGTCAGTTTCGCCGCCGCCCCACGCGTCATCCAGCCGCGCTCGACGCCGATCGGGTAACAGGACAGCGCGAAACCGACGACGGCGATGCTGGCCGGCGAATTCGGCCGCGACGTGTCGGCGACCAGACCGTTTTGCGGGTTCACGGTTTCCAGGAAATAGCCAAAAGCGGCCCGCTGATAGCGCTCCAGTAGATCGTCATCGGACAATGCGGCAGGCTCTACTCTAGGCAAATGACGCAAACTCCAGCCTGATGGCCGCGACCCCCAGCGGTGGGACGGTCACGTCGAATTCGACACTGCTGCCGTGCCGGGAGACAGGCTGGCGTTCCTCGCGCATTGCCGAGGCGGTGTGAAGTTGATCGACCATTGCCGGGCTCAAATAGTCCGGACTTCCCATGGTCACCCACAGCGCCTTGGCGTTGGCGCTTCCGGCATCGACGCGCCGGACTGTGGTCATGATGGGCTCCGGGGCATTGCGCAGTTCGACATGCACGGTCTCGTCCTCGATCGGGTGGCGTGGCAGGGCGAAGTTCGAAAGCAGGACAGTCACCGAATTGCCATCGCGCAGGCTCCAGGCATCGACCGTTGGATGGTTGCCGTCCACGGCGAGGAATTCCGTTCCAAGGCCATGCAGAAGTTCGAAGGCACGATAGGCCGGTTTGGCGACACCGTGAAGGTTCATCAGGCCAAAGCCGCCGTGAAAGGGCACGGAGGGAAAGTAGTTCTCCTCGAAAATATCGGAAAAGGTCCAATAGCTGTAGCCTTGCACCAGGCCTCTCGCTTCCATCACTGTCTTGACGATGAAGGCGGCGGCATAAGGCTCGTCATGCATGGGATCGCGGGGGTTCGAGGAGGTGCACCATTCCGTATAGTAGAGCGGCCGGCTACCTGCCTGGCCGCGCGCGGCCCGTGCCTGATCGCGCAGCACACTCCTCGTGCTCTGCGAGAGCTGGGTTTCAGTGTCGTCGCCCGGCTTGCCGAAAGCATCGGTCGGATAGTGGTGTGTGCTGATGAAGTCGGCGGGAAGGTCGTTCTGGCTGCAATAGGCGAGGAAGTCCTCGATCCAGGCATTGGCGGCGGTCGCCGGACCGCCAACCTGCAATTGCCCGTCGACGGATTTGATCGCCTTTGCCGTGGCGGCATACAGCTTGAAATAGTCCTCCTGCTTGCCGCTGCCGAAAGCCTCGAGATTGGGCTCGTTCCACACTTCGAAGAACCATTGGCGCACTTCTTCCAGACCGTAGCGATCGACGCAATGCGCGACGAGCTTCGCGATCAGCACCGACCATTGGTCATAATCCCGCGGTGCGCTGACATTGGCGCGGTAGCGGAAGATGATCTGGCTGGTCGACGACAGCATCGTCGGCATGAAGCTCAACTCGACGAAGGGCCGCATGCCGATCGAGAGCAGGAAATCGAAAATCTGGTCAGTGTTGAAGAACGAGTAGAGCGGCTGGTCGTTCTGGTCGATCAGCGTGCCCATGTCGTCATCGAGCAGGCCGTGAAAGCGGACATGGCGAAAACCGAGTTCATCACGCGCGCGCCGCATCTGCGCTTGCCAATCGCTGCGCAGCGCCAGCGTGGCATGGCCGCTGCCGACCGTATGTTCCCAGAAATGGGGAAACTCTTCGCCCTGGCTGCCGAGATCGCAGCGAAAGATGACAGCCATGCGCGTTGATCCGAAGGCACTGCACTTCACTGCGGACTATAAGCCTGCCGTGCGCTCTTCGTTGCCTGGTCACGCGGATTTGTAGTTGGCCGTATGCCCGCCCTTGACGACCCGGTCAGATTGACGCCGGATTTCCCTCAAGCTGGTTGCCCAGCGCTTCGACCATGGCCACCAGGGCAGGGCCGATCTCGGCATGCGCACGTTCCTCGGTAATGATCTCACCGATGCCGCCGCAGGTGATGGCGACCAGCGGCGAGCCGTCACGCGGGCGGAACGGCACGCCAACCGCGTGGATGTAGCTGTGCCAGGCGCCAAAAGAAGTCACATAGCCAAGCCGCGCATGCTGCTCGATGGCATCCTCTATCGCCGTCTTGATCTTTGCCGCGTTCCCCGGCTCGGCTGCCTGAAGCGCCCGCAGAAGCCCGTCGCGTTCCTCCTTCGACAGGCCCGCCGCATAGGCCAGCCCCATGGAGGTCTTCCAGATCGGCAGATAGGAGCCTGGGTTCAGCCGCAGCGTCACCAGGCTCTCCGAGCGGCAATTGGCGAGGTAGACCATGTTGAGATTGTCCCGCGTGCCAAGGGCGACGGCGGCGCCGGTAAGGTCGGCAAGCGGCTGCATCAGCGGCCGCGCCAGGTGGACCACGGCGCTGGAACTGAGCGCGGAATAACCAAGCGCCACCGTCGATGGCCCCAGGCTGTAGCGCCCGAGGTCCTTGTCATACAGGAGATAGCCGAGCGCGCTCAGTGTATAGGTGATGCGTGATACCGTGGCTTTCGGCAGGCCGGTGCGCGAGATAATGTCCTGGTTGCCGAGCGAGGTGTCGCCTGGACGGAAAGCGCGCAGGATGCCGAGCCCGCGCACCAGCGAGGTGGAAAGCTGCGTGCCTTCGCCGTCGGCATCCGTCTCGCCCTTGGTTGCTCGCTTGCGCACGCTGCGGGTCTTTCTGGCGAGAGTGTCCGCCTGTCGGGCCGGTGCCGCCGGTGCGGTTTGATAGCTATGATCAAAAATGAAATTAAATTCCATTTATATTGACAGCGGCTTTCGCAGGCTGTCAATATGCTGTCATCGATGGCATGTCCCAGCGCCTTGTGCCATCTTACGAAGCCCCTCCTTGTGAAGGTAGCCACGTGTCCCGCTATATTTTGCGCCGGCTTATCGCAATGCCGTTCCTGGTGCTCGGCATCGTCACCATTGCCTTCCTGCTCACCACGGTGACCAAGGGCGATCCGCTGACCGCCATCGTCGCCGAACAGCAGATGAGCAATCCCGAAGTGGTTGCCGCGGCCAAGGCCCGCTGGGGTCTCGATCGTCCTCTGCCGGAACGCTATATGATATATCTTGGTAACCTCCTGAGCGGCGACCTCGGCACCTCCTTCATCACCAAGCGCAATGTCGGCACCGATATCCTCTATCGCCTGCCGGCAACGCTCGAACTGGTTTTCGCCGCGATGATCTTCGGCACCACGCTCGGCATTGTGCTAGGCGTCCTGGCCGCCTACTTCCGCAACAGCCTGATCGACCACGGCGCGCGGCTGTTCGCTTTGTTCGGCTCGTCGCTGCCGGTGTTCTGGTCGGGCCTCGGCCTGCTGTTCATCTTCTCCGTGCTGCTGAACTGGCTGCCGGGGCCGGGCAGGGTCGATGCCCGCCTGGCACTGCCGCCCGGCATCACCGGCTTCCTGACCATCGATTCGCTGCTGGCCGGCGACCTGACCGTCTTCAAGGACGCGCTGTGGCACCTGCTGCTGCCGGCCTTCGTGCTCGGCTGGACGGTTTCGGGAACCATATCGCGGCTGGTGCGCGCCAACATGCTGGACGTGATGAGCCGCGAGTTCGTGCTCACCGCGCGCGCCAAGGGGGCGAGCGAATTGCGCGTCGTCATCGTGCACGCGTTGCGCAACACCATGGTGCCGACCTTGACCGTCATCGGCTATTCCTTCGCCTATCTGATCACCGGCGCGGTGCTGACCGAGACCATCTTTTCCTGGCCGGGCATGGGCTCCTATGCCGTCGAGGCGGCCCGCGCGCTCGACTTTCCCGCGATCATCGGCGTCACCATCGTCGGCGGCCTCGCCTTCCTGGTCACCAACCTGTTGACCGACATTGCCTATGTCGTCGCCAATCCTCGCGTCAGGC
>JBDSLV010000551.1:0-6630 GCA_039916205.1 Mesorhizobium sp. | reverse complement strand
TACCCACTTTTCGGGATCATGCTCTAGCTCGCAAGTTGGGTGACGACATCAAGCAGGATGTTGGCACCGGCGACAAGTTCGGTATCGCCGGTGTGCTCGCGCGGATTGTGGCTGATGCCGCCGGCACTTGGCACGAAGATCATCGCGGCGGGCGCAATCCTCGCCATCATTTGTGCGTCGTGGCCGGCGCCCGAGGTCATGCGCTTCGAGACAAGACCGCGATTTTTGGCGGCAGCCTCGATCAGGCCGACGATGCGCTGGTCGAAGTTCACCGGTTCAAAGCGCGCCAGCCGTTCAACCGAAACGGTCACTCCTTCGGTTTCGGCAATCTCCTCCAGACGGGCAGCCAGCGCCACCTCTTCGGCGCGCAAATGCTGTTCGTAAGGATTGCGGAGATCGACGGTGAAGACAGCGCGCGACGGAATGACATTGATGGCGTTGGGCTCAAGACGCATCGTGCCGACGGTGGCGACGGTCGGCGTATTCGAAGCCTTGGCATGATCGTGCAGGAAAGTGACGACGCGCGCCGCCGCGTAGCCGGCATCGCTGCGCATCGACATCGGCGTGGTGCCGGCATGGTTGGCGACGCCGTCGATGGTGATGCGCTGCCAGGAAATGCCTTGCAGGTTTTCCACAGCACCGATCTGTACGCCTTCACGCTCCAGCACCGGTCCCTGCTCGATATGCAATTCGAGATAGGCATGGGGCTTGAGAAAGCCGGGCTCCTTGGCACCGGCATAACCGATGCGCGCCAGCTCCTGCCCGAGAGTGCTGCCGTCGGTGCCAACGGCAGCCAGCGCTTCGTCGACACCGAGC
The DNA here is from genome assembly GCA_039916205.1 of Mesorhizobium sp. Lineage (GTDB taxonomy): Bacteria > Pseudomonadota > Alphaproteobacteria > Rhizobiales > Rhizobiaceae > Mesorhizobium. The sequence continues at coordinate 5,814 of JBDSLV010000551.1, read as the reverse complement.
CCACCGGCATGAACCAGTGAGCCCATCATGTCAGGGGCATAGCGCACGCCTTCCTCATTGGTGAAGGCGGCGACCGCCAGCGGCCGCGACGGGGCAAGCCCTGACGCCTTGAGCGTCTCAATCACTTCCAGTCCGGCCAGCACGCCATAGCAGCCGTCATAGATGCCGGCGTCGATGACCGTGTCGATATGCGAGCCGATCAGGATCGGTGCCTGTCCGGCATTGTCCTCGTTGCGCCAGATACCGAAAATGTTGCCCAAGCGATCAATGGCGACATCAAGCCCGGCCTCACGCAACCAGCCGACGAAGCGGTCGCGGCCCAACTTGTCGGCATCGGAGGCGGCAAGCCGCACCAGCCTGCCCGCGCCCTCACGGCCAATGGCGCCCAATTCGCGAATACGACCAAGGATCCGCTGTGAGTCGACCGAACTCATGGCGTCGCCAGGACAAGGGCCTTGCCGGCCAGCACTTCAGCCGGGCCCATGCCGACAAGGTCAAAGTAGCGTTTTGGGTCGGTGGCGCCTTCGGTGTTGACGACCAGCACGCGCGACGCTGCGTCGAGACCTAGCTCGGCTCTGTTGTCGGTCACTGCCCGGATCAGCCCGGCGAGGCCGACGCCGCCGCTTTCGCCAGCGACGATGGCCGGATCTTTGCCATGCGGCCGCGCCAGCCGCTGCATCACTGATATCGCCTCGTCCTCATCCACTGTCATGAAAGCATCGGCAACACGCGCCAGCACCCGCCAGGCGACCGGTGAGGCCTCATAGCATTCGAGCATAGCCATCACCGTCGCTTCACCATGCGCGATCTTGACCGGATGCCCGGCCTTGGCAGCGCCCAAGATGCAGGCGGCACGCGCCGGCTCGACCACGGTGAAAACCGGCCTGCCTTCGCCGAACAGAATGGCGAGATGGCCGGCGATTGCTGCCGCGATGCCACCGACGCCGGCCTGGACTAAGACATGGGTTGGCGGCTGCTGAAGTTGGCTTAGCGCTTCGCGCACGATCGCCGTGTAACCTTGCATGACGAGGCCCGGAATGCGCTCGTACCCCGGCCAAGAGGTGTCGGACACCACGGTCCAGCCTTTCTCGTCGGCGACGCGGGCGGCGTCCCTGATCGAGTCATCATAATTGCCATCGACACGGATCATCTCGGCGCCGTAGCGGGCGATGGCCGCGATGCGCTCCTCGCTGACACCGGCGTGGACGAAGATCGCAGCCCTGGCGCCGACAAGCTGCGCGCCTTGCGCAACGGAGCGGCCATGGTTTCCGTCGGTGGCGCAAGCCATCGTCATGGTGGCCGCAACCGCGCGAACCTCAGGCTGGTTGAGCTCGGCGATGCCGACCGGGCGGCCCAGCCGGCGGCTGGCCTCCTCCAGCACCAGATGGAACACCGCATAAGCGCCACCAAGCGCCTTGAAGCTGCCGAGACCGAGGCGAAAGCCTTCGTCCTTGACATGGATAGAGCCGACGCCCAGCTCGGCGGCCAAAGCCGGCAGCACATGAAGCGGTGTCATCAGGTGGTTGTCGCGAAGCGACAGAAAATGTTCGACCGCATCGGCCCCGGCAACTCCAAGCGTTTCAGCGTCGACCGGGTCGAGCGGCTGCCGGTGCAAGGCGTTGGTGTTGAGCAGGAACATCGGTAGGCCTCCTTGGAATTGCGAGACTATATTGCAAGGCAAGCGCAAAAAGCGCTGTATTGAGGCATTCGAAATGCACGTTTGTTTCGTCAGGAGCACCAACTGCCCATAACATCGCCCGCACTCGACAGTTTCGATCTCGCCATCCTCTCTGTGCTGCAGAAGGACAACACGACACCGCAGCGGCTGATCGGCGAGGCCGTCAACCTGTCGGCACCGGCGGTGCAACGCCGCATCAAGCGCATGGAACAGACCGGCGTCATCGCCGCGAATGTCGCGGTGATCGAACCGGCGGCGGTCGGCCAGCCCATTACCATCTTCGTCGAGGTCGAGCTGGAAAGCGAGCGCGCCGAACTGATCGATGCCGCCAAACGGCAATTCTCGGCTGCCCCGGAAGTGCAGCAATGCTACTACGTCACCGGTGAGGCCGACTTCATCCTCATCATCACCGTGGCCGATATGAGCGAATACGAAGCGCTGACCCGGCGGCTGTTCTTTGACAGCAACAATGTGCGGAAGTTCCGGACCTTCGTCGCCATGGACCGGGTCAAGGTCGGGCTGACGGTGCCCCTGCCCAGCTGAGCGGTCAGCCGGCCGGCCTGATCCACACCTTGTTGTCGTGGAAGGCAGCACCGCCGTAAGGCGCCGGTGCATCGGCGCCGGTCAGGACATTGATGCCCTCGCCGCGCTCATGCGCGCTGTTCGGCCAGATGCCTTCAGCAATCACAACACCGCGCTTGAGGCCATTGAACAGCTTTGCATGCAGCACCACTTCGCCTCTGATATTACCGATCTCGACGCGGTCGCCTTCAGCCAGACCGTGTGCCGCCGCATCGTCTGGATGCAGCAACAACTCCGGACGGCCTTCCTTGGCCTTGGACACCGGTGTTTCCGAAAAGGTCGAGTTGAGGAAGTTGCGCGCCGGTGACGTCGCCAGCCGGAACGGGTGCGCTTCGTCGGCCACTTCGATCAGGTCGACATGGTCGGGAAATTCCGGAAGCTGGGCCACAGGGCCAAACAGGCCCATGCTCTTTGGTGGCCTGTTGGGTGCGGCCTGACCGGCCCAGTCGGCGCGGAAGCGAAACTTGCCGTCGGCGTGGCCAAAGCCCTTGAGATAGTGCGCGGTTTCGAAATCAGGCTGCAGATCGAGCCACTTTTCTTCCTTGAGGGACGCGAAGCTGCCTAGGCCACGCTTGCCCAGGATGATGTCGATATGCTGCTGCTCGGTCAGGCCAAAGCCCGGCTTGTCCGAGACGCCAAGGCGCCCGGCCAGTTCCTCGATGACGAAATGGTTGGTGCGCGGCCCTTCCGGCGGCTCGATCAGCTTGGGGCCGAGCGTGATGTGCTGGTTGCCGCCGCCCTTGTAGATGTCGTCATGTTCCAGGAACATCGTCGCCGGCAGCACGACATCGGCGAGTTTCGCCGTATCGGTCATGAACTGCTCGTGCACGCAGGTGAACAGGTCGTCGCGCATAAAACCCTGCTTCACCAGCCGCTGCTCGGGGGCGACGTTGGCCGGATTGGTGTTCTGGATCAGCATCGCCGTCACCGGCGGACCGCCAAAGAGCGAATCGCTGGCGCCGGTCAAGATCGGGCCGGTTCGTGACTGATCGAGATAGCGGATCGAGGGATCCCGCATCCGGCTGCCTTCCAGCACGTCCTGATTGAGCTTGAAGATGCCCGAATTGGAATGGAAGGCGCCGCCACCCTCATATTGCCAGCTGCCGGTGACCGCCGCGATGCAGGAGGCGGCATGCATGTTGACCGCGCCATTGCGCTGACGCGCAAAGCCGTAGCCGAGACGGAAATAGGTCTTTTTCGTTGTGCCGACGAGATTGGCGAAGGCTTCGATCTCGGCGACGGTGAGCCCGGTAATGGCTGCCGCCCATTCCGGCGTGCGAGACCGCAGATGCGCTTCCAGGCCGTGGGGATCGTCAGTGTATTTTTCGAGATAGGCGCGGTCGGCCATGCCATCGCGGAACAGCACATGCATGACCGCGCAGGCCAGCGCGCCATCGGTGCCTGGTTTCAGCACGAGGCCCATGTCGGCCTGTTTCATGGTGGCGTTTTCATAGACGTCGATGACGACGATCCTGGCACCGCGTTCCTTGCGCGCCTTGATGGCGTGGGTCATCACGTTGACCTGCGTGACCACGGCATTGGTGCCCCAGATTACCACGCAATCGGACTTCGCCATCTCGCGCGGGTCCGGACCGCGAAGCGCGCCCGCGCCCATCATCCAGCCGGTCCAGGCCAGATTGGTGCAGATCGAGCCGAAGAACCCGGAATATTTTTTCGCGTGGCGAAGCCGGTCGATGCCATCGCGCTGAACCAGCCCCATCGTGCCGGCATAGTAGTAGGGCCACACCGTCTCGCTGCCGTATTTCTCTTCCGCCGCGATGAATTTCTCCGCGACGAGATCGAGCGCGGCTTCCCAGCTCGCTTCCTTCCAGACGCCGTCGCCCTTGGCGCCAGCGCGCACCAACGGTTTCAGCAGACGGTCGGGGTGATGGACGCGGTCGGCGTAGCGCGCGACCTTGGCGCAAACAACGCCAGCCGTATAACTGTTGCTCTTGGCGCCGTGGACGCGGCCGATGCGGTTGCCGTCCAGTAATTCGACTTCGAGCGCACAGGTCGATGGGCAATCATGCGGACAAGCCGAATGGCCGATCCTGGGCTTGGCGTGCTGGTTCATGACCCGTGTTTAGCGGCTTTCAGGCATGGCGTGTAGGGCCAGTTTTGCTCGACAATCGAACTTTGAGGATGTGTTTTCCATCCAGCGTTGCGGCCCTATTCCGCCGTGCCTTCCTCATATTCGGCCGACATGGTCAGCCATTTTTCCTCATGGCCGGCCAGCGTCTGGGTGAGCTGCGAGCGTTCCTTGGCTAGCCGCGTCGCGGTCGACGGATCCTTTTCATAGACCGCCGGGTTGGACAACTCGTCCTCGATGCCGTCGATGCGCTTGCGGATGCGGTCCATCAGCGCCTCCGTGGCGCGGATTTCCTTGGCCAGAGGCTCCATCGCCGCGCGGCGTTGGGCTGCCTCGCGGCGGCGGTCGGCTTTTGAGGCCTTGTCCGCTTCGCGCCGCTCGCGACGGTCGCCGGAGACACCTGTTACCAGGGTCTTGTAGTCCTCCAGGTCGCCGTCATACGGATTGACCGCGCCATCCTTGACCAGCCACAGCCGGTCGGCCGTCGCTTCCAGCAAGTGGCGGTCATGCGAGATCAGGATGACGGCGCCTGGAAATTCATTCAGCGCGTGGATCAAGGATTCGCGGCTGTCGATGTCCAGATGGTTGGTCGGTTCGTCGAGGATGAACAGGTTCGGCCCTTCGAAGGCCGACAGACCCATCAACAGCCGCGCCTTTTCGCCGCCCGACAGGTCCTTGGCGGCGGTGTTCATCTTTTCCGTGGTCAGTCCAAACTGGGCGACGCGGCCGCGCACCTTGGATTCCGGCGCTTCCGGCATCAGCCGGCGGACATGCTCGTAGGCGTTTTCGTCAGGGCGCAGATCGTCGAGCTGATGCTGGGCGAAGATCGCCACCTTCAGGCCCGGGGCCACCGTCATGGTGCCGGTCTCCTGCTTCAGACGACCCGACAGAAGCTTGGCGAAGGTCGACTTGCCGTTGCCGTTGGCGCCGAGCAGAGCGATGCGGTCGTCGGCGTCGATGCGCAGCGTCATCTTCTTCAGGATCGGCTGACCCTCGACATAGCCGACATTGACGTTGTTCAACGCCACGATCGGCGAGGCCACCGTCTTGACCGGTTCGGGGAAGGAGAACGGCCGAACCGTATCGTTCACGATGGCCGCGATCGGCTTCATCCTTTCCAGCGCCTTGATGCGCGACTGCGCCTGCCTGGCCTTGGAGGCCTTGGCGCGGAACCGCTCGACGAAGGATTCCATGTGCTTGCGGGCGGCTTCCTGCTTGACGCGGCCCTTCTCCTGCAATTCCTTCTGCTCGGTGTATTGGCGCTCGAACTGGTCGTAGCCGCCGCGCCAGAAAGTCAGCTTCTTCTGGTCGAGATGGACGATGGAATTGACGGCACGGTTGAGCAGGTCGCGATCGTGCGAGATCAGCAAAACCGTATGCGGATACTTCGAGACGTAATTCTCCAGCCACAACGTGCCTTCGAGATCGAGGTAGTTGGTCGGCTCGTCGAGCAGCAGAAGGTCTG
>JBDSLV010000550.1:0-7662 GCA_039916205.1 Mesorhizobium sp. | reverse complement strand
GGCGACTGTCAGGCCGTTCGACAGACGGCTTACCTCAACACCCATATGGCTACTACTCCCTAACGCGCCGCCCGCGCGCGGCGGCCGACGTAATCTTCCACCATTTTCAGGTCGGATGGAAGTACCGTGTATTTTTCCTCAAATGTCATCAATCCCCCTAGCCATGCGGGCAGGGCGGGCGACACGCCGCTGGCGGCTTCGACGGCAGCCGGGAATTTTGCCGGGTGGGCCGTGCCCAGCACCACCATCGGCACGGCGCCAGTGGATTTGCCGCTGGCGACATGCACGGCCGCCGCCGTGTGTGGGTCAAGCAGGTAGTTGCTGCCGGCCAGCGTCGAGCGGATCGTGGTGGCGACCTCGTCCATCGTGGCGCGGCCAGCGTCGAATTCGGAGCGTATCCGCGCGATTTCCTGGGCTTCGATGGTGAAGGCGCCGGACTGCTTTAGGCCGTCCATATAGCGCCGCACGGTCGCAGCCTCACGGCCGGAAGCCTCGAATAGCAAGCGCTCGAAATTCGACGAGACCTGGATGTCCATCGACGGCGATGTGGTGGCGAAGACGCCTTTCGTGCGGTATTCGCCGGTAGCAAAGGTGCGCGCCAGAATGTCGTTGTCGTTGGTGGCGACGGTCAGCCGCTCGATCGGCAGGCCCATCTTCTTGGCGGCGTAGCCGGCGAAGATATCGCCGAAATTGCCGGTCGGCACGGTGAAGGAAACCGGGCGGTCGGGTGCGCCGAGCGATAGCGCCGACGAGAAATAGTAGACGATCTGGGCCATGATGCGGGCCCAGTTGATCGAATTGACCCCGGATAGGGCAACCCGATCGCGAAAGCCGTGATCGTTGAACATGTCCTTGAGCAGGCCCTGGCAATCGTCGAAATTGCCTTCGATCGCCAGCGCATGAACATTGTCGGCGGTGGATGTCGTCATCTGCCGCTGCTGCACCGGCGATACGCGGCCGTGCGGGAACAGGATGAAGATGTCGGTGCGTTTGCGCCCGGCAAAGGCATCGATGGCCGCTCCGCCTGTATCGCCTGAAGTCGCGCCGACAATCGTGGCGTGCTGGTCGCGCTCAGTCAGCACATGGTCCATCAGCCGGGCCAGAAGCTGCATGGCCACGTCCTTGAAGGCGAGCGTCGGGCCGTGGAAAAGCTCCAGCACGAACGTGTTCGAGCCAATTTGCACCAGCGGGCAGACAGCCTCGTGGCGGAACGTCGCATAGGCTTCGCGCACTAGGCGTTCGAAGACCGGTGCCGGGATTTCGCCGCCGAGGAACGGCGACAGCACGCGGATGGCCAGATCGGGATAGGCAAGGCCGCGCATGGCGCGGATCTCGGATGCGGAGAACCGCGGCCACTCGCGTGGGACGTAGAGCCCGCCATCGCGCGCCAGCCCAGCCAGCACGGCGTCGGAAAATCCAAGCACGGGCGCTTCCCCGCGTGTACTCACATATTGCATCGTCACCAATCCATTTTTGCCCGGCTTTTTGTCCACGGCGCAGTGGTTAATTTCTGCGTTGGCTCAGTCGCATTTTTGCCGCGCGGTTGATATACGTCACCAGCTTTGCGAGAGGGAAGAGCAGTTTATGGCGTTTCATTCAGTCAGCGGTCGCCCAGTCAATGGTCGCGCGTTCAGTGGTCGCTTTGTCGCGGGTCTTGCGCTTGCCGGCTTTATGCTTGCCGCCGCCGGCTGCCAATCGAGCGACAATGGAATCCTGAACCTTGGCATAGGCAAGAAGGATACAACGGCGCCACCGCCGCCGCAGGACCCCAAGGTTCTCGCCAGCCAGCTGCAGGCCTACTGTCCGAAAGTGTCGGTGCGCGACGGTACTGCGTTCTTCAACACCTACTCCAAGGCCGCGGCTCCGAAGCCGAAGAAAAAGGCCGCCGCTGCCGATGCTGAAGCCGCAGCGGATGCGACTGTTGCCCCGCCGGATGATTCGGCCAAGATCATCTACCAGGCGTCGGTCACCGACGTGAGCCGCGATTGCCTGCGGGCCAACGGCCAGTTGACAATGAAGGTGGCGATCGCCGGCAAGGTCGTTCCGGGGCCGATGTTCACTCCCGGCACTCTCACGATGCCGATCCGGATCGCCGTCATGCACGGCAACGATGTTCTCTATTCGCAGCTTCACCAATATCAGGTCCAGGTCAGCGACCCCTCGGCCGCCACGCAGTTCGTCTTCACCGACAACAACGTCGTCGTTCCAGAGCCCAGCGCCAAGGACTATCAGGTCTTTGCCGGCTACGATGAGACCGCCCCGGCGGTCACCGACAAGAAGTCCGGCGGCAAGAAGAAAAAGCGCGCCGCCGCCACGAACTGAGCGTTCGGACCAACGCCGCGCGTCCTGGTGGACGCGCGGGCTCTCAGGCGTCCGACCATTCGGACAGTGCGGCAATCACGCTTTTCAGTTCCGCCCAGCGGCGGATGGCCGTTTCGGCCCCAGCCTCGGTCAGGGCATCGGCATGGCCGGGATAGCTGTGCCCCGCGCCGGTGAAGCCGATCACCCGCATGCCGGCGGCCTTGGCGCCCGCGACGCCATGCACGGAATCCTCGATGACGAACGTGTTCGCCGGGTTCGCATTGAACTTTTCGGCGGCAAACAGGAACACGTCGGGCGCCGGTTTGGTTTTCTTGCTCGGTATCTCCAGTGCTGAAAAGATTCGGCCAGCGAAAAACGGCAGCAGCTGTACCTTTTCCAGCATGAATTCAATTCGCTCGGAGCGCGAGTTCGAGCAGATGCAGTGCGGTGCCGTCACCGCCGCCACCGCCTCGTGCACACCGTCGATGGCGCGAACGTCGCTGCGCAGCTTGCGGTCCACCATCTCCTCGGCGCGATCGATCATCGAGGCCTGGAATGGAATGCGGGACTTTTCCTCGACCCGCATCATGATGTCCTTGAAGGTGAGCCCCGCATAGGTCTCGGCAATCTCCTCGGCCGATACCTCGTACCCGGCGGAGGTCAGCAATTCGGCTTCGATACGGGCCGCGATGATTTCGGAATCGACGAGCACGCCGTCGCAATCGAAAATGACAAGGTCTGGCTGGGGCATGATGATCCGGGACAAGGGAAATGAAATGGCCGCGAAGGGCTCAAGCGGCGCGGGCATACACCAACCAGCCGGCCTTCGCAAACGAAGCCGCCTTCACGGAATATTTACGCTGATCGGTAACCATAACGGGGAGTAAACAGTAACGCGTGCCTTGGGTGTCAGAATGTCTGCCGTGCGTCTTCTCGACGAGCTTTCCCATGCTCCCCAGCAATCCGAATGGCTGGACACGATCCTCAAGGGCGATTGCGTCGCCGCGCTCGAGCGGCTGCCCGAAAAATCCATCGACGTCATTTTCGCCGATCCGCCCTACAACCTGCAGCTCGACGGTGACCTGCACCGGCCCGACCAGTCAAAGGTCGATGCCGTTGACGACGACTGGGATCAGTTCGAGAGCTTTGAGGCCTATGATGCCTTCACCCGCGCCTGGCTGCTGGCGGCGCGGCGTGTCTTGAAGCCCAATGGCACGATCTGGGTCATCGGCTCCTACCACAACATCTTCCGCGTCGGCGCCAAGATGCAGGATCTGGGCTTCTGGATCCTCAACGATGTCGTCTGGCGCAAGACCAACCCGATGCCGAATTTTCGCGGCCGCCGCTTCCAGAATGCGCATGAGACCATGATCTGGGCGACACGCGACCAGAAGGGCAAGGGCTACACCTTCAACTATGAGGCGATGAAGGCATCCAACGACGACATCCAGATGCGCTCCGACTGGCTGTTTCCGATCTGCACCGGCGGCGAGCGGCTGAAGAACGACAATGGCGACAAGCTGCACCCGACGCAGAAGCCGGAAGCGCTGCTTGCCCGCATCATGATGGCTTCGACCAAGCCGGGCGATATCGTGCTCGATCCCTTCTTCGGCTCGGGAACCACCGGCGCGGTGGCCAAGCGTCTCGGCCGCCACTTCGTCGGCATCGAGCGCGAGCAGGCCTATATCGATGCCGCCAACGAGCGCATTGATGCGGTCCGCCCGCTGGACAGCGCCGACCTGACCGTGCTGACCGGCAAGCGTGCCGAACCGCGCGTTGCCTTCGTCAGCCTGATCGACACCGGGCTGATGGTGCCTGGCGCTACACTCTACGATGCCAAGAAGCGCTGGGCTGCCAAGGTGCGTGCCGACGGCACGGTGGCGATCGGCGATAGCGCCGGCTCGATCCACAAGATCGGCGCCGAGGTGCAGGGGCTGGACGCGTGCAACGGCTGGACCTTCTGGCACTATGAGCGCAGCGGCGGCCTGACCCCGATCGACGAACTTCGCCGCATTGCACGGCTCGGCATGGAGCGGGCAGGGGCCTGAGCCCCTACCTGCCGCCCGCCTCGCGTTGATTCAGATTGTCATCTGATCGGTCGAAGCGATTCAGATCATGCCCTGATTCCGAGCCGTTCAAGGTCTGCTTGAAGCGTCTTGGCATCGGTGAAAAGCAGGGCATGCCAGCCGGCGGCCTTGGCGCCGTCGACATTCTTCTGGCTGTCGTCGATGAACAAAGTCGCTGACGGTTCGAGGCCGAACGCGGCGACGTGATGTTCGTAGATGCCGCGATCCGGCTTGATCTGGCCGATTTCACCCGAAATGGTCACGCCGCGCGGCAGGTTGAGGAAATCGAAGCGCTTGCGGGCTTCGGCCAGCGTGTCAGCGGCGAAGTTGGTCAGCATGGTCACGTCATGGCCGCTCTCGATCAGGCCGACCATGATGGCGACGCTGTCGTCATAGGCATGCGGCACCATCTCATGCCAGTGCCGGCGGAAATTACGGATGTTTTCAGTGTGGCCGGGGTACTCGGCGATCAACAGCGCTTCGGCTTCTTCCCAGGTCCGGCCGCGATCCTGCTCGATATTCCAGTCATGTGTGCAGACATTGTCGAAGAACCATTTCCGCTCTGTCTCGTCGGGAATAAGCCGGCTGAAAGGGAGGTTGGGATCGTAATGGATCAGCACCCGGCCGATGTCGAAAACGATGTGGCGGATTTCAGTCATGCAGTCCTCGTTCAGTGCGGCCGTTGTTTTTTCGTCGCGCCGGGTATCGCAGCCTCGATTGCCTTTTTCATGACAGTCGGCAGTGCTTCGCCCGCGACGTCGGATGGCAGCGACCAGAAATGGCCGGCCGGTGTCGCGCCCTCGGTGTGGGCAAGGAAGACGTCGAGCTCAAGCGCGAAATGGGTAAAGACATGTGAAATCTGACCGGCGCGCCGCCAGTCGGCGGGAAAGGGCGCCGCGCTTTCCGTGGTGGCGCCATCGATGCGCGCGGTCCAGCCAGTTGTCGGCACCTCGGTCATGCCGCCAAGCAGGCCCTTGTCCTCGCGCTTGCGCAACAGGATGGCACCGTCGCCACGTACTGCGACGAAGGCTGCACCTCGCCGCTGGGGTTTCTCGCCCTTGGGCAAGCGCACCGGGAAACGCTCAGGATCGCCTGAAACAACCGCGCTGCAGTCCTCGCGCACCGGGCACAGCATGCAGCGCGGGCGGCGCGGCGTGCAGATTGTCGCCCCCAGATCCATCATCGCCTGGGCGAAGTCGCCAGGCCTTGATGTTGGCACCATGGCCTCGACATAGGCGCGGATCTCGGCCTTTGCCTCGCTCAACGGCGTTGCGATCGAAAACAGCCTGGAGATGACGCGCTCGACATTGCCGTCGACAACGGCAGCGGGGCGGTTGAAGGCGATCGCCGTGATGGCGGCCGAGGTGTAGGCGCCGATGCCGGGCAATTCTCTCAAACCCGCTTCCGTGTCAGGAAACCCGCCGCCGCGCCGCGCAACGAGATCGGCACAGGCCTTGAGATTGCGGGCGCGGGAATAGTAGCCAAGCCCTGCCCATGCCTTCATCACGTCTTCGGTCGGCGCCGCCGCCAGCGCCTCGACATCGGGCCATTTCTCGACAAAGGCGCGAAAATAGGATTTTACCGCCTCGACCGTGGTCTGCTGCAGCATGACTTCGGAAAGCCAGATGCGGTAGGGGTCGGGGCGCACCCCGTGTGCATGGTCGCGCGGCGTGATGCGCCACGGCAGCTCGCGGTGATGGACGTCGTACCAGCCGAGCAGGCGGGTGGCGATGTCGCCATTATTGCCGGCTGCGAGCTTGCGGGTCTGGTCGTTGGGTGCCATTGATCGGGAACGAACTTTGGGTCGTGGCTGGAGAACGTACATGGCAGGGAGAACGCCCTACGGCAATCCCGTCCCGGTCAGCGATCTCGCGACCAAGATCCTTGATCCGGTGCTGCGCAAGCGGGCCGGCATTTCGATCGGCCTCGTCCAGTCATGGGAAGAGATCGCCGGGCCTCGGCTGGCCAGCCGCTCGCGTCCCGAAAAAATCCAGTGGCCGCGCCGCATGCATGAGGACGATCCATTCGAGCCGGCGGTGCTGGTCATCGCTTGCGAAGGCATGGCGGCGCTGCACCTGCAGCACGAGACCGGCGAGATCATCAACCGGGTCAACGCCTTTCTCGGCTTCAACGCCATCAGCCGGATCAGAATCCTGCAAAAGCCGGTTACGCCAGACCGGGGCAAGCCGAAACCGAGCCTCAGGCCGCTGACCACAGCCGAGAAAGCGAGATTGGCCGGTACGGTCAGCCTGATCGAGGATGATGGGTTGCGTGCCACGCTGGAAAAGCTCGGCGCGACCATTCTGGGCGAAAGGAAGCCACAAACCCCTTGAAGAAAGTCGCAAACCCATGAAGAAAGTCATGGCCCCCCTGAAAAAGGTCATGGGCCCCCGTGGAAAAGGTCATGGGTCTGTCGTCAATCTCGCGCATTCGTGATCGCGCTTGTCAGGTTTCGCGATTGGATTGGGGATGGCAATGCCTTAATTCCGCGCCAACTCTCGCCTTTTCGTGCCTTTGCATTGCAAAATCCAACCATAGTCAGGTGATTCGTATGACCCGTTCCCCGTTCGGCAAAAGCTTGTCTCGCAGAAACGTGCTGTCTTCGCTGGCCGCCATTCCGGCGGTGGCCTTGCTCGCCGCATGCAGCGACTCGGGCGAACAGGCCAAGGCGGCGGATGTAAAACCTGCTGATCCCGCGAAGCCGGCAACGCCGGCCACGCCAGCGGCCGCCACGGCCCCGGAAGCCCAGGGCACGGTGGATATGGCGGAACTCTTGAAGCCGGGCGCGCTGCCGGACAAGCAACTGGGCAAGGATGACGCCAAGGTCACTATCGTCGAATACGCATCGATGACCTGCCCGCATTGCGCGCATTTCGCCGAAACCACTTTTCCGGCTCTGAAGACCAAGTATATCGACAGCGGCAAGGCGCGCTACATCCTGCGCGAGTTTCCGTTCGACCCGAGCGCCGAAGCTGGTTTTATGCTGGCGCGCTGCGCCAAGGATAACTATTTCCCGATGGTGGATGTCCTGTTCAGGCAGCAGGCGAACTGGGTTGGCGTCGCCAACACCAAGGATGCGTTGCTGCAAATCTCGAAGCTGGCCGGTTTTACACAGGAGTCGTTCGAAGCCTGCTTGACGGACCAGAAACTTCTGGACGATGTGAGATCGGTCCAGAAGCGCGGTGCCAATGAATTCAAGGTCGACTCGACGCCGACCTTCTTTATCAATGGGAAGACCTACAAAGGCGCGATGTCGATTGAGGAAATATCGGCCATCATCGACCCTCTTATCTGA
>JBDSLV010000549.1:0-4128 GCA_039916205.1 Mesorhizobium sp. | reverse complement strand
CCGCCTTCGGTCTTCAGGCCAAGCTTGTTCATCCAGGCATAGAACGGATACTCATTGCCGAAGAACCAGACGCCGAGCGTGTGGCCCTTGAAGTCGGCTTCGGTCTTGATCGGGCCGTCCTTCGGGCAGACCAGTTCCATGCCGGCCTTCTTGAACGGCTGGGCGATGTTGACCAGCGGCACGCCCTTTTCGCGGGCAGCCAGCGCACCGCCCATCCAGTCGACGATGACATCGGCGCCACCGCCGGCAATCACCTGCTCAGGAGCGATATCAGGACCGCCCGGCTTGATGTCGACGTCGAGGCCTTCGGCTTCATAGAAGCCCTTGGCCTTGGCGACATAATAGCCGGCAAACTGAGCCTGTGTGACCCATTTCAGCTGCAACGTCACCTTGTCGGCCGCCATTGCCTGGAACGCGGCCAGCGACATCGCGCCGGCCAGAACGGGAATAATCAGTTTTTTCATCTTTTTTACCCTCTGAAGTTAGCACCCTAAACCCACCGCCCCTATCCACCACGGACAGAGGGATGCCAAAACGTGGCTGCTCTTTCGAAGAGCGCGACCACGCCATAAAAGACCGAACCCGCAAGTGCTGCAACTGCGATTTCGGCCCAGACCATGTCGATGTTCATCCTCCCGACTTCCGTCGAAATGCGGAATCCCATGCCGACAACAGGCGTGCCGAAGAACTCCGCGACGATGGCGCCAATCAGCGCCAGCGTCGAATTGATTTTCAGCGCGTTGAAAATGAAAGGGGCCGCCGCCGGCAGCCGGAGCTTGAAAAGCGTCTGCCAGTAGCCCGACGCATAAGTGCGCATCAGGTCGCGCTCCATGTGCCCTGAGGCGCCAAGACCGGCCACCGTGTTGATCAGCATCGGGAAGAAGGTCATGATGATGACAACCGCCGCCTTGGACTGCCAGTCGAAGCCGAACCACATGACCATGATCGGCGCGACACCGATGATCGGCAGCGCCGAGACCATATTGCCGATCGGCAAAAGCCCGCGCCGCAGGAACGGCACGCGGTCGGCAAGCACAGCCGTGATGAAGCCGGCGCCGCTGCCCACGACATAGCCGAAGATGACAGCCTTGAAGATTGTCTGCCGCACGTCGGCGGCGAGCACCGGCAGTGAATTGGCGATGCGCACGCCGATGGCGCTTGGTGGCGGCAACAGGATAAAGGGAATGCCCGCCCCACGCGTCACCGCTTCCCAGATGATTAGAATCCAGGCGCCGAAGATGGCGGGGATGATCAGGCGCAAGCCTGTCCGCGCCCATTTCTCCATCCGCCGTAACGACGACAGCACCGCCACGCAACGCCAGCCGAGCAGCCAGACGGCTGTCAACAGCAGGAAATACGGCGCCAGTGCGGTGCCTTCGAAACCTGCAATCCCCGATATCAGCATCCAGGCAACGATGTGGGCGCCGGCAAACAGCACCAAGGCTTCGGCGGCTGCCGGAATCCTGACCATCGAGATCAGCGCCGCCAGCACGCCGAGGCCGAGCATCAGCCCCTTGGTTCCGAGATATGGATAGTTGAAGCTGGCAGTCGGGTCGGCAAGCGCCGCCGCTTCCGGTTTCGACATGGCGCCAAGCGCGACCGCGACCAGGCACAGCACGATGGCCAGCACGGCTTGCCAAGATGGTTTCAGCCAGGTCATGCCGGCCTCCCGCCCATGGCGCGGTCGACGAGGCGTCCGGCAATGCCGACCACCATGACCAGCAATGCTGCCACGATCGAGCCGGCCACCAGCGCCGACCAGATGTCGATGGACTGGCTGTAATACGCACCTGCCAGAAGCTTGGCGCCGATACCGGCAACCGCGCCGGTCGGGAGTTCGCCGACAATGGCGCCGACAAGGCTCGCCGCCACCGCCACCTTCATCGAGGTAAACAGGAACGGCACCGAAGCGGGCACGCGCAATTTCCAGAAAGTCTGCGAGACGCTGGCATTGTAGGTGTGCATCAGGTCGAGATGCATGATCTCGGGCGAGCGCAAGCCCTTCACCATGCCCACGGTGACCGGGAAGAACGACAGATAGGTCGAGATCATCGCCTTGGGGATCAGCCCGTTGATGCCGATTGCCCCCAGCACGACGATGATCATCGGCGCTACCGCCAGGATCGGAATGGTCTGCGAGGCGATGATCCAAGGCATCAGGCTGCGGTCGAGCGTCGCCACATGCACGATGCCGACAGCAATGACGATGCCGAGCGCCGTGCCGAAAGCGAAACCAAGCAGCGTCGACGACAGCGTTATCCAGGCATTGTAAACAAGGCTGCGGTTCGAGGTGACCGGCCGAAGGAACGTGTTCTCGAAGAAATTCACCGCCACCTGATGCGGCGCCGGCAGCGTCGGCTTCGGCTGCGACAGGGTCTTGCCGACGAGCTCGCTGAACGTGGAAATCTCGTTGGCACGACGGTCGAGATCGCGCTGGAACGGCGCGTTGAGGATGACGGCGAAAACGTACCAGAGCACCACCACGCCCGCGAGGATCGAGGTTACGGGGACGAGCTTGTCGCGGAAGCTATCCATCAGCGGCCCGCCTCAATCATCATAACTATGCCCTGCCCTCAAGCCGTCGCGCACGCGCGCGGCGATCGCCAGGAACTCCGGCGTCTCGCGAATGCCGAGCGGCCGCTCCTTCGGCAAAGTCGATTCGATGATGTCGCTGACCCGGCCCGGCCGTGGCGACATGACGACAATGCGCGTCGACAGGTACACCGCCTCGGGAATGGAATGCGTGACAAAGCAGATGGTCTTGTTGGTGCGCGCCCAGAGCTCCAGAAGCTGTTCGTTGAGGTGGTCGCGCACGATCTCGTCCAGCGCACCGAACGGCTCGTCCATCAACAGAAGGTCGGCATCGAAGGCCAGGGCGCGGGCGATCGAAGCGCGTTGCTGCATGCCGCCCGATAGCTGCCAGGGATATTTCTTTTCGAAACCCGAAAGGTTGACGAGATCGAGCGTGCGCTTGATCCGCTCCGCCTGTTCCGACTTGGAAAGGCCCATGATTTCCAGTGGCAGCGCCACGTTGCGCTCGATGGTGCGCCACGGAAACAGCGCCGCCGCCTGGAAGACATAACCATAGGCGCGTTTCTCACGCGCCTGTTCAGCCGTCATGCCATTGACCGAAATCGTCCCCGAGGTCGGCTTCTCCAGGTCGGCGATGACGCGCAGCAAGGTGGTCTTGCCGCAACCGGACGGGCCGATGAAGGAGACGAACTCGCCCTTGCCTATGGTCAGGTCGACGTTCGACAGCGCCTGCACGGGGCCGTCATTGGTCTGGAAGGTGAGGCCAAGTTTGCTTGCCGCTACCACGGCTGGCGAAGTTACCGTCATCGGCCGCGACCTGCCTGTTCCCGCCACTGCGACGTCGGCCGGATTCCGATTGCTTTTATCGCGATGTTGTTTTCCACTCGCCCCGTCCCATTGGCCTCAGTCCCACTAACCTTGTTCCGTCAGATCGACGCCCGGAGTTTCCCCGATGTCGCCCAAGCCGACTTGCCATCTTATCCGTCCTGGAAGCACTTATGAAGGCAAGCAGGGACTCACCTATCTCGCCGGCATTGCCGCCGAAACGGTCGGCGCCTCCGGCATCTGCATGCATATCCTCACGATGCCGCCCGGCGCCCGCGCCAAGGCGCATATGCATGAAAGCCACGAAACGGCGATCTACGTGCTCTCCGGCGAAGTTCACACCTGGTACGGCGACCGGCTCGAACAGCATATCGTCGTCAAGGCTGGCGACCTCTTCTACATTCCGGCTGGCGTGCCGCATCTGCCGGCCAATCTCAGCGGCGCACCGTCCTCGGCCGTCATCGCCCGCACCGATCCCAACGAACAGGAAAGCGTCGTCCTGCTGCCGGAACTGGACGCGCTGGTCGCCTGAGACCGGTGGGATGAGGCTCATCGGCACAAGGAGACTTCCCCCATCTTGTTGCCGTCTTCGTCGGTCACCACCAGCTTCCTAGGGTTCTTCTTGGCGCGTTTGATGGTGAATTGGGCCGGCGATTGCCCGTCTTCGCCTTCCGCCTCGCATTGTGCCTTTATCACCAGCGAACCGTCGGCTTGCGCCTTCGTTTCCGTGAACGTGCAGGCGCTGGCCGCCGTGATCAATTCCTTGTCGGT
>JBDSLV010000548.1:0-11755 GCA_039916205.1 Mesorhizobium sp. | reverse complement strand
CGGTGGCGTTCTCGGTCAGCTCCAGCAGACGCTCATGCGAGGTGGTGCGGATCATGATGGCGTCGACGTAACGCGACAGCACCTTGGCGGTATCGGCGATGGTCTCGGAGCGGCCAAGCTGCATCTCGGTGCCGGTCAGCATGATGGTCTCGCCGCCAAGCTGGCGCATGCCGACATCGAAGGACACCCGCGTGCGCGTCGACGGCTTGTCGAAGATCATCGCCAGCACCTTGCCTTCAAGCGGCCTTGAGCGCTCGCCCGCCTTGAGGCGCGCCTTGCGCGCCACCGCGTCGGTCAGCATGAAGCGCAAATCGCCTTCGGAAACGGTGGAAAGGTCAGTGAAATGACGAGGGCTCATCAGGCTCTTTCGAATTTACTTCGCGGCGGCCGCGGCGATGGCCTCGGACAGGCCCTTGGCGCCGACGCGGATGCGCTCCAACGCCTCGTGGATATCGGCGTCGGTAACCGTCAATGGCGGCAGCAGGCGAATGACGTTGTCGCCGGCAGGAACGGCCAGCATGTGCTGGTCGCGCAGGGCCATGTTCACCTTGGTGTTGGGCATCGCGCATTTGAGGCCGAGCATCAGGCCCGTGCCCCTGATATCTTCAATGACCTCGGGAAATTCGTCGGCGACAGCCGCCAGCCCCTGCTTCATCAGCAAGGCCTTGCGCTGCACATCTTCGAGGAAGCCGTCTTCCAGCACAACGTCGAGCACGGCGTTGCCGACCGCCATAGCCAATGGATTGCCGCCAAAGGTGGTGCCATGCACGCCGGCGGTCATGCCGACCGCCGCTTCGTCGGTAGCAAGACAGGCGCCCATGGGGAAGCCGCCGCCGATACCCTTGGCGATGGCCATGATGTCTGGCGTGACACCAGCCCATTCATGCGCGAACAGCTTGCCGGTGCGGCCGATGCCGCACCGGACCTCGTCGAAGATCAGCAGCAGGCCATGCTGTTCGCACAGCTGCCTGAGCCGCTTCAGTGACTGCGTTGGCACCGGGCGAATGCCGCCCTCGCCCTGAACCGGCTCGATCAGGATCGCCGCCGTCTCTGGCGTGATTGCCTTTTCGGCGGCGTCGATATCGTCGAAGCCGACCTGGTCGAAGCCTTCGACCTTGGGGCCGAACCCTTCGAGATATTTGTACTGACCGCCCGCCGCGATGGTCGCCAGCGTGCGTCCGTGGAAGGCGCCTTCAAACGTGATGACGCGGAAGCGCTCGGGATGTCCGTTGACGAACTGGTAGCGCCGCGCCGTCTTGATCGCGCATTCCAGGGCCTCGGCGCCGGAATTGGTGAAGAACACCTTGTCGGCGAAGGTGGCGTCGGCCAACCGTTCACCCAAGCGGCTCTGCCCGGGGATCTCATAAAGGTTGGAAACGTGCCAGAGCTTGGCCGCCTGTTCGGTGAGCGCGGCAACGAGGTGCGGATGGCCGTGGCCCAGCGAGTTCACGGCGATGCCGCCAGCGAAATCGAGGTATCGCTCGCCCTTGTCGGTAACCAGCCAGCTGCCCTCCCCGTGGTCAAAAGCCAGGGGTGCGCGTGTAAAGGTCTCGAAAAGCGCCGAACCGCTCATTATATGCGTCTCCGGTACCGGAAATCAAAAAAGCCGCCCAAGCGGCGGCCTTTGCGGCTTATCGTGTTTTTCGGCCATGAAGTCAACGAAAACGTCGCGTAGTGCCGCGGCACAAGCCCTCCAGCGAGACGCCGGCTCATAAGCGACCGGGCAAGTTGGGGAAAACCGAAAAAACCGATTCGTGTTGCACTTGGGACTCTTGTCACCGAGTCAGCGCATAAGGTAATTGTAGTTGAGAAATAACTAGATTTCGTGCGGCGGACCTAATCACCAGATATATGTGGTGTCTGCCCCGGCAAGGATTGCCGGGTCGGGAAAGGATTCCGATTGCCGCACGCTTAGCAGGAGCGCGGTCTCATGAACTGGACTGACGAGCGGGTAGAACTTCTCAGGAAACTGTGGTCGGAGGGTCTGAGCGCAAGCCAGATCGCGGCCCAGCTTGGAGGGGTCAGCCGCAATGCGGTCATCGGCAAGGTGCATCGGCTGAAACTGTCGGGCCGCGGACGCGCAACGGCGACGCCGGCGCGCCAGAAGAAGACGGCGCAGGGATCGACCGTACAGAAGTCGGTGTCACGCGCCGCAACCGCGACGCGCCATGTCACGACGTCGATCGGCGCGACAGCGTTGCAGACCCAGTTCGACGCCGAGCCGGTGGTGCGTCACTACATCCGTCCGGTCGAAAATGTCGTCCTGCCGATTTCGCGGCATCTGCAGCTCACCGAGCTGACCGAACGCACCTGCAAATGGCCGAACGGCGATCCCTTGTCGGAGGATTTCCATTTCTGCGGCAATGAAGCCGCCGAGACCGGACCCTACTGCAAGTACCACGCGCGCATCGCGTTCCAGCCGGCCTCGGAACGTCGGCGGAGCCGGTAATTTAGGGATTAGGCAGTAGGGACTGGGCAGTAGGGGGCCTGAGGGCGCATCTTTGCCTACTGCCTTACTTCACAGCCAGCCGTTCTTGCGGAAACGCCAGTAGAGAAAACTGCAGATCAGCGCGATCGTGGACAGGACCATCGGGTAGCCGTATTCCATCTTCAGTTCCGGCATATCGCTGAAATTCATACCATAGATGCCGGCAAAAGCCGTCGGCACCGCCAGGATGGCGGCCCATGAAGCGAGCTTCTTGGAGATCGCTGTTTCCTGGCTCTGGCCGACCAGCAGGCTCGCTTCAAAGGCGAAAGCCAGAACCTCGCGCAGACTGTCGATCTTTTCCTGGACAGTACGAATATGGTCAGTCACGTCGCGAAACAGTGGGTGCATCGCGGCATGGATCTGCGGCAGATCGGCACTGGTCAGCCGGCGGCAGACCTCCACAAGCGGCAAAGCCGCGTTGCGCAGCCGCAACAGATCGCGGCGCAGCATGTAGAGCCTCTCGATGTCGGGGCCGGTCATTGGCTTCAGCAGCACCTTGTCCTCAATCGCCTCGACCTCGTCCTCGATCTGCTCAAGCACGGGCATGTAATTGTCGACGATGAAATCGAGAATGGCATAGAGGACGAAATCCTCGCCCTTGGCCAGGGAGTGGGGGCAGGTCTCCCAATGCTGACGGACAGCCGCATAAGATGTCGAAGGGCCGTGCCTGACGCTGACGATATAGCCGGCGCCGACAAACAGATGCGTCTCGCCGAATGTGACGCGGCCTTCGACCAGTTGCGCGGTGCGGGCAATCACGAGCAGGGCATCGCCATATTGCTCGATCTTTGGCCGCTGGTGCGGATGCTCCGCATCCTCGATGGCCATATCATGCAGATGAAACTGTGCCTGGACGCGCAGCAGCAGGTTGCGGTCGGGCTCCAACAGGCCGATCCAGACGACATGGCCCGGCTTCTTCGCCCACTCGCCGGCTTCCTCGATCGGGATATCGGCAATGCGCCGCCCGCCGGTATAGACGCTGGATGCGATGATACCCGCTGTTCCAGTCGGAGCCGGCACTAAGTTGCGAACGTTTTCCACAAGCGACCTCCCGAAGGCACGGCCTTGGATCAGGGTCCGGAGCCCGAGGAGCTTAGCTTATATCACGTCAGGGTTCGAGTGGCCGCCGTTCACTTCACCGGCAGCGGTTCGGAAAGGCTGATCTTGTCGGTCTTGTCGCTCTTCGGCCGCTCCGCCGGCATCTGCTCCCCGGTAACAATGTAATAGATCGTCTCGGCAATGTTGGTGGCGTGGTCGCCGATCCGCTCGATGTTCTTGGCGCAGAACAGGAGATGCGTGCATGGCGTGATGTTGCGTGGATCTTCCATCATGTAGGTCAGCAGTTCGCGAAACAGCGACGTGTACATGGCGTCAATCTGATCGTCCCGATCCCGAACGAACCCGATCTTCTCCACCGAGCGCGAGGCGTAGACGTCGAGCACTTCCTTGAGCTGGGTCAGGGCGAGGTCGGCCAGCGCCTCAAGGCCCCTGAAAAGGCTGGTCGGCTGGCGTCCGTCGGTCACAGCCACCACCCGCTTGGCGACGTTCTTGCCGAGGTCGCCGACCCGTTCAAGGTCAGCCGAGATGCGGATGGCACCAACGATCTCGCGCAGGTCCGTCGCCATCGGCTGGCGCTTGGCAATAATAATGATCGCCTTGTCGTCGATCTCGCGCTGCCCTTCATCAAGGACGACATCGTCGCGGATGACTTTCTGGGCGAGGCCAGGATCGGCGTTGACGAGGGCGGCGATCGCCTGCTCGACCATGCGTTCGGCATGGCCGCCCATCGCAGCAATTCGCTTTGACAGGTATTTCAGCTCTTCGTCATAGGCGCTCATGATATGCACGGACTGCATGGACGAAATGCCTTCCCGGTTCTTGTGGTTGAGTCGTTTCCTCGAATCCCCGCTGATACGCTAGCGGGATGACAGAAAAAAGAAATTACCCCTGGAAATATACCGCCGCGTCACGGAGCCGGCAAATGAACAGAAAAGGCAGCACCCTTGCCGACCTCCGACTTGATCGACAGCCGGGCATTGTGGCGCGTCAGGATATGCTTGACGATCGAGAGGCCGAGGCCCGTGCCCTTCTGGATCCTGCTGGTCTCGACATCGACGCGATAGAAGCGCTCGGTAATGCGCGGGATATGCTCTTCGGGAATGCCGGGACCGAAATCCCTGATGGTGACATCGATGCCCGGCTCGGATTCCGCGTCGCCATGTGCGATCGACACCACGACGCGGCCGCCTGACTGGCCGTATTTGCAGGCATTCTCCAGAAGATTTTCGAAGACCTGGAAGAGTTCGTCCCGGTCGCCCGGGACATCGAGCGGGCCAGCAGCGAAATCACGTTCGATAACGATGCTGTTCTCCCTGGCCAGCGGCCCCAGTGAATCGATGACACTGTCCACGGTCTGGCGAAGGTCAACCTCCGTCCCCGGCTTCAGGTAGGGCTTCATCTCCAACCGCGACAAGGACAGGAGATCGTCGATCAGGCGCGCCATACGCCCGGTCTGGCTTTGCATGATCTGCAGGAATTGCTCGCGGGCGGCGGGATCGTTGCGGGCCGGCCCGCGCAGCGTTTCGATGAAACCCGATATCGAGGCGAGCGGCGTGCGCAATTCGTGGCTGGCGTTGGCGATAAAGTCGGCGCGCATGCGGTCGATGCGCCGCGCCTCGCTCTGGTCCTTGAACACCAGCACATAGAGATCGGTGCCATGGCCGACCGATGAGGCACTGACCCGATAGGCCCGCTCGACCGGCAGTTTTTCCATGTAGTCGACAACATCCGAGGCGACATTGCCCGACAGGACGCCGTCCAGCAGCGCCTGCATCTCCGGCGCCCGGAATTTCAGCGACAACGACAGGCCCGGCGCGATACCGCCAAAGGCGGCAAAGGCGGCGGCATTGGCATGAATAATGGTGCCGGTGCGGTCGAAGATGATCAGCGGATCGGCAACGGCAGCCGCAAGATATTCACCGGAGAGCCGTTGCAAACCGATGGCCTCGATTGTCGAGGCGCTTTCGGTGGCGTTGCGCTCTGTCCCGGTCGGCAGCATCGCCGCCCCAAGCAGAACGATCAGCCCCGGCAGGAGGACATAGGCGGAGATGCCGGCAAAGGCATAGACGATGAGAACAGCGACAACGCCAGCCGCAAGCAGCCAGCGGCCGTTCCATAGCCGGGCGGCAATGGCTTGCGCCATGCTCGTCTCATCCGCGCTCCAGTCCGCCATTCGCGCCCTGCTTCCCTCGCGCCTCGTATGGGAAACTTCCCACTAGACCGGCATAGAGGCTCCCAATAGCATGAGTCCGGAAGCTGGAAAGGGTTCGTCTCGATGAAAAAAGCCAAGGAAACTCCCGCCGCGCCGACTTCGGGTCCGCTGAAGATCAGGATCGGCGGCAAGGAGCGGGAGTTCGACATCGAGAACCCGACGCTGCCGGACTGGGTCGAGGAGAACAAGCTGACATCCGGCGACTATCCCTACGACAAGAAAATGAAGAGCGACGAGTATGACGCGACGCTTGAGCGGCTGCAGATCGAACTGGTCAAGGCGCAGGCCTGGCTGCAGTCGACCGGCAAGCGGGTGATGGCGCTGTTCGAAGGCCGCGACGCCGCCGGCAAGGGCGGCACGATCTTCGTGCTGCGCCAGTATCTTAACCCTCGTACCGCGCGCAACGTGGCGCTGACCAAGCCAACACCGACCGAGGTCGGGCAATGGTATTTCCAGCGCTATGTGGCGCAATTTCCGACGGCGGGCGAGTTCGTAACCTTCGACCGCTCCTGGTACAACCGCGCCGGCGTCGAGCCGGTTATGGGTTTCTGCACGCCTGAGCAGCATGAGCAGTTCCTGGAAGAGACACCGCATTTCGAACGGATGATCTCCAACGAGGGCATCCACTTCTTCAAATTCTGGCTGAACATCGGCCAGGAAACGCAGCTCGAACGGTTTCACGATCGCCGCTACAGCCCGCTGAAAAGCTGGAAGTTCTCGCCGATCGACATCGCCGGCATCACCAAGTGGGACGACTATACAAAGGTCCGCGATGTCATGTTCGAGCGCACGCACAAGGAGTTCGCGCCATGGATCATCGTGCGGGCCAACGATAAGCGGCGGTCGCGGCTGGCCGTGATGCGGCGCATCCTGCTGTCCCTGCCCTATGACGGCCGCGATCTCGACGTCATCGGCAAGGAAGACAAGAAGATCATCGGCGAAGGACCGTCTTTCCTCGGCAAACAGGGCTGACGATCTTGGCGCCGCGCACCAACGGGTGGCGCGGCGCTTGCGCTGGAGATTCTCAGGCCGCCAGCCGGGCAATCCGCTGCAGGCGGCGCAGCGTTGCGTCGTCCTGCAGGGCCTGCTGGAAAAGCGAAATCTCCTGATCGATGCGATCGCAGAGCTCGCCCGTGTTTCCCTTGAGCAACCCTCGCGTCTGCCGCAGGGCCGCGACCGGCTTCTTGGCAAGTTGCCTGGCCCTGGCAAGCGCGGCATCCTCGACACTGCCCTCCGCCACGATCTCGCCGACGAGGCCAAGCGCACGGGCGTCTTCGGCACTGAGGGTGTCGCCCAGGCAGAAGAAGCGGAAAGCGCCGGAATAACCGAGCTTGCGTGGCGCCAGGATGCTGGTCGCCGCGTCCGGCACCAGGCCAAAATCGACGAACGGCACCCGGAACGTGCTTTCGCTCGACGCAATCACCATGTCGCAATGAAACAGGATGGTGCAGCCAACACCGATGGCATCGCCGTCGACGCAGGCGAGGATTGGCTTGGGGAACGTCGCCAGCATGCGGAACATGTCGGTGACAGCAGCAATCAGGCGCTGATGTTTGGCGGGATCGAGGAATTCGGAGAAGTCGCCGCCGAGGCAGAAGCATCCAGCCAGGCCACGCAGCACAACCACGCGCACGTCATCGTCGATGGCCGCGGCGTGAAACGTCTTGGCCAGGCTTTCATAGGCCCGTCTGTCGAGCACCGGACGACCATCATCCGACGACACCGTAACGATCAATGTGTGGTTGCGGAATTCACTTCTCGGCTGTGTGCTCATGACCGTCTCCGATCTCACGATGCCCGCCTTTGCCCAAGCATGTCGGGATATCCCCTGGCCAGGACCGGGGCGAAATGGTCGCGGCGCGAGCGCACCACCTCCAGCGTGTGCTCGTTGAAGGTAAGCAGCGTGGCGACAACCTGCTGGCGGCCATAGGTGCGCTGATAGCCCAGCGGTGTCGCCAGGAAATGCAGTTGCAGGGCGCGCAGAACCCACATCGGCTCGAACTCGATGATCACCTGATTGACATTGCGCTTCAGGCCCCACTCGACGAAGCCGGCAATGAGTTCGGTGCCGACGGTCGACACACCGCGCCGTCCGTCGCGAAAGCCGGGCGCCACAGCGTAGCGCGTCAATTCATAGACGGTTGGTCCTGACGGCGGCGTCCCCTCGTAGAGATCGGTCAGCACCTCGGTCAGGAGATGCGCGCGCGTCGTCGGCAACATGCGCTGATAGCCGGCCAGTTCGCCATTCCTGATGACGATCTGATGCACGGCTTCGTCGTGGTCGAACTGGTCGACCTCGAGCCCGTCGGGACGCTTCAGATCATCCCATCCCATCTCCTCGACAAATATCTTGTAGCGCAGGCGGTGAACCGCCTCCCACAAATCGGGCCGTTCCATCAATTCCTGGGTCGTGAGGGCAAAAAGCATGAGAAATCTCCTGGTTTCAGGAGAAAGATACGACCGGGCCCGAGCGAGAAAATTACGTGATCACGTAGGCAGAAATGCTTAGGCCGGCGTTGCCGATCTAACTAATGTACCCGCGCCTGATCGCCTCCGCGACCGCCTGAACCCGGTTGACGGCCCCGAGTTTGCTCTTGGCGTTGAGGAGGTGCTTTTCCGACGTGTGTTCGGAAATGCCGAGGATCTGCGAAATCTCCCATTCCGACTTGCCAACGGCAGCCCATTGCAGGCATTCGCGCTCGCGCGGTGTCAATTCGACATGATCGATGGTCTTGTTCGCCATCGTGTGGAGTTGCATGGCGCGGCCGATCGCATAGGTCGAGACAAGCGAGACAATACCGAAGTCGGCCGCGGACAATTCAACGGCCTCGCCGCCAAGCGACACCATGACGATCTGTCCGTCGAGCGTGATCAACGGGAACGCCAGCCCGTCGCGCAGCTTGAATTCACCAGCGTCGCCCATCACTTCGCCGCTGTTCTTGTTGATGCGCACGCCCTGGGCGGCTTCACGCCATTGGAACGGCGCCTGCAGCTGCTTCATATGGCTGACGACAGGGTCGTGATCGACGTAGTTGCGCGTGACATAGCGCTCCAGCCATTCGCCTGGCCAGTCGCAAAGCAGCACATGCTGTTTCTGGAGGCCAGTTGGCGTGCCTGGCTGCGGAACGGTACCCGCCATCAGCGCCGTCAGCCCGAAACCGGAAGTAATGCCAAGCAACTTCGCGCAGACCGCCGCCGCCGTGTCGGCATGCTGCAGCTGATCTATGTATTCAAGCGTGCGATCAAACTGACCCATCGCAACATCAACCCCATGTTGCCTCCCAGCATTGCGATCAATGGCCCGTGCCTATCCGCACTTTGCCACCAACCGCGGATTGCAAACTGCTCTCCTCCCGTTGTGATGCTCGACTTTGACCCCCATCAAAGCAACCACCGCCATTTGCAAACTCGCTAAACCATATCTTGAAATCAGCGCGTTGAAATCAAAAAGCGTTGTGCCTGTGCCATTTTCGTACGAGAACCCCCTGTACTGTCAGGATCGGGCGGAGCTTGAGCGTGGTGTTTCTGCGAATATCGATCGCATTGCTTTCGGCGCTGTTCGGATTGCACGCAATCAGCGGTTTTGCGCGCGCGGCGGAACCGCAGGTTCCGATCCTGTGGGATGCCAAGGAGCGGCTGCCCAAACCGGATCTTTCCGCGCTGCCACGGCTGAGATTCCTGACCACCACCGACTTTCCGCCCTTCAATTTCCTCGACAGCTCAGGGCGGTTGTCCGGTTTCCACATCGATCTCGCCCGCGCCATCTGCGCTGAGCTTGGCATTGTCGACAAATGCCAGATACAGGCGCTGCCCTGGGGCGAACTGGACAGCGCGCTGCAGAAAGGCGAAGGCGAAGCGATTATCGCCGGCATCGCCGCAACGCCCGAGACGAGATCGAAATACGCCTTCTCACGCGCCTATCTGCAGTTTCCAGCCCGCTTCATCATGCCGAAGACCAAAGCCCTTGCCGAGCCGATCATCGACAAGCTGCGCAGCAAACGGGTCGGCGTGATCGCCAACTCGTCGCATGAGCGGATGCTGCGCGACTATTTCGACACCGTTCAGGTCGTGCCCTTCGACAGGCCGGAAGACCTCTATGCCGACCTCAAGGCCGGAAAGATCGACGCTGCCTTCGGTGACGGCATGCGCTTCGCCTTCTGGCTGGGCGGTTCGGACGCGGCGGGCTGTTGCCGCTTTGCCGGCGGCCCCTATCTGGCGCCCGAATATCTGGGTTCGGGCATGACGATCGCCACCAAGGCGGACGATCCGGCGCTGGCGGCGGCCTTCGACTACGCGTTGCAGGAAATTTCCGTGAAAGGCACGTTCGCCGAGTTCTACCTGCGTTATTTCCCGGTCAGTTTCTTCTGATCCGGCACGGTCAGCTTTTCTGATCCTGAGTGTCGGCATTTTTGACGGCGGTTAAGTGAGCGTACGCAGGCGGGCCTTCGCCGCTCGTCCGATGGCGGCGACAGTCAGCGTATCGAGGTCGAGCTGGCGGCGGATGAGTTGCAGCACCCGCACCTCTTCCATGCGCATTTCGAGATCGACGGCCGCGACTTCGAAGGCGGCGGCATAGGCGGTATCGCGCAGGCGCTCCGGCAATGCCTCGGCGACGCTCGCCAGCACACCTTCCAGACCATCTTTTTCATGCAGCATTTTCTGACAGGTCTGCGCAACGGCAATCAGGCGGTCCTGATTGAAATCCTCGAACACAGGCCAGGAACGGACGACGTCGCCGATCCGCGCCAGTTCGACATCGGTCATGTCACGATCGGAGGCCGAGGTGATGACCATCAGGTGGATCAGCGCTTCGTGCGGCGTCGGCAAAGGCATTCAGAACTCCTCGGACTAGGCTCTAAAGCTAGGAAGGCGCCATCGGAGCCGCAAGGAAAAAACACCGCGCTCGTTGACGCTCCGGTCAGGCGCGCATAGAGACCGGTTGAAAATCCACACTTGCGGCTGTCCGGCGAACGATTTTTGGCCGGCGAATAATTTGGAAAACAAGACATGGCGGGATCAAACATCATCGATCTCAATCCCGAGCTGCTGGCTGCCGCGACCGAAAGCAAGGCATGGCCGTTCGAGGAAGCCAAAAAGATCATCGAGCGTTACAAAGGCACGGACTTTCCCGAGACCGTATTGTTCGAGACCGGATACGGTCCGTCTGGCCTGCCACATATCGGCACGTTTGGCGAAGTGGCGCGCACCACGATGGTGCGCCATGCCTTCCGCGTGCTGACCGGCGACAAGGTCAAGACCAAGCTGCTGTGCTTCTCCGACGACATGGACGGCATGCGCAAGATTCCCGACAATGTTCCCGATCGCGCCGCACTCGAGCCCTATCTGCACAAGCCGCTCTCGGCGGTGCCCAATCCTTTTGGCGGCGACCATGCGAGCTTCGGCGACCACAACAACGCGATGCTTTGCCGCTTCCTCGACACGTTCGGGTTCGCCTACGAATTTGCCAGCGCGACGCAATATTACAAGGCTGGACGTTTCGACGCGATGCTGCTGCGCGCCGCCGAACGCTTCGACGAAATCATGGCGGTGATGCTGCCGACACTTGGGCCCGAGCGCCAGGCGACCTACAGCCCGTTCCTGCCGATTTCGCCGAAAAGCGGTCGCGTGCTTTACGTCCCGATGAAGCATGTCGACGCCAAGGCCGGCACCATTACCTTCGACGATGAGGGCACCGAAACCACGCTGTCCGTGACGGGCGGCAAGGTGAAGCTGCAGTGGAAGCCGGATTTCGGCATGCGCTGGGCAGCGCTCGGTGTCGATTTCGAAATGTTCGGCAAGGACCACCAGACCAATGCGGTGGTCTACGATCGCATATGCAACATCCTGGGCGGACGGGCGCCGGAGCATTTCGTCTATGAACTGTTCCTCGACGAAAACGGCCAGAAGATCTCCAAGTCGAAGGGCAACGGACTGACCATCGACGAATGGTTGACCTACGCACCGACCGAAAGTCTCGGCCTCTACATGTACCAGCG
>JBDSLV010000547.1:0-2680 GCA_039916205.1 Mesorhizobium sp. | reverse complement strand
TCATGCCCAGCGTTTGCACCCATTCGGGCAGGGCGGTGTAATGCAGGTGGTGTGACCCCGCCCACATATACATGAAGGTGATGCCCCAGAAGCTGATGATCGACAGCCGGTAGGAATAGATCGGCCGACCCGCCCGCTTGGGCAGGTAGTAGTACATCATGCCGAGGAAGCCGGAGGTGAGGAAGAACGCGACGGCGTTGTGGCCATACCACCACTGGACCATCGCATCCTGGACACCGGAGAAGGCCGAATAGCTTTTGGCGTGGCCGAATGAAACCGGGACGGCGAGGTTGTTGACGATATGGAGGATCGCCACGACCAGGATGAACGCCATGTAGTACCAGTTGGCGACATAGATGTGCGGCTCCTTGCGGCGAGCCAGCGTGCGAATGTAGATGGCGAAATACACCACCCAGACGATGACCAGCCAGATGTCGGCGTACCATTCCGGTTCGGCATACTCCTTCGACTGCGTGACGCCCATGAAATAGCCGGTCGCGGCCAGCACGCAGAACAGATTGTAGCCCAGCAGGACGAACCAGGGGCTGAACTGGTCGGGTAGACGGGCGCGCGAGGTTCGCTGCAGCACATGGAAAGACGTGGCGATAAGCGCATTGCCGCCGAAGCCGAAGATCACGCCGCTGGTATGAACCGGCCGCAAGCGGCCAAAACTGGCCCAGGCCGCGTCGAAGGTCAGATCGGGCCAGGCCAACAGGCTCGCTACCCAGACGCCGAAGAACATGCCGACCATCGCCCAGATCATGGTGAGGATGACGCCCACCTTGCTCGGGTCGTCATAATAGTGATCCAGACGTTCAGCAGAGGGCTCGGGGGCATCAAGCGCTGAAAGCATGACGAAGATCATCGCAACGCTTGCTGCAAGCACGATAAAGCCATGCACGCCGATTGGATCGCCGCGACCAGCTGCCGCCATGGCCAGCCCGACCATTGCCATCAGGATCAGCACGACGATTGATAGCTGGCGTTCGCCGGATGTGAGTTGAGCGAGCATGTGCGGGCACCTCGGATGCCCGTCAGGGCGAAATCGTCCTTCGTGTTTCGCATGAGTGCGCAGCGGTTTATTTGATCTGGCGCAAACGCGAACCTTGTTGCACTCAAAAGAGATTGTCGTTTTCGAGCGGCTGTCCCGGCGGTGTGCCAGGGCAAGGTCCGGCTCAGCCGTCCTCAGCTGTTCGCCGGTGAACTCGGAGCGGGAAGACGAAAGAACATCGCCAGCTTCAGGCTTTTCGCAATGCGTTCGGCTCGATCGACAAATACCGCAGCCGTTTCCGGGGCAAAGAGCGCCGTTGCTGTCTCGCCGAAGATGGCTAACCAGATGTCGAAATCGGCCTCGGTCACATCCTTGAGTTTTAAATGAGCAGGCACCGGCCGTCCGTGATAGTCGCCCGTCTTGAGAATGACCGAACACCAGAAATCGGTCATTTTCCCAAGGTGCGGTTCCCAGTCGCCAGTGATCTCGCGCGCGAAGATCGGCCCGAGCCGTTCGTTTTTTCGCAGTCTGGAATAGAATTCACGGACCAGCGCGCCAATGCTCGTCCGGTCAACTCCCGGATCGGCCAGAGGCCGTTCGGCGGTCGGTCGCGGCTGATCAAAGGCAGATGAGTTCATGTCGATCCTTTCGGTGCTGTGCTCTCTTCCGATTCCCGCCTCGAAACGAGCCATCCACAGGTCAAGGCAATCCAAGCTGCCGCAGGGCGGCTCGCACGATGTTGAGACGTTCGCGGACAAGGCGGAAACCCAGGTTGTCGGGCGGCGTGCCGACCGCGCAGCCGCCGCTTTTCCCGTCCCGGATGAAGTTCGACATGTATGTGCGGTGGAACCCCTCCACGACATGTACTCCGCAATTGTCGATCGAACTCACAATGCTGATGCCGTTGGCGGCTACGGCTGCATGGACGTAGCAGGTCGATGTCCATTCCCAGACATTTCCCGCAACGTCCGCCAACCCTTTTGAGTTGATTCCAAACGCCCCTTGAACCCGTGGCTCGGGATCGGATTTCCGTCCAAGCGAAGCCTCGGTGCGATACTGGGCTAGCCAGCGAAGCGCCGGATTGTTGGGGTCGCCGGCGCCGCCCTCGATGTCACCGCGGAACCGCTCGCTGGCGGCGTAGGCCCATTCCGTATCTGTCGGCAGGCGCCATGTCGCGCCGGTCTGGATCGACAGCCAGGCCGCATAGGCCTCGGCGTCGATGTGGCTAACGCCGGTGACCGGGAAATTGCCGCTGCCCGGAGTATCCGCCGCTTTGCAGCTGCCAGCCGTGACGCAGTGTCCGTACTCCAATGCACTTACCTGGTATTTCATGATTTTCAGCGGAGCGCCGACCGTTGCCAGAATCCGCGGCGCCGCGACAGGATGGCCTTCTCCGAGAAATTCTCCAGGTTGAGGATGGTCGAACGACCCCGGCGCAAGGGTCACAAGTTGGGGGCCTGCCACGAGCGAACCGGCCAATCGATCTAACGCGCTGGTCGCGCCCATGACGATCAGTGCGGCAGTCGCGATACTTCCGAGGGCTATGATGGGATTGAAAGACATGGCATTTCGTCCGGGCGCACGCGCGCCTTGCGCGGAGCGCGCAAGGCGCGCGATATTCAAGATCGGATACTCTTCACTACGATGTAATGGCTCTCGGAGCTTCGACCTGTGTCATCAGGTCGTCAT
>JBDSLV010000546.1:0-7790 GCA_039916205.1 Mesorhizobium sp. | reverse complement strand
GAGATCTGGTAGACGCCGACGCCTTCCTGGGCGGCACCATTGAAATCCGGATTGAGCGGCAGGCCGGCCTGCTGGCCGGCGGCGAGATAACGCTTGGTCAGCGGGTGGACGGCGTTGGTGGTGTCGCTGATGTGCAGCGGGCCGCCAGTGCCGCGCCATGTATCGGCGCCGGCCTCGTTGTACTCGAGCGCCTTGAAGGCGGGCAACAGGTCGTCAAAACCCCAGCCGGGATTGCCGGCGTCGCGCCAGTCGTCGAAATCCTCGCGCGCGCCCCTGATCCAGACCATGGCGTTGATCGAGCTCGAACCGCCGAGCAGCTTGCCACGTGGCCAGTGATCGACATTGCCGCCAAGGCCGGGGTCGGGCTCGGGCTTGTAGTTCCAGTTGACCTTGGGGTCGAAGAAGGTCTTGCCGTAGCCAAGCGGCATCTGGACATAGAAGCGCCGGTCGGTGCCACCGGCCTCGAGAACCAGAACCGAGAAACGGCCGGAAGCCGACAGTTTGTCCGCAAGGACCGAGCCGGCCGAGCCGGAGCCGACGATGATGAAGTCATAGGTCTGCATGATGGAAATAAGCGGCTCCTGAAATCTGCCCGCAGCCTAGACGCGGCGGCGTCGGGAAGTCGCCGGGCGTTCCGGCATCCGTTGTGAAAAAAGCGACCGCGACGGGGGGCGTTCTGGAAACGCTACCACGGAACCGACATTTCAATCCGCTCCACTCCGAGTTCGTTGACGCGCCCGCGCCATGACGATACGGGATCGAAGGCAATCGATCGCGAAGGATTTCCCATGGTGCATTATGCTGAAGGACGGCCGCTCGGCGATTTGACGCTGCGCACGCTGGCCATGCCTTCGGACGCCAATGCGGCGGGCGACATCTTTGGCGGCTGGGTGATGGCGCAGATGGATCTGGCCTGCGGCATCCGCGCCGCTGAGCGCGCCAAGGGCCGTGTGGTGACGGCGGCGGTGAAGGAAATGTCCTTCGCCAAGCCGATGAAGATCGGTGACACACTGTGCATCTACACCCATGTCGACCGCGTCGGCCGCACCTCGATGGTGCTAAAGGTCGAGGCCTGGGCGCAGCGTTATCTCTCCGACCTGATGGAGAAGGTAACCCACGCCGATTTCGTCATGGTCGCCTTGGACGGCGAGGGCAAGCCGAAGGCGGTTCCAGCGGAAAGCTGAGCGCTTATTCGAAGCACTGCAGCGACTGGTTCTGGCGTTCGCATCCTCCGCGCGGGAGATGCGAATCCAATGTTTTCGGCTGCGCTGGTGGCGGGATCCCAAAGGGGAGACAATGCGTCAACGATTGTTGAACGGCGCCCTGGCGGGTGTCCTCGCGGCGATGCTCTGCCTGCTGGCGGCCAGCGTCTGTACCGAGATCGAACAGGGTGAATCCGGGGCGTGTTGTGCCAACGCAAGCCGCATCATCAGCGCTCTGGCGAGCCGGGAGACAGAGCCGTCGAACGGCGAAGGCACGTAGCGCCGGCAGAGCGGCTTCAGCAACGGTCGGGAGCGAGGACGGTGCGATTTCGATAGCGTACCGATCGCCCCGGCCGGGTGACCTGACTAGACTGATCCGATCACAATCGCCGGCCCGGTAGCGGACCTGGAACGGTCCTCCGGGCATGGTGTCGAACCGTGCTCAAAACCCTTGCGCTGCAAGGGATTCAGACGTGAATGTCGTCGAACTTCGCCCGGGCTGCCTGAACACGCACGGTGTTGATGCGGGCCCATTCGCCGAGCGCGCCAACTGGCACGAGCAATTCGTGGCCGAGTTCGGTCAGCTCATAGTCGACGCGCGGCGGAATGGTCGGAAAGACGGTGCGGGTGACGAAGCCGTCGCGCTCCAGCCCACGCAATGTGGTGGTCAGCATCTTTTGCGAGATGCCGCCGACAGCCGCGCGCAATTCATTGAAGCGCAGTGGTCCGTCGCCAAGCTTGCCGACCACCAGAACGGTCCATTTGTCACCGACGCGCTGCAGGATCTCTGAAACGGCGCGGCAGTCTTCGGTGCGGTGTGGGTGCCTCGGTATCAAAAAGGTGCCTCCTTGCGTCGCGAGTTGACAGTATCTCATATAGCGCCGGTATCCAAACGATACCAGTACTTCCTTCCAGGAGAGCCCCATGTCCAAGCCCAAAATCGCCATTGTCGTTGGTTCGACCCGCGCCGCCCGTTTTGCCGACGTCCCGACCCAATGGATCGCCAAGATCGCCAAGTCGCATGCCGACATCAACGTCGAAGTCGTCGATCTGCGCGACTTCCCGCTGCCCTTCTTTGACGAGGTTGCATCGTCGGCTTGGGTGCCGTCAACCAACGAAGTGGCGTTGCGCTGGCAAAAGAAGGTCGCCGAATATGACGGCTTCATCTTCACCGCCGCCGAATACAACCATGGCCCGACCGCGGTGCTGAAGAACGCCATCGATTATGCCGCCAATGAGTGGAACAAGAAGCCGGCCGGCTTCGTCGGCTATGGCAGCGTCGGTGGCGCGCGCGCCGTCGAACAGCTGCGCATGCATGCCGTCGAGTTGCAGATGGCGCCGGTCAAATCCGCCGTCCATATCGCCTGGGCCGATTTCCTCGCTGTGCGCCAGGGCGAAAAGAAACTCGAAGATTTCGAACATCTGAACCAGGCAGCAGCCGCGCTGGTGAACGACGTTGCCTGGTGGGCCAAGGCGCTCAAGACCGCGCGCCAGGCCGATATCCTGGCCGATGAAGTCAAGGCGGCCTGAACCTCTTCGAGACTATCCTCCCAAGGATACGGGGCGGCGCTTGCGCCGCCCTTTTCAATTCTGGGTGGCTGCTCGCAACGTTACACCAAAGCCACCGCCTCAGGGCGCCCGCTGACGTGCCTTGAGCCTACCACCTCACCTTGAAGCCGACGGAGCCGCCGAAAGCTTGGCTGTCGCCGAAATCCTGGAGGCTGGTGCGCGCGAGCAACTCGCCATGGACAGAGTAGCGATCGTCGGCCCAGCTCAGCGAGCCGCCAAGGCCAAGTCCGCCCCACAACGCTTGCGGCTCGCTGGCGAGCCTGACGCCTGACACATCGACGCCCGAGCCGTTTAGGAAATCATAATAGAGGTTAGCGATGGTGTAGGCATGCGAGCGGCTGTGTTGGCCTGTGGTGTCCTTCCACTCATTCTCGTGGTCGGCGGAAAGGCCGAGGCGGCTGATCAGAGTGTCACTCCGGGCATTGGAGACAAGGGCGCCATAGGGGTCGGTGAAGGTGTCGAAATCGACTGAAGAATAGCTGAGCTGCGCCTGCGGCGTCAGCGACCAATTGCCTTGAATAGCGATCTTCCGCCCGGCCTCGATGCCGAGGCCGTAGCCGAAGCCGTTGTTGCCGTCGACAAGGGTCCTGCCCAGCGTCGCGGAGGCAAGATCGCTGTTGAACCAGGTCAGTTCGGCCTGCGTGTCGACATAGAAGCCGTTCCTGCCATGCCAGGTCAGCGTGCCGCCGAAGCCGTAGCCGGTCGTGTCGATCGAGCCGACACCGAACGGCGAGGAGACATCCGATTTGACGTTGCCATAGTGAACGGTGACGCCGCCGATCAGCGCACCTTCGTTCGTTTCCCAGAGCAAGCCATCAAGGCCTGCCTGCAGCCGCCAGAGGTTCGCGTCATAGTTGGTTCCGGTCGTGGTTGTGCCCGGGTCGAATTCGCTATGCGCCGCTTCGATGCGCCCCCAGATCGGGCTGCCGCCCGCGACATTGTCATCCTCCGCCGATTGCGGCGCCCCGGTCCATGAGCGGTTGCCGACGCGCTGCTGCAGCGTGCCGAGCTGGTTGAAGCTTTGCAGCACACCGGCATAGGCCTCGTAGACCGGCACGGTGGGCGCATAGAGCGGCGACGGATCGACGGGAGGGTTCGGATCGTCAGGGCTGATCAGGGATGAACGCAGATACCAGTCGCCGTCGGCGGGTGTGCTGATGCCGTTATGGTAGAGCCGGTAGGCGTAAGCGCCGACAACAACCGCCTGGTCGCCCTGGAAGACATAGTCACCCTGCAGGTTGAACGTGCCGGCCGAGGTGCCGCCGACATCGACGATCTTGATGCCGTCGGTGGTCTGTGCACCGCCGCCGCCGAGAGCGATCACCTTGACATTGGTGGTGCCGATCGTGTCGCCGGTGATGACGAGGCGGTCGGCGGAAGAGGCGTCGCCGTCGAGCATGGCTTCGATCTCAACCGTGCCGCCGGCCCCGATGTAATTGCCCTGAATTGTCAACGTGCCGATCGAATTGCCCGGCGCGATCACGCCGCCGGCCTGGAGCGTCGTGGCGCCGACCATCCCATTGCCGCCAAGCGCTCCGCCGTTGAGGATGGTCACCGCGGAATTGGCGAGCGAGCCGTTGACCGAAAGCTTGCCGGCCGTGATCGTGGTCGCCCCGCTATAGGTATTCGCACCGGTGAGCACGGTGGTTCCGGTGCCGATCTGGTTGACGCCGCCGGTGCCGGAGATGGTGCCGGCAAAAATCACCTGGTCGGAGCGGTCGAAGGCGAGCGTGCCGCTGTTGACGACGTTGCCGATCATGCTGCCGCTGATCCCGCCATCGCCGATCTGCAACGTGCCCTGTTGGATCGTCCAGTTTGTTGTAGCCGTGCCCGTGCCGGTCAGCTTCCAGGTACTGGTGCCGGTCTTCTCGAAGCTGTCGAAGTTCTGGTACTGGGTGCCGATCGACGAGACGTCGAAGCTGCTGTCGGTCGAGCCGCCGAGACGCAGGATGTCATTTGTGCCGGGAATGCTGGCGATGACGTTGCCGATGATCTGCGAGCCGGCCTGGAGTTCCAGGGTGGCCCTGGAGGCGATGTTGTTGGCGAATTGCATCGCCGTGGTCGAACCGGTGCCGCCACGGATGGTGCCGCTGTTGACGATCGTGATCGTTGTCGCCGAGTTTGCGTCGGGCCCGATCGCGGCCACCCCGTTGCCGCCCTCCAAAGTGCCGTAATTGGTGATCGAGACACCAAGACCCCGTTGGCGAATGGCGAAGTTGCCGGTTCCGACGCCGGTCAGATCCGAACCGCCGCGTATGGTGCCGTAGTTGACAACGGTGCCGGGCTTGGCGGCGGTGCCGGCCGCGAAAATGCCCGCGCCAGCGTATCCGCCCTGGCTGTTGCCGCCCTGGATCGTGCCGCTGGCGGTGTTGATGACCGTTGCGCCAGTGTTCAAGATATTCACGCCGGCCCCGTTGTTGCCAAGGGGAGGGCCGTTCACTCCGATCCCGCCGCTGACGGTGCCGTTGTTGACGAAGGTAACGACATTCAGCAGCGAAACACCGATGCCGCCATTGCTTGTCGCTGTTGCGGCACCGCCTGTGATCGAGCCGTTGTTGACGACTTGCCCGGTGGTGCCGCCTACGGTCGTTACGCCGCTGTCGAAAGTCAAGCCGACGCCGGCTGCCACGCTGGTGGGCGGCGTTGGAGCCTGGTTGCCGCCGACGAGCGTGCCCGAGATGCTCACCGTCCCGCTCGTAAAGGTTCCACCCCTGAAGACGATACTGCCCGGATTCCCGGGGCTGCCTGTACCCGATAATGTAAAGCCTTGCGTGTCGATCGACAGCGATTTGGTCGGCGTCGGCAGGTTGACCGGGGCCAGCACGCTGAAGCTTTGCGTCATGACAATCGACGAAGAGGCGTCGCCATCGGCGTTCGCCGCGTTGATGGCAGCGGTCAGCTGGACCTGGTTGCCGACAAAATAGGTCGCGGCCGAGGCTGCGCCTGGAAGCCAGCAGGCGAGCGCAATCCCGCTCGCTCCCGCCAGCAGAATTTTGCGAAGCCGCCGCGCGCTGCCGCTCGTTGTCATTGTGTCGTGCCCCCGCTTACAAAAATCTGGCGCCAGTCCATGACCGGATGACCAGGCCCGGGCGGCATGCCGACCAGAGCCACCCAAGAGTTAAATCGGAGTTTGATTCTTGTCTTGGAGTTGAGTAGTCGAAGGCTGAATTTCAGGTGTCGTTACTTTATTGCAACATTTTAGCCAGATGAATATAAGCAACATGAAAATTATACTTTGATTTAATATCAGTTTGGTGGGCGGCGCGAAGAAGGCCCTTGCACTTCACGCCTCAAACGAGGCCTGGGGGTGTACGAAGTGCCCGGCAGGGCGATAACGCGCTGCGCGGACGGTGCAGGAGACCAATGCAGTCCCCCTTTTTTCAAAGAGCGGAAGCCGCCTCCGCATCCCGTGACTGCCTTGGCCGGATGATGCAGTCGGCCAGGCGATGCGTCTCGTCCAACTCATCGGCGTGGTGCTGGCCCCATTGGCAAAGTGCGAGCAAGATGGGCTCAAGGCTGAGGCCGAGTGGTGTCGCCGAATATTCGACGCGCGCCGGCATCTCGGCAAAGATCTCGCGGCTCACGAGGCCGTGTTCCTCCATCTCGCGCAACTGCTGGATCAGCACTTTCTGTGTGATGCCCGGCATCATCGCCTTCAGCGCGGTCAGCCGCCGGGGACCATCGAAGAGATGGTAGAGGATGACCGCCTTCCAGCGCCCCGAAATCACCTTGAGCGCGCGTTCGGCCGGCAGCAGCGGCAGTCTTTTCGTTGGTCTGGTCATGGTCACCTCCTGGTCAGCAGGGGACAAAAGAGTGTGTAGTCGAGGTCACGCAGATAGTGGCAAACCGCCGATGAAACCATAGCCATCGGAGTTTGCCATGAGAGCCGTTCAACTCAGCCGTTTCGGCGGTCCAGATGTCCTGGAGATGGTCGACCTGCCAACGCCACAGCCGCAGGCCGGCGAAGCGCTGGTCCGCGTCCATGCCGCCGGCATCAATTTCTTCGAAGTGCTGATGCGGGGTGACCGCTATGCCGTGACACCGCAATTGCCGATGGTGCTTGGGGTGGAGGCGGGGGGCGTTGTCGAAGCGGTTGGCCAAGGTGTGGACAAGGGGCTGCTTGGAACTCGGGTCGCCGCGCCGCTGTTCGTGTCAAAGCACCCCTATGGCGGCTATGCCGACTATGTGACGATCGACGCCACCCTGGCCGTGCCGTTGCCGGACGCACTGTCGTTCGAGGATGCGACCGCGCTCCTGGTGCAAGGGCTGACCGCTTTTCATCTGTCACGGCAAAGCCCGCCCCGAGGCAAGTCCGTGCTGGTCAGTGCCGCTGCCGGCGGGGTCGGCTCATTGCTGGTGCAACTGGCCAGGCGTGATGGTGCGAGCCAAGTCATCGCTGTTGCTGGCGGCACAGCCAAGCTCGATCTTGCCTTGTCGCTCGGCGCTGATGCGGCCATCGATTACAGCCAGCCGGATTGGGTCGCGCAGGTAAAGCAGGCGACCAGCGGCGCCGGCGTTGATATCGTCTACGACACTGTCGGCGGGTCGCTGACAGCTGCATCCTTGCAGGCCCTGGCGCCGGGCGGCGAGCTGGTGTTCGCAGCGCTTGGCCGCTACGCGATTGGTGCTTCGGATGTGCAAGATATGATCGGCCGCAACCAGTCCCTGCGCGGCTTTGCGCTGTTGCCGCTGCTGTCGCCCGGTGTGCTCAACGCCAGCCTGTCGGCGCTGTTTCAGCTTGTGGCGAGTGGCGCGCTTGTGGTGGCCAAGGGCAGCAGCTTCCCGCTCGATCAGGCCGGCGAGGCCCACCGCCTGCTGGAGCAGCGCCGCTCAACAGGCAAGGTGGTGCTGGTGCCTTGATTAACGCCCCGGTTCGCGGTGGCTGCCGGGCAGGCGAGTGGCTATGAGCTTGTCGATGCGGCGGCCGTCGAGGTCGACCACTTCGAAGCGCCAGCCCTGCGCGTCGACGCATTCGCCGGTCGCCGGCAGATGGTGCATGTGCGCCAGAACATAACCGGC
>JBDSLV010000545.1:0-4058 GCA_039916205.1 Mesorhizobium sp. | reverse complement strand
GTGCGCTGGCTGCCTTTCGACGAGCAGAGCTGGCAGGTCGAGGAGACAGCCCTGGCAGCTCTTCTCAACGAGAGGACACGGCTCGTGGCGCTGAACTACGCCAGCAACCTGACCGGCTCGATCAACCGCGTGAAGGCCTTGACGCGTATCGCCAGGGACGCTGGCGCGCTGGTCTATGTCGATGCCGTCCAGTTCGCGCCGCATGGCCTCGTCGATGTGCAGGACCTCGGCTGCGATTTCCTGATCTGCTCGGCCTACAAATTCTTCGGGCCACATATGGGCATCTTGTGGGGGCGGCGCGACGTCATCGAGACGCTGGAGCCGTACAAGTGCCGGTGTTCCTCCAACGGGTTGCCGGAGCGCTTCGAACTCGGCACGCCGCAGATCGAACTGATGGCCGGCCTGACGGCTGCTGTCGACTATTTCGCGGAACTGGGCGCCGCAGCGGGTGAGGGCGGTTCGCGGCGCCAGAAGATAGCCAAGGCGTTCGAGGTTTCCATTGCCTATGAAAACGCGCTGGCGCAGCAACTGATCGATGGCCTGTCCGACATTTCAGGCCTGACCATTCGCGGCATCACCGATCCGGCGCGAGTTGGCGAGCGTGTGCCAACAGTCTCCTTCACGGTCGATGGCGTCGTGCCTGAGACGATCGTGCGGCAGATGAATGCGGAAAACATCTTCCTGTGGTCCGGCCACAACTATGCCTGGGAGATCGTCCACCAACTCGGCATTCCCCCTGAACACGGTGTCGTGCGCATCGGTATTGCCCATTACAACACGGCGGCCGAGATCGATGAGACACTGGAAAGCGTGCATCGGATCATCGCCATGCTGCGGCAGGAGCGGTCCTGACCCAGCCTTCGGGACAAATCACCGTCCCTTGCCGCCGAAACCGGTGAGGAATGCCGTGAGGTTGTCGCCGAGCTCGTCGCAGAGATAGCCACCTTCCTGTACGATCACCGTAGGCAGCCCGAGCCTGGCTATGGCCTCGCCGATGCGCGAGAAGCCGGGCGTCGTCACCGACAGGCCGCCGAATGGATCGCCCTCGAAAGCGTCGAGGCCGAGCGCCACCACCAATGCGTCGGGCGAAAAGGCACGGATGCGCTGGAAAGCAACGGCGAGCGCCTCCAGAAAGCTTGCGTCGGCGGATTTTCGCGGCAAGGGCAGGTTAAAATTGTAGCCGAAGCCCGGACCTTCGCCGCGTTCGTCGGCATGTCCCCAGAAGAACGGATAGAAGCGCACCGGGTCGGCATGCACCGACACTGTGAGCACATCCGGTCGCGCATAGAAGATGCCTTGGGTGCCGTTGCCGTGGTGGAGATCGATATCAAGAATCGCCACTCGCGCCGCATTTTTGCGCAACACCTGTGCAGCCACGGCCGAATTGTTGATGAAGCAGAAGCCGCCGGCGACATCGGCGAAGGCGTGATGGCCAGGCGGACGGCACAGCGCGTAGGCAGTTGGTGCGCCTGACAGGACGGTTTCGGCGG
The DNA here is from genome assembly GCA_039916205.1 of Mesorhizobium sp. GTDB lineage: Bacteria > Pseudomonadota > Alphaproteobacteria > Rhizobiales > Rhizobiaceae > Mesorhizobium. The sequence goes on along the minus strand of JBDSLV010000545.1, from coordinate 2,568 downwards.
CCTCGACCGCGCTCCAGGCACTCCACATTGCACTCTGCCATGTTTCGCCTGAGATCGGGCAAGCGGTATCCGCCATATGATAACCAGCCTGACCCACCGCCGATGCCGGGTAGGAACCGTTGCGCGCGATCGGGTGGATGTTGGGAATCACCTCGGCGGAGGCGCCCTCAATGCGCTGCCAGCGCGTGTAGATGTGCTCGAGGAAGTCGAGATATTCCGGCGTGTGCACCGCCGACACCGGACCCAGGCCGTGATTCCTTGGGCGCTCGATCGTGCATCCCGCGGATTTTGCGCCGGCTAACAATCGTTCCGCGCGTTCTGGTTTTTCCGGGTTGGGCTGTGCCGCACCGCTCGACAGGAAGGCCTTGGGATCGTGGCGCTTCTGTTCTTCGGCATAAAACGCCTTCATGATTGCTCCTCATCCTCGGCATCGGCAAAGGCGAAGAAGGCCTCGCCAAGGATTTTCTGCGTTTGCTCGTAGCTCGACCAGGCGATGCCGAGCTTTTCGTAAAAAGCGATCGCGCCCTCATTGTCTGTGTCGACGGACAGTCTCAGATAAGCGCCGCCGTCCTTCCGGCATAGTGCGGCCACGCGGCGCAACAGCCGCTCGCCGATCCTGTGGCCGCGAAACCGGTCTTCGACATAGAGGTCCTGCACATAGACACCGGGCCTGCCCATCCACGTCGAAAAGATCGGAAAATAGAGACACAGCCCGGCAAACGCGCCATCGACTTCGGCGATCAGGGTCGAGAAAGCCGGTTTAGCCCCAAAGCCGTAGGTGCGAAAATCATCCACGGTCGATTTGATGTCTTCGGGCGCACCAATATGGGTGCCGAGCCGCAGGATCGCGGCATGGATATTCTCGGCATCCTCCACCTGGCCGGGGCGGATGAGAACGTCTTTTGGTTTTGCGGTTCCATTTGTCATGACAGGCTGGGAGCCAAGGCACCCCCCTCTGTCCTGCCGGACATCTCCCCCGCAAGGGGGGAGATCGGCAGCTTCTTCAACAGTGCCTTTCCTTCAACCTTGGCGATTGGCGAAAGCCGGAGCGACATCCGATCTCCCCCCTTGCGGGGGAGATGGCCGGAAGGCCAGAGGGGGGTGGGACGGAGCGCAAACATCTCAGAACGCCACCCGGTCGCCACCCTTCAGCGCCAGCATGTCGCGCGCTTCGGTCGGCGTGGCGACGTCAAGTGAAAGGCCATCGAGAATGCTGCGGATGCGGCGCACCTGGTCGGCGTTGGATTTCGCCAGCTGCCGGCCGTCATAAAGGCTGTCCTCCAGCCCGACGCGGACATTGCCGCCCATTGCCGCTGCGATCGAGATCAACGGCATCTGGTTACGCCCTGCCGCCAGCACGGAGAACTGGTAGCTGTCGCCGAACAATTTGTCGGCGATGCGCTTCATGTGGACGAGATTGTCCGGATCGGCGCCAATGCCACCCAGAATGCCCAGCACGAACTGGATGAACAGCGGCCCCGACACCAGGCCCCGGTCGCGGAAATGCGCCAGCGAATAAAGGTGGCCGACATCGTAGCATTCGAATTCGAAACGTGTGCCGCAGCCCTTGCCCAGCCTTTCCAGCACGCCTTCCATGTCGGCGAACGTATTCTTGAAGATGGTGTCGCGGGTCGCTTCCAGCAGCTTCGGCTCCCAGTCGTGCTGCCACTCCCTTGGCTTGTCGAGCATCGGGAACAGCGCGAAATTCATCGAACCCATGTTGAGCGAGCACATTTCGGGTTCTGCCCGCAACGGCGCGGCCAGCCGTTGATCGAGCGTCATCAGCGAGGAGCCGCCGGTGGTGATGTTGATCACCGCGTCGGTGGCCTGCTTGATGCGCGGCAGGAACTGCATGTAGACATCAGGGTCAGCGGTTGGCCGTCCATCCTTCGGGTCGCGGGCATGCAGATGCAGGATGGACGCCCCGGCTTCGGCGGCGGCGATCGCGTCCGCCGCGATCTGGTCCGGTGTCACCGGCAGATAAGGCGACATGGATGGCGTATGCACCGAGCCGGTAATGGCGCAGGTGATGATGACTTTTCTTGGCGCCATTTTTTGTTCCTCAGCCCTCGACCGGCAAGTCGAGTTCGTTAGCCAGCGCCTGCAGCGAATCGCCGATGATGGAGATGATTTCGCCGACCTGTTCCTTGGTGACGATCATCGGCGGCGCGACCATGAAATTGTCGCCGTCGACGCCGCCCTTGACCCTGCGGCCATAGATGATCAACCCGCGCTCATAAGCGAGATCAAGCAGCCGTTGCGTAGCCTTCTTGCTCTGCTCGATAGGTTTGAGCGTGTCGGGGTCGGCAACCATCTCGGCGCCGGTAAGCAGGCCCTTGCCGCGTACATCGGCCACGAACGGGAAGCGCCTGGCCAATCCTTTCAGTCCGTCCATCAGCACATCGCCCATGGCGGCGGCATTGGCGATCAGGTCGAGCCGATCCATCTCGCCAAGCACGGCAAGGCCGGCGGCGCAGGCCAGTGGGTTGCCGGCATAGGTGTGGCCGTGCTGGAAACCGCCGGAGGCAAGCAGCGGCTGCACCAGCCGCATCGGCGCGGCCAGCGCGC
>JBDSLV010000544.1:0-11624 GCA_039916205.1 Mesorhizobium sp. | reverse complement strand
TATGGCCGCAAATGACGCCGTCGACATGCGAGCGGCGCGCTTCTTCCGCCAGCACGGTCTGGAACGAACCGATAAAGTTCACGGCCTTCTTCACCTTGACCTTCGCCCAGGATGAAAACGACCAGTATGGCAGCCCAAGCAACTGGCGAAGCCGCGTCACCACCCGGTTGACCAGCATGGCGGCGTCATAGGCGTGGTCGCCGAGATAGGCCAGCCAGCGTTGATTGTGGACGACCGTGTCAAACTGATCGCCATGGATGACAAGCAGGCGCCTGCCGTCGGCGGTCTCATGAATGGCGCGGTCGGCAACGACGATGCCGCCGAAATGCACACCCTGGAACTGGCGCGCGAACTCGTCGTGGTTGCCAGCGATGTAGGTGATGTTGGCGCCCTTGCGCGCCTTGCGCAGCAGTTTCTGGACAACATCATTGTGGCTTTGCGGCCAATGCCAGCTGCGCCGCAGGCGCCAGCCATCAACGATATCACCGACGAGATAGATGATATCGGCGTCGTGATATCTAAGGAAATCGATCAGGAATTCGGCCTTTGCCGCCTTCGAGCCCAAATGGACGTCGGAGATGAACATGCTGCGGAAAGTGCGGGGCTGGTCGTCAGACATTGACTTGTCACCGTTGCTTTCGCGCAGGCTATGCCCCGATTCATGCAACAACCGTATGACGGTTGCGATTGGTCCAGTCTAAGGACTAGGTTGCCGCCAATTCATCAGGAGAAAATCTCATGGATCTCGGCATTCGCGGAAAGAAAGCCATCGTCTGCGCTTCGAGCAAGGGCCTGGGGCGCGGCTGCGCCATGGCACTGGCCGAGGCAGGCTGCGATATCGTCGTCAATGGACGCAACGCCGAGCTGGTGGCGAAAACCGCCACCGAACTGCGCGAACGCTATGGTGTGACGGTTACGGAAGTCGTTGGCGATGTCTCGAAGCCGGAGGTGCAGAAGGCACTGCTCGCTGCCTGCCCGGAGCCCGACATTCTCGTCAACAACAATGGCGGCCCGCCGCTTCGTGATTTCCGCACGCTGGATCGTGAAAAATCATCGAGGGCGTCACCCAGAATATGGTCACGCCGGTCGAGCTGGTTCAGGCCGTCATCGACGGCATGGCGGCGCGTGGCTTCGGCCGCATCGTCAACATCACCTCGCTGTCGGTCTATGTGCCGATCCCCGGCCTCGACCTGTCGTCCGGCGCACGCGCCGGCCTCACCTCGTTCCTCGCCGGCGTCGCCCGCACGGTGATCGACCGCAACGTCACCATCAACAACATGTTGCCGGGCAAACTCGACACCGACCGGCTGCGTGGCCCGCATGAGGCCGGCACCACCGAGGAGCCAGCAGCGGCAGCTGCGCGCAAGGCCCGCATCAGCGCCGATGTGCCAGCCAAGCGGCTCGGCACGCCGGAGGAATTCGGCCAGATCTGCGCCTTCTTGTGCTCGGTCCACGCCGGCTATCTCACAGGTCAAAACATCCCGGTCGACGGCGGCCTCTACGTCAGTGCATTCTGATCGGCCACGCGCGAACCGGCATCAACCAGCCGGCATGAAACCCGCATAAGCATTTGATATATTTTGCTTTTGGCCAGGCCGCTTGCGTAAAGCGGCCTGCGCGGCATTTGGCGTCGTGAAAAAGCCCGGCCATATGCTAAAAGGAATCTCTCAACAGGTTTCGAGGGAGCGGCCGCATGGAAGGCGAGAACAAGAAAACGGCACGTTCGGATCTCGACGAAGCCGCCCTCTACTTCCACAAGCACCCAAGACCCGGAAAGCTCGAGATCCAGGCCACCAAGCCGCTGGGCAACCAGCGCGACCTGGCGCTCGCCTATTCGCCCGGCGTTGCCGCACCTTGCCTCGAAATCCGTGACGATCCGGCAACCGCCGCCGACTATACGGCGCGTGCCAATCTGGTCGGCGTGGTTTCCAACGGTTCGGCGGTGCTCGGCCTCGGCAATATCGGTCCGCTCGCCTCCAAGCCGGTGATGGAAGGCAAGGCGGTTCTGTTCAAGAAATTCGCAGGCATCGATGTCTTCGACATCGAGATCGACGCTCCTGGCATCGAGCGCATGGTCGAGACGATCTCGGCGCTGGAGCCGACTTTCGGCGGCATCAACCTTGAGGACATCAAGGCGCCCGAATGCTTCGAGGTGGAAGCACAACTGAAAGCCCGCATGAGTATCCCGGTCTTCCACGACGACCAGCATGGCACCGCCATCATTGTCGCCGCAGCCGTGCTCAACGGCCTGGAATTCGCCGGCAAGGCCATCTCGGACATCAAGATCGTGACTTCCGGCGCCGGCGCCGCGGCGCTGGCCTGTCTCAACCTCCTGGTTTCGCTTGGCGCTCGCGTCGAGAATATCTGGGTCACCGACCGTTTCGGCGTCGCCTACAAGGGCCGCATCGACGAGATGGACCGCTGGAAAGACCCCTATGTGAAGGACACGGACGCCCGCGCGCTGGCCGATGTCATATCTGGCGCGGATGTGTTTCTGGGCCTTTCAGCCGCCGGCGTGCTGAAGCCGGAACTGCTGCAGCACATGGCGCCGAAGCCGCTGATCCTGGCGCTGGCCAACCCCAATCCAGAGATCATGCCGGAAGCCGCCCGCGAAGCTCGTCCCGATGCGATGATCTGCACTGGCCGCTCGGATTTTCCCAATCAGGTCAACAACGTCCTGTGCTTTCCTTACATCTTCCGTGGCGCCCTTGACTGTGGCGCCAGCGCCATCAACGAAGAGATGAAGATGGCAGCGGTGCGGGCGATCGCCGCCCTCGCCCGCGAAGAGCCGTCCGACGTGGCGGCCCGTGCCTATTCCGGCGAGACGCCGATGTTCGGGCCCGACTTCCTGATCCCGTCGCCCTTCGACCCCAGGCTGATCCTGCGCATCGCGCCTGCCGTCGCCAAGGCGGCCTGCGACAGCGGTGTCGCCACAAGGCCGATCACCGACTTTGCCGCCTATATCGACAAGCTGAACCGCTTTGTCTTCCGTTCCGGGCTGGTGATGAAGCCGGTGTTCTCGTCGGCCAAGGCATCGAGCGCCAAGCGCGTCATCTACGCCGATGGCGAGGATGAACGCGTGCTGCGCGCCGCCCAGGTGGTGCTCGAGGAAGGCATTGCCGAACCCATCCTTATCGGCCGCCCGCATGTCATCGAAGTCAGGCTGAAGCGCTACGGCCTGCGCATCAAGCCCGGAGTCGACTTTGGCCTGATCAATCCCGAGGACGATCCACGCTATCGCCATTATGTCGACCTCTTGATCGAACTCGCCGGCCGGCGCGGCGTGACGACGGAAGCCGCGCGCACCATGGTGCGTACCGACAATACGGTGATCGCCGCGCTTGCGTTGAAGCGTGGCGACGCCGATGCCATGATCTGCGGCCTCGAAGGACGCTTCGAACGACACTTGCGCAATGTCACGCTCATCATCGGCCCGCGCGCCGGCATCAAGGATTTTGACCTGTCGACGCTTTCGATGCTGATCTCGCAGCGCGGCATTATTTTCCTTACCGACACCCACGTCTCGGTCGACCCTACGGCCGAGGAGATCGCCGAGATGACGGTGCTGGCGGCCGAGGAGATCCAGCGTTTTGGCATCGTGCCCAAAGCCGCCCTGCTCTCGCATTCGGATTTCGGCTCACGCGATTCGCCAAGCGCGCTGAAGATGCGGCAGGCGGCGGCCATCCTGGCGCGCATCGCCCCCGAGCTTGAATGCGACGGCGAAATGCACGCAGATTCCGCTCTGTCGGAACATCTGCGCCAGCGCGTCTATCCGCACTCGCGGCTGAAGGGCGAAGCCAACTTGCTGGTTTTCCCCAATCTCGATTCCGCCAACATCACGCTGACCGCGCTCAGGACCATGATGGATGCGCTCCATGTCGGGCCGATCCTGCTCGGCACCGACAAGCCGGCGCATATCCTGACGCCGTCGGTGACCTCGCGCGGTGTCGTCAACATGACAGCACTTGCCGTGGTCGAAGCCGCCCACAAGGCTCAGGCGGTCGTTAATCTGGGCTGAGGGCTGTTTTGACGATAAACTGCGGTTAACCACGGACACGGTAGGTTCACGACAGGCATTCAGGCGGAGTTTCAGGCGGATGACGGGCGGAGGGTGGAAGCTGGCGCATGCCGCAGCACTGCTCGGTGCGTTTGTGCTGTCTTGCGTTGCCATAACCCAGCCCCAGGCGGCTTCCCGGGCATGCGGTCAATTGGAGGCCGATCTCGCTGACGCTTCACGTGGCGGTGGCAGTCCCACCATGGTGCGCAAGTACGACGGCGCTATCGCCCGCCAGCGCGAGCAGATCTCGAAGGCCCGCAGCCGATCCAGCAGCGCTGGGTGCGGTTTTTCGCTGTTCGGCCGCAACGTCAGCGAATGCGCGGCCATCAACAGAACGATCGACCGCATGAACGCCAACCTCGACGGTTTGCAAGCCAAGCGCGCGCAACTCGCCAGCGGCGGTTCACGCCGTGATCGCGGGCGCATCCTGGCGGCGCTGGACGCCAATGACTGCCGCGACAGTCCCGTGGCGCCACGGCATCAGCCGCTGCGCGAAGCAAACCGCGGCGATGGCAACAGCAATCTGTTCGACCAGCTTTTCGGCGGCGATGTCCGTCAACTCGATGAACTCGGCGAGCCCGATGATTCCGCTGGCGAACGCAGTATACACGGCGTCATCAATCAGCCGGACGGCATGGACCTGCCGAGGCTCAGCGGTGAGTTCCACACCATGTGCGTGCGCACCTGCGACGGCTACTTCTTCCCGATGTCGAACGCGGCTTCGCTAGGCGACTTCGAACGTGACCAGAAGAATTGCGAATCGAGCTGTCCCGGCACCGAAATGCAGGTTTTCTACTCACGCGGCATGAGCGACGATTCGGCAACCATGACATCGTCGGTCACCGGTCAGCCCTACAGCGAGTTGCCGACTGCCTATCTTTACAAGCAACCGAACATGTCACGGCCACCAGCCTGCGGCTGCAATGCCGCGCAGAATTTCCAGATTATCGGTGGCAATCCGCCGTCCCCGGAACAATCGCAACCCGACGCACAGGCAACGCCATTCATTCCGGTGCCTGGTTCCAAGCCTGACCCCGCCGCCGACCCGGAAACCCTGGCCAATGCGGGGGGTGGCCTTGACCGTGAAGCGATCAAGCGCCTAGCCGCCAAACCGCTGACATCGCCGGTGTCGGCGCTGCCGCCGGACCAGCGCAAGGTCAGGGTCGTCGGGCCATCGTTCCTTCCCGACCCAAAAGCGGCAATAGATCTGCAAGCTCCGGCCCCGAAGGCAGTCCAGTAAGGGCAAGCCGCAGCGGCATGAACAGCGCCTTGCCCTTTCGGCCGGTTGCTTCCCTGACTTTGGCCGTCCAGTCTTTCCAGATCGTTCCGCTCCAGGGATCTTCCGGCAAAAGGTCGAACGCCTGACGAAGGAAGTCGCGGTCGTCATCGGAAAACTCCGGCGCTTCCCGCGGGCCTTCGCGCAGAATCCGCCACCAGCCCGCCGCATCGGCCAGCGTGTCGAGATTGCCGCGCACCGCCAGCCAGAAGGGTTCTGCCTGGTCACCCGACATGCCGAGCACCATCAGCCGGTCACGCGCCTCGGCAAACGGCATATGGTGCAACAGCGTCCGGTTGAGCACAAAAAGCTCATCCGGATCGAACTTGGATGCGGATTTCGATGTTGCCGCCGGGTGGAAGCGTTCGGCGAGTTCCGCCATCGTCGGCATCGCCACGACATTCTCCGAGGTGCCCACCAGAACGGCCAGCGAAGCAACCGCCATCGGCTCGATGCCGGTCTCGCGCAGGCTTTCGATGGAGAGCGCGCCGGTGCGCTTGGATAGGCCCTCGCCCGACGCCGTGGTCAACAGATTGTGGTGACCGAACACGGGCGGCTCGACACCCAGCGCCTGGAACAAGGCTATCTGCACGCCGGTGTTGGTGACGTGATCGTCACCACGGATGACATGGCTGACGCCCATCTCGATGTCGTCGACCACCGAAGGCAGCGTGTAGAGATAGGTGCCATCCTCGCGCAGCAGAACCGGGTCGGACAAGGACGCGAGATCAACCGTCTCTTCGCCGCGTACCAGATCGTTCCAGTGCACTTCTGTACGTTCCGGATGCTGCGGGTCGCTGGTGAAGTTGGGCAGCAGGAACCGCCAGTGCGGCCGCCGGCCATCGGACTGGTATTCCGCGATCTGCTGCGGCGAGAGCGCCAGTGCCTCGCGGCCATAGACAGGCGGCAGGCCGCGCGTGCGCCGCACCTTGCGCCTGAGATCGAGCTCTTCCGGTGTTTCGTAGCAGGCGTAGAGAACGCCCTCCGCCTTCAGCCGCTCGACCGCCGCGTCATAGATCTCGAAGCGCCGCGACTGGTACTCCGTGGCATCGGGAAAGATGCCCAGCCAATGCAGGTCGTAGAGAATGGCGTCGGAGAATTCCTGCTTCGAGCGCGCGATGTCGGTGTCGTCGAAGCGCTGGATGAAGCGGCCCTTGTTGTTCATGGCGAAAAGCCAGTTGAACAGAGCGGTGCGCGCATTGCCGATATGGATGCGGCCGGTTGGGGACGGGGCGAAACGGACGGTAACTGTCATAAGCGGGGCGTACCGGATGGTTTTGTGATTGACAAGACGCGCCCCCGCGCTGCGCGGCCTACATAGAACATGATGCGGCGAATGAAAAGGCTGGAGTGCCGGACACCCGATTGGATGCCCGGCGCTCGACCGTTCAGATCACCAGCCCCTTGGTCAGCTCCAGCGCCTGGCGCTCGAACAGCCGGCGATAGATGCCGCCTTTCAGCCGGATCAGTTCGTCATGCGAGCCTTCCTCGACAATCCGGCCGCGATCGAAAACCAGCAGCCTGTCCAGCGCCCTCACCGTTGAAAGCCGATGCGCGATGACCAGCGTCGTGCGCCCAACCATCAGCCGCTCCATCGCCTGCTGGATCAGCACCTCCGACTCCGAATCGAGGCTCGATGTCGCCTCGTCCAGAATGAGGATGCGCGCATCGGCCAGGAAGGCTCGTGCGATCGCCACGCGCTGACGCTCACCACCCGACAGCTTTACGCCGCGTTCGCCGACCAGCGTACCATAGCCCTTCGGCAGGTTGACGATGAAGTCATGCGCGCTGGCCAGCCGTGCGGCGTGCTCGATCTCACTCTGCGTTGCGTTTGGCCGCGCATAGGCGATGTTTTCCGCCAGCGAGCGGTGGAACAGGATCGGCTCCTGCTGGACGATGGCAATCTGCCCGCGCAGCGAGGCCTGCTCAACGTCGGCAATATCCTGGCCATCGATCACGATCTCGCCGGCGTTCACATCATAGAGCCGCTGGATCAGCTTGACGAAGGTCGTCTTGCCGGATCCGGAATGGCCGACAAGCCCGACACGTTCACCCGGTGCGACGTCAACCGAGAAGTCGCGGTAAAGCGGCGACCGGTGGCTACCGTAGTGAAAAGTGACATTGTCGAAGGTGATGCGGCCTTCGCCAATCCGAATAGGCCTGGCGCCTGGCCGATCCTCGATGCCAAGCGGCTCGGACGTGAAGTCGACCAACTCCTCCATGTCATTGATCGAGCGCTGCAGGTTGCGGATGTGGGTGCCGATGTCACGCAGATAGCCTTGCAGGACAAAGAACGAGGTCAGCACGAAGGCGACATCGCCTGCACTGGCCTGTCCCCATGACCACAGCATCAGTGCCAGGCCGATCACGGCGGCTCTCAAGACCAGCAGGAGCGTGCCTTGCGTGGTGCCATTGACCGTGCCGCGCACCCAGGTGCGCCCGGTGCGGGCACGCCATTTGGCGACGACCTTGGCAAGCCGTCGTTCCTCACGCTCCTCGGCGCCGAAACCCTTGACCACGGCGTTACAGCTGACGGCGTCGGCCAATGAGCCGCCAAGGCGTGTGTCCCAGGTGTTGGCGAGCCTTGCCGCAGGCGCCACGTAGGCCAGCGACAGGATCGCCGTCACCGCGATGAACAGGACCGATCCGGTAGCGACGACAACACCCATCAACGGCCAGAACCAGCCAAGCAGCAGTGTCGAGCCCAGCAGCATCACAACGGATGGGATCAACGCGATCAGGATCGTGTCGTTCAGCAGATCAAGCGCCCACATGCCGCGCGTCACCTTGCGCACTGTAGAGCCGGCAAAGCTGTTGGCGTGCCAATCCGTGGAAAAGCGCTGCACGCGATGGAAGGCATCGGCGGCGATATCCGCCATCATCTTGAGCGTCAGCTCGACTATGGCCATGAACGCAATATTGCGCAGCACCACGCCGCCGAGCGCCAGTGCCATCAGCAGCGAGAACGCTGTCATCGCCGCGTTCCACGCAACGTCATCCGCGCTGGCACTGCTGGCGACAGCGTCGACCAGCCGGCCAGAGTAAAGCGGCGTCAGCACATCGGCGACTGTCGACAGCAAGAAAGCGCCCATGATCAGCGAAAGCCGCCACGGCTGGCGCTTCCAATGCATGAAGGTGAAGCCAAGAACGCTGCGAAAGGCGCTTGCGCGCATATCAATCTTGAAACGAGCCATGATGTCATTCGGGCGCAAACGTGCCCGATCCCGAAAAGTCGAAAATTGAAGAAACCGCGTAAGGGCCAGTTCGCGCCCATGCATGCGGAGGTTTGATATAGCTGGCGGCTCACCCGAAAAGCGGGCGGTGACCGGCACCGACAAAAGCCTGCTCGTGGCTCGGCGTCGCGGCGAAGGCAAAAACCTTGCGGCGCGCCGGTGGAGACCTAGGCTTCGCGGCCTCGCATAGCGATGTCAAATACTGCCATTCGTTCCTCCCATTAGAGCAACGTACGTCCATTCAGACGTACAAAGTGCGCTCTAACACTTTGAACCTGCGCATCCTGCTTCAGAAATCAAGCCGATACGCGGGGAATCGCGGAGAGGTTCTTATAGAGACGCCTCAACACATCGCCAAGGTAGGCTGCGCACAAAAGCGCATCTGGTCCGCCCGGTGAGGCTGTTTTGCAACAATGCCGCCCGGTAATGCGCTACGGCACGACGAGATAGGCCTTCTGGTCGGCAATCGCGATCGTCACATCGGTGCCGGAATTGAACTCGACGAAATCGACTTCCATCCCATCGCTGAAGATAACGCCGCCCTTGCTCAGCCGCGACGACACGACCAGTGGACGGTCGCGGGTGATGACGCCATGCACCAGGGAGACGCCTGTGGTGTTGCTGGGAAACGGTTCGCGCACGGAGAAGAACAGTTGCTCGCCTTCGCGGTCATAGCCCTGCGGTGGCACCGTCGGCACGGTCGTATCGCCATGGGCGGCGGCCAGTCCGGCAGCGCCCGCCATCACCGAGCGCAGCCAGCCGGTGGAGCCGGCGCCGGTCGAAATGATGATGCCGCTCGATGACTGGCGTTCAGTCCTGCCGCCATAGGTCAACTCGTAGCGAGCCGAGACATGCGTGCTGGCGCCGACGAAAAGGTCATTGAAAGCGATCAGCCGGCGTCCGTCATTGGAGCGCGCCTCGGCCATGACCACCGCCTGGCGTCGCGCCTTGCCGGAGAGCGTCAGACCGAGGACGAGTTCCGTGTCATCGGCGTTCCACGGCAGAAGAACACCGTCAAAAAGCGCCGGGTTCGGATTGATGCCGACCAGCGGCTGGTGCGGCAGGTATTTCGCCGTGTTGGAAACCAGCCCGTCCGGGCCGAGCGCAATGACCACGTCGGATCCGAATTCGAATTGCGGAACCAGTTCGCGGTCGAGCCGCAATTGCTTGAGGCCCGAGGGAAGCGAACCCATCACCTTGTCGAGTGCGCGATGATAGACGTCATGCGCGGCTTTCACCGGATCGAAATTCATACCCGACTGCCTGAGATAGAAGCGGGCCTGACCTTGCGTGTTGAAACGCGTCGTCAGTTCCTCAAGCTCGGTCTTGCGGGTGACGACGATCACCCGGTCGATCGGCCTGTCGCCATGTTCGCCGGCCACGGTTTCAGATCACGTCTAGCTGCCGGCTTTCGCCGGTGCGGCAAGCTGGCTCAGCGCGCTGGTCAGCATATCAGGCGTGATCGACAGATTGCCGATCGCCCCGCCCTTTTCCGCCCAGGCCTTGAACGCCATCGCCGTCAGCACATTGGCCGGCGCTGACGAATAGACCGTGAGTTCAAGCTGCTGCGCCTTGGCGGCGGCTTCGGCAAGCGTCAGCTTGTTGCGCGCTTCGGTATCGACCAGCAGCTTGTTGCGCTCGGCAAGTTCGATCTCGGTGGCCAGTTCGCTCTGCTTGATTTCGCGTTCTTTTTCAACGGCATGTGCCCGGCGCGCATAAATCGCCTCGTCGGCCTGGCGCTGCAGCGCCTCGCGATATTCTGTCTGCAGTGCCTTGCGGATTTCCGGTGTCGGCTGGACCGAGGTTATATGCACCTCCTCGATCGACAGCCCGGCGGTCGAGGCAATGGGATCGCCGCGCAGCAATTCGGCGAGGTTGCCGCCAAGCTTGGTTACCTCGGCCAGCGCCTGCTCCAGGGTCATGCTGGAGACCATGGCCCGGGCGCGGCTCTGGATAGCGAGCACCAGGCGCTCGGCAATCTTCTCGCGGCCATCGCCGGCGACGTCGGAGCGGCTGAGCTTGGCGCTGAAATCAAAACCTTCCGCCGCCTTGACCGGATCGACAATGCGGTAGCTGACCGAACCCTGGATCGCCAATTCCTGGAAGTTCGCTGTCGTTTCGGTGAAGATGAACGGGTTGTCGAGTGACGTTACCGGCACCATCGCGATAGTGGTGCCGAGCGTGCCGTACCAGAAACTGATACCGCGCCCCTGCCCGCGGATCTTGCCGTTCCTGAAGCGGACGATGTGGTACTCGGGCGTTCCATTGAAATAGCTGAAAAACATCTACGCCCCCACTTCACTAATTAGAACAGGTGGTTAGCCGCGATCCCTGAAACGGTTGGTGATCGGATAGCGGCGGTCACGACCGAAATTCTTCCTGGTTATCTTCACGCCGGGCGCCGCCTGCCGGCGCTTGTATTCAGCAATATACAAGAGATGCTCGATGCGCGTCACCGTCGCCCGGTCATGGCCGCGCGCGACAATGTCGTCAACGCCCATCTCGTTCTCGACCAGGCATTCGAGGATGTCGTCCAGAACAGGATAGGGCGGCAGCGAATCCTGGTCCGTCTGGTTCTCGCGCAACTCCGCCGACGGCGCCTTGTCGATGATGTTGGCGGGGATGACTTCGCCGGAAGGGCCAAGCGCGCCCGGCGGCACATGGCTGTTGCGCCAGCGCGACAGCGCATAGACCTGCATCTTGTACAGGTCCTTGATCGGGTTGAAGCCGCCATTCATGTCGCCATAGAGCGTGGCGTAGCCGACGGACATCTCGCTCTTGTTGCCAGTGGTCACCACCATCGAGCCGAACTTGTTGGAAATCGCTATCAGGATGGTGCCGCGTGCGCGGCTCTGCAGGTTCTCCTCGGTGATGCCTTCCTTGGTACCTTCGAAAAGCTGCGTCAGCGTGTGCAGGAAACCCTCGACCGGCTCGAAGATCGGCACGATGTCATAGCGGCAGCCGAGCGCCCGGGCGCAATCCTCGGCGTCCTTCAGCGAGTCCTTCGACGTGTAGCGATAGGGCATCATCACGGCGCGCAGCCGCTCCTCACCCAGCG
>JBDSLV010000543.1:0-8439 GCA_039916205.1 Mesorhizobium sp. | reverse complement strand
GTGTGGTGGTCGCGGCCATGCGCGTCGGTGAGGAAGCTCTCGGTGCGGTCGGCGACCCATTTGACCGGCACGCCCGTCTTCTTCGAAGCCCACAGGCAGACGAGCTCTTCCGGGTAGATGTAGATCTTCGAGCCGAAACCGCCGCCGACATCCGGCGCGATGACGCGCAGCTTGTTTTCCGGCGCGACATTGTAGAAGGCACTCATCACCAGCCGCGCGACATGCGGATTCTGCGACGTCGTCCAGCAGGTGTAGTGGTCTTCGGCCTTGTCATAGTGGCCAAGCGCCGCGCGCGGCTCCATCGCGTTGGGCACGAGACGATTGTTGATGATGTCCATCTTGACGACATGGGCGGCCTGCTTGAAGGCGGCCGCCGTCTCATCGGCGTTGCCGATATCCCAGTCGAAAATGAGATTGTTGTCGGCCTCGGGGTGAATCTGCGGCGCACCCTTGTCCATCGCCTTGGATGCATCGACGACCGATTTCAATTCCTTGTAGGTGATGTCGACCGCTTCGGCCGCGTCGCGGGCCTGGCTCTTGGTCTCGGCCACGACGATGACGACCGCGTCGCCAACATAGCGAACCCTGTCGAACGCCAAGGGCGACCATGCGCCCATCTTCATCGGCGAGCCATCCTTGGAATGGATCATCCAGCCGCAGATGAGGTTGCCGATGCCGTCGGCCTTGAGTTCCTTGCCGGTCAGGACGCCAATGACGCCCGGCATGGCTTGCGCCTGTTTGACGTCGATCTTCTTGATCTGTGCGTGCGCGTGCGGACTGCGCACGAACGCGGCATGCTTCATGCCGGGAACCACCATGTCGTCGACATAACGGCCGGCGCCGGTGATGAACCGCTTGTCTTCCTTGCGCGCAACGCGAGCGCCAACACCTTCAATGCCCATCGCAAAAATTCCTCCCGAATTAAGGCAGTAGGTGAGTAGGGGAGTAAGGCAGCAGGAGAAATTGATCCTGGATTTCCTACTGCCTTACTGCCCTACCCCCTTATTCCTCTGCTTAAGCTGCTTGTTTCGCCTTGCCCTTCGCACCCTTGGACATCGTCTTGGATGCGGCGAGGATCGCCTTCACGATGTTGTGGTATCCGGTGCAGCGGCAGATGTTGCCTTCGAGCTCGGCCCGCACCGTGGCCTCGTCGAGACCTTCCGGATGGCGGTTGATCATATCGGTCGCCGTCATGATCATGCCCGGCGTGCAGAAGCCGCATTGCAGCCCGTGATGTTCCTTGAACGCCGCCTGCACCGGGTGGAGATCGCCGCCGATGGCCAGCCCTTCGATCGTTACGACCGTCGACCCGGACGCCTGGGCGGCCAGCATCGAGCAGGATTTGACCGCCTTGCCGTCGACATGGACGACGCAGGCGCCGCATTGCGAGGTGTCACACCCGACATGCGTGCCGGTAAGGCCTAGATTTTCGCGCAAGAAATGGACCAGAAGCGTTCGGTCTTCGGCGACGCCACTGACCCGCTTACCGTTCACCATCAACGATACGTCCGACATGAATCCTCCCTGGGTATCAACCTTGGTCATCACGTTGCCGACGCGGTGCTGGCGCTTCGGCCATGCGTTATTCGTACACCGCATAACGCACAAAAAACAGCGCGCCGGAACCTCGCAACATTGTACTTTCGGTCATGGCTGCATCCAAACGTGCCAGCTACCCTTGCCCATTGCCCCAGCCACCCTTCCCCATTGCCAAAGAGCCGATTGAAGACAACAATGTTGCTCGACGCCCGCGCGCCAGAAGCATTTAAAAACAGCCGCGCACAAACGCAGCGTCGGGGGAATGCGGAGGACGGCGCTGGGCAACTCACGGACGCGCTATGCATGCGGCCTGTCGGCGCTCACCACGGATGAGCCCGACATGGATGCGTTCGCCAAGGCGATCGCCTCGGAAGCCGCTGCAATCGGCGCTGGCTTTGCCTTGCTGTTCTTTTCCCAGAGCCTGGTCGAGGCCAGCACCCTTTCGCAAGCGCTCACCACCCACGCGCCAACGCTCGACCATGCCGGCTGTTCGACCGCCGGTGAGATCACGCCGCAGGGTCTCGAGGAAGGCCATGTGCTGGCCATGCTTCTGCCCTCGGCGGCCTTCACCGCGGTCAGCACCACTGTCGAGAACCTGTCGTCCTCGGGCATGGACAGGATCACCGGCGACGTCGAAGCGCTGCGGCGGTCGCTGCGCGGCCGCCTGGGCCACGAGCGTACCGGAAGCACGTTCGCGCTTTGCTTCATCGATGGCCTGTCCTATGCCGAGGAGGCCGTGAGTTCGGCCATCCACTGGGGCCTCGACGATATCCCGCTGATCGGCGGCTCGGCTGGCGACGACCTGAAATTCGAGACGACCAGCCTGATCTCGAATGGCAAGGTCACCTCCGACAGCGCCATCATCGTGCTGATCGCCACGGAAATTCCCTTCCACGTCTTCAAGACCGACAATTTCATTCCGACCGATGAAAAGCTCGTGGTCACGGCGTCCGATCCCGATCACCGCATCGTACGCGAGTTCAACGCCACCAATGCGGCGGAGGAATATGCCGCTTCTGTCGGCATCCTGCCGCAGACCTTGACGCCGCTGAGCTTTGCCTCGCATCCAGTGGTGGTGAAGGTGGGCGGCGAATTCTATTGCCGCTCCATCCAGAAGATGCACCCGGATGGCTCGCTGTCCTTCTTCTGCGCCATCGACGACGGCGTCGTGCTGTCGATCGCCCAGCCCAAGGACTTGGTGGAATCGACACGCGCCGCGCTCAGGGACGTCGAGGACAGATTGGGCGGGATCGACATGATCCTCGGTTTCGACTGCGTGCTGCGCCGCCTGGATGCGCGCAACCGCCAGGTCTTTCGCGACATTTCGGAGCTTTACCGGGTCAACAATGTCATCGGCTTCGGCACCTACGGCGAACAGTACCGGTCGATGCATCTGAACCAGACTTTCACCGGCATCGCCTTCGGCGAACGCCAGGCGGCGGAATGACATGCCGCTCAGGGACATAAACGACCTCGAAAAACTGAAGAAGATCAACGCCGCACTCGTCAGCCGTGTCGAGCGGTCGATGGACCAGCAAGGCAATGCCTTTTCGCTGTTCCAGACCGCGATTTCACTTGAGAACCGGGTGCGCACGCGCACCGAGGAACTGCACTCGACCTTGCGCCGGCTGGAGCAGTCGAACATCGACCTGAGTGCCGCCAAGGAGAACGCCGAGCTCGCGAACCTGTCCAAGACCCGCTTCCTCGCCGCCGCCAGCCACGACGTTTTACAGCCGCTGAACGCCGCGCATCTCTCGGTCTCGGCGCTGGCCGAAGTACAGACCAGCGACGAAGGCAAGAAGCTGGTGCGGCAGGTCGAACGCTCGCTGGAGACGATGGAAGACCTGCTGCGAACGCTGCTCGACATCTCCAAACTCGACGCCGGCGTGGTACAGCCCGATATCAGCGACGTCAGCCTGGAGACGCTTTTTTCATCGCTGCGCTCGGACTTTCAGCCGGTCGCGGAAATGAAAGGCCTGTCGCTGAAGTTCCGGCCGGTCAATGCGGTGGTCCGCTCCGACAGGACACTGCTTCGCCGCATCCTGCAGAACATCCTCTCCAATGCGCTGGGCTATACCCGCTCCGGCGGCGTTCTGGTCGGCACCAGGCATCGCGGTGACACGATCCGCATCGATGTCGCCGACACCGGCTGCGGGATTCCCGACGACCAGCGCGAAGCCGTGTTCGAGGAATTCCACCGCGGCACCTTGCCGGCCAATGCCGAACTTGACGGCGGCGGCCTCGGGCTGGGTCTTGCCATCGTGCGCCGCATGGCCGCCGCGCTTGGCCATCCCGTCACCTTTTCATCGAAGGTCGGGCGCGGCACGATTTTCCACATCGACGTTCCCGTCGGCATCGGCGCCTCGGCCGACGTCATCGCCAGTGTCGCCGATATGGAACGGCCGCGCGGCTACGGCCTGTTCGGCACCAAGGTGCTGCTGGTCGAGAATGACATCGAAGTGCTGCAGGCCATGACGTTCCTGCTCGAGCGTTGGCAATGCATTGTTCGGGCAGCGACCTCCACCGACGACGCGCTTGACTTGCTCGGCGACACCGATTGGGTGCCCGACATCGTCATCGCCGACCAGCATCTCGACGGCGGCGATCTCGGCACTGCCACCATATCAGAGGTGCGCGACTATCTTGGGCGCGCCGTACCCGCCCTGATCGTTACCGCCGACAGTTCCGAGGCCGTCGCCAAGGCCACCCGCGCCGCCGGCATAGAACTGATGCGCAAGCCGCTGAAGCCGGCGCAGTTGCGCGCGCTGCTGGCACATTTGCTGGCTTAACTGTCAAAACCCGGCCTGATCCCGAAACAACTCCGCATTGTCGAGCTTTGAAACCTCGATGACGGCTTGCGTGCGGCTGTAGACGTTGAGCTTGCGCAGGATCTCGGAGACATGCGCCTTCACAGTGGTTTCGCCGACCTGCAATTCATAGGCGATCTGCTTGTTGAGCAGGCCCTGGCGCAGCATCTGCAGAACTCGCAACTGTTGCGGCGTCAGCTTGGAAAGCCGCTGCACCATGTCGGCGCGGTCGGTGCTGTCGGCGTCCGGCGGCGCGCCCTCATATGTGACGGGGACGTAGATCGCGCCCTCCATGACCGAGCGTATGGCGGCGGCCAGATCGCTCTTGCGCGCCGATTTCGGAATGAAACCGGCGGCACCGTAGGAAAGCGCCTCGGAAATGATCTTCGGTTCTTCATAGCCTGAAACCACGACCACCGGCAGCCTGGGATAGCGGATCCTGAGTTGCAGCAATCCGTCGAAACCGTGCACGTCGGGCATGCTGAGGTCGAGAAGCGCGAGATCGAACGGTTTTGTGCCCGCCAGCAGTTCAAGCGCCTCGGTAATCGACCGTGCCTCCACCGTATCGACCTCCGGATAGGCCATTTGCACGGCGCTGTGCAGCGCTTCGCGAAACAGCGGGTGGTCGTCGATGATCAGGAACCGGGCGCGGTCGTTGTTGGCGGTCATGGCAATCATTTCAGTTCAGCCATTTCAGTGCGGCCATCTCAATTCAGCTTGGCGCAGACTAGTCCCGCGACAGTGGCTGCATCATTGGCAAATAGTACACTGCCATCTTTGGCCGCCGGATAGAACCGTTGCTTTTCGAAATGCGACGCCTTGCCGGGCTGTTCAAATCGGCCGAATGTGCCGCCATCTCCGTCAAACAGTCGTGAAGCGCATGAATGAGATCGTCCTGCACAATTACTTCCGCTCCTCGACATCCCACCGGGTGCGGATCGCCCTGGAAGTGAAGGGGCTTACCTACAAATATGTGCCGCATCATCTGCGTCATGGCGAACATCTGGAACCCGCCTACCTCGCGGTCAATCCGCAAGGGCTGGTGCCAGCGATGATCTGGAGTGACGGCACGCTGTTGACCCAGTCGCTGGCCATCATGGAATTTCTCGACGAGACCCAGCCGGACCCACCGTTACTGCCCAAGGACCCGCTTGGCCGGGCCCGCGTCAGGATGCTGGCGCAGATGATCGCCTGCGACATCCACCCGGTGAACAATCTGCGTGTGCTGACCTCGCTCCGCGCCTTGTTCGGCGCTGGCGACGAGGATGTCGCCAACTGGTTCCGGCATTGGGTGAACGAGGGTTTCCGGCCGCTTGAAAAGCTCCTGGCCTCCGCGCCCGAAACCGGCACCTTCTGTCACGGCGACACGCCGGGATTGGCCGACATCTGCCTTGCCGCGCAAGTCACCAGCAACACCCGTTTTGGTGTCGACCTGACGCCCTACCCGACGATCGCGCGCATCAACGCCGCCTGCATGGCGCTGCCCGCCTTCCAGAAAGCCGCGCCCCAGAACCAGATCGATGCCGAATAAAGAACCAGAGAACCGGCGAATCTGGAATCCATGGCGTTTCTGGTCATATCGATTTCCCATTGACCTCGTAGGGAATCGGCTATCCTTGCCTTCCGGGACGTAAGCCCTTGGGGTTGGGTAGGAGTTGCCTATGAAAGCCGTGGTCTTCGAAAAATTCGGCGAAGCGCCAACCATCCAGACCGTTCCCGACCCCAAGCCGGCTGCCGAAGGCGTCGTCGTCAAGGTCGAGGCGACCGGCCTTTGCCGCAGCGACTGGCATGGCTGGATGGGCCATGACGATGATATCCGCTTGCCCCATGTTCCGGGTCACGAACTGGCTGGCACCGTGGTGGCGGTGGGCAAACGCGTCACCCGTTGGAAGGCCGGCGAGCGGGTCACCGTGCCCTTCGTCAGCGGCTGCGGTCGTTGTTTCGAATGTACTTCGGGCAATCACCAGGTCTGCGAGCACCAGTTCCAGCCGGGGTTCACCGCGTGGGGCTCATTTGCCGAGTATGTCGCCATCGACTATGCCGACACCAACCTCGTCCGCTTGCCGGAAGAGATGGAATTCGCAACGGCGGCCAGTCTCGGCTGCCGCTTTGTCACCTCGTTCCGTGCCATCGTTGATCGAGGCCGCGTAACGCCGGGTGAATGGGTAGCGGTGCACGGTTGCGGCGGCGTCGGCCTGTCGGCCATCATGATTGCCAGTGCCATGGGTGCCAATGTCATCGCCATCGACCTCACCGACGAAAAGCTGGACTTCGCCAAGAAGATCGGTGCGGTCGCCACCATCAACGCCTCGACGACGCCCAATGTGGTGAAAGCGGTCAAGCAGATCAGCAATGGCGGCGCCCATATGTCGATGGACGCGCTCGGCCATCCGACAACCTGCTTCAATTCGATCTCCAACCTGCGCCGGCGCGGCCGTCACGTGCAGGTCGGCCTGATGCTGGGCGATCACGCCAAGGCAGCGGTGCCGATGAGCAAGGTAATCGCCTTCGAACTGGAAATCCTCGGCAGCCACGGCATGCAGGCTTTCCGCTATCAGGCGATGATGGACATGATCCGCACTGGCAAGCTCAAGCCTGAACTGCTGGTCGGCAAGAAGATCAGCCTCGACGAAGCACCCGCTGCGTTGATGGCGATGGGCGGATTTGAGGGCATCGGCATTGGGGTGGTCACGAAATTTTAGCCAGCTAATGGAAATACTGAAGCCGGTCTATTTCGCGAACTTCTTCGCTCCGAACACGCAAAACACGACGCCAAGCGTGACGACAATCATCAAGGGGCTGACCTGCTCGTGCAGCAGCGTCGCCGCCAGTGCCAGGCCGAAGAACGGCTGGAGCAGTTGCAACTGTCCGACGGCGGCGATGCCGCCAAGCGCCAGTCCGCGATACCAGAACACGAAGCCGATCAGCATGCTGAACAGCGAGACATAGGCAAGGCCGATCCAGGCCTTGGACCCGACCGCGGCAAAAGATGGCGGCTGCGTTGCAAAAGTCAGCACCAGCATGACCGGCAAGGACAGGGCCAGCGCCCAGCAGATCACTTGCCAGCCGCCGAGCTTGCGCGACAGGGCAGCACCCTCGGCATAGCCGAGCCCGCAGACGACGATCGCCGCCAGCATCAGGCCATCGCCGATCGGCGAGGCGGTCACGCCTTGCATCAGGGCAAAACCCGCGACCAGTGCACTGCCTACGCACGAAAACAGCCAGAACGCGGGCCGGGGACGCTCGCCGCCGCGCAGCACGCCGAAGATCGCCGTTGCAAGCGGCAGCAGGCCGACGAAGATGATGGAGTGGGCCGAGGTCACATGCTTGAGCGCCAGCGCGGTCAGCAAGGGAAAACCGACAACCACGCCGAGCGCCACGATCACCAGCGACAGCAGATCTCCTCGCTCCGGCCGCTTCTGGCGAAACAGGAGCAGCATCGCCAGACCAAGCAGTCCGGCAATCGCGGCGCGGGCCGCGGTCACGAAGGTCGGATCGAAATCCATCACCGCCACGCGCGTTGCCGGCAGCGATCCGCTGAAGATCACAACACCAATGAATCCGCTTAACCAGCCGCTCGCTGCCTTGTCCATTTCATGCTCCGTTTGCTTGTTCTGTATCGGGGTCGAGGGCGTGGCATCGCCAGAGACAATGCGGTACAGTTCAACAAAACTGTCATGGCTTATTGAGCAGTACAGATGGATGAGAAAGCTCTAGGAACGAAAAGAAACGGAACCCTTGTCGGGGGTGTCATGGCGACGATCCGGCATCGGATTGCCACGCGGACGCTGACGCCGGGAACACGGCTGCCGTCGATCCGGGCCTTTGCCAAAACCATGCAGGTTTCCAAATCCACAGTGGTCGAGGCCTATGAACGGCTGGCAGCGGAAGGTGTGATCCGCTCCCGGCCGGGATCCGGCTTCTATGCCGCCGGGCCATTGGCGCCATTGTCTCTCACCGATATCGGCCCCCGGCTCGACCGTGCCGTCGATCCGCTCTGGGTCTCGCGGCAGTCGCTGGAAGCCGGCGAAGACACCCTCAAGCCAGGCTGCGGCTGGCTGCCGGCCTCATGGATGCCTGAGACCGGGCTGCG
>JBDSLV010000542.1:0-12047 GCA_039916205.1 Mesorhizobium sp. | reverse complement strand
CCGTCAGGCGGATCGGAACGTCCAGTGGACGTTCCGAAGGACTCGAGCGCCCGGAGCCAAAGCGAAGGGCCGGAGGACGCAGAGGGCTGATTGGGCTGAACCGCCGGTCCGCCGTCAGGCGGATCGGAACGTCCAGTGGACGTTCCGAAGGACTCGAGCGCCCGGAGACAAAGCGAAGGGCCGGAGGGCGCAGAGGGCTGATTGGGCTGAACCGCCGTTCAGCCATCGGGCAGATCGGAAGGGGACGCCTCAAGCCCTGATCCAGGGCATCCCGAAGACGAACACCGGTTTTCGGAAAGGTTCGCTTTATCAAACAGATAGAGCAGAGTCCGATTCTGGATGGAATGGACTCTAAGCGATGCCCATGGCCCGCTTGTGCTCGGCAACCTCGGCAAGCAGCCAATCCTGGAACAGGCCGGTTCCCGGCTTGTTGCCGACGCTGCGGCGCTGCTGCAGGTAGATGCCGGCTGGATAGGTGTGACGGGCGGGAAACGGGGCGACGAGCTTGCCTTGCTGCAGAAGGTCCTGTGCCATCATCGTGTCGGCAAGCGCGATCCCGCCGCCATTGATCGCTTCGCGCATGATCAGCGTGCAATCGTCAAAAGTTGTGCTGGATTTGGGCGTGGTATCCAAAACGCCCTCCTGTTCCAGCCACCGCTTCCATCGCATCGTCTCGCATTCGTGGATCAGGTGATGATTGACCAGATCGGCGGGTGATCGCAGCGGCACCGGACCGTTCAACAGTGAAGGCGCACAGACCGGCGTCAGGACGAGTGGTATCATCAGCGTCAAGGCCGGGCCGGCCTTGTAGACGAACTCGTCGACAATGGCCAAATCAAAGTTGGCCCGCTTGCCCGAAGTCGATATCTCCATATCAACGGATGGATGCAATCGTCGAAAGTTGGGCAAGCGGTCGGCCAGCCAAAGGTTCAGAACCGCTGGTACACATAAAATCCTGACCCGTTGAGCCTTGCTGTGGCGCGGGCCATTGCCGAGGCTGACATCGTCGGTCGCGCGCCAGATGGCCTCGAACGCTTCGGAGAGGCTGCGCGCATAGTAGGAGCCTCTTGTCGTTGGAGTGATTTGGCGAAAGCCGCGCTCGAACAGTTCCTGCCCGAGATTCAATTCAAGCGCACGGATGTGACGGCTGACGGCCGAAGGCGTCAGGTGCAGCTCCTCCGCTGCATCCTTGACACTGCCGAGACGTGCAGCGGCCTCGAAAGCGCGCATGCCATTGAGTGAGGGTAGGGCCATTGGTCAATCATGGGTTCTAAGTTGAGTTTTTGTCAATCGACACTGACAAAATTGGCGTTTGATCAGGTGGCCCGTTCAGGGATACCGAAAAGGCACGAGCAAACTAAGTCGGCAAGACAAAACGACTTTTCGAAACTCCGGCACCCCTGGCGGAGAGCGGTTTGGCCGTTTCCGCTGATGGCGGTGACAGCCCGGAACAAGACAGAAAAATTTCGGATTGGCCTGCAAAAGCCGCCTTTCGAAACCGTAAGCGGCCGGCGTCGCCGCAATATTGGAGAACGCCCGCTTATGCCTCAATCGCCAGTGCCGGTTTTCGAAACGTCAGACGAGATTTCCGCGGAAAGCTCTGTCGTCGTGATTTTGCAAACCGCGCAAAAGGGCTTCGGCCCCAGGGCTGCGGCACTGGACGCTGACACGGGGGGCATTTTGTCCCGGGCGTGCTCTGATGTGGCAGCTTTGGCGGAATCCGGCGCCTGTATCGATCTCATTGCGCCGCAGGCGGTGGCGGCCAGGCGCGTGGTCATCCTGGCTCTGGGCAAGGCCGAGACTGTTACCACCTTGTCCCTGGCCCGCGCGGGCGGTGCCCTTGCCGCGCATCTGGAAAGCAAGGGCGA
Organism: Mesorhizobium sp.; assembly: GCA_039916205.1. Taxonomy (GTDB): domain Bacteria; phylum Pseudomonadota; class Alphaproteobacteria; order Rhizobiales; family Rhizobiaceae; genus Mesorhizobium. The sequence goes on along the minus strand of JBDSLV010000542.1, from coordinate 10,179 downwards.
ATGCGCGGCCACTGTTGTCCTTGATCCCATCGCCGGCATTGCCTTGCCCGGTGCGGAAATCCTGGCGCGCGTCGCGCTCGGCATGCGGCTGCGGCGCTATCGTTTCGACATGCGCAACCAGCGGCCGGGAGCCGGCGCGGATCGAACCTTGCGGGTGCAACTGGTCGGAGCAGGCGGCGCCGACCTGGCCTCGGCACTGACGCGGATCAATGCCATCGCGGATGGCGTCGAATATGCCCGAACCTTGGTCAACTTGCCGCCGAACCATCTCCATCCCGACAATTTCCACGATCATCTGGAGCCGCTGCGCGAAGCCGGCATCGACATTGAGATGCTCGACGCCGCGCGGTTGAAAGAGCTTGGCATGAACGCGCTGCTGGCGGTCGGGGCAGGCTCGGCGCGCCCGCCACGCGTCGCTGTCCTGCGCTATCGCGGCAAGGGCTCCCCGGCGCAACCGATGGCTTTCGTCGGCAAGGGTGTCTGCTTTGATTCCGGCGGCCTCTGCATCAAGGGCGGGGCGCAGATGTTCGATATGAAGGCCGACATGGGCGGCGCTGCCGCGGTGGTCGGTTTGCTGATCGCGCTGGCCCGGCAAGGCAGCCCGGTACACGCTGTCGGTGTGCTCGGCATCGCCGAGAACATGCCGTCCGGCACCGCGCTCAAACCGCGCGATATCATCACCACGGCTTCGGGACAGACCGTGGAAGTGTTCGACACCGACGCCGAAGGGCGCCTGCTTCTGGCCGATTGCCTCCACTACGCCGCGACGCGCTTCAACCCGTCTGTGATCGTCGATCTGGCCACGTTGACCTATTCGGTGACGCGAGGCCTGGGATCGATATTCGCCGGCCTGTTCAGCACCGACGATGCCATCGCCTCACGCATGATCGCCGCCGGCGAAACGGTCGGCGAGCGGTTCTGGCGGTTGCCGCTCGATCGGGCCTACGATGAGGGGCTGCAATCGCCTTTCGCCGATCTGCGGCACCACGCCAAGGATATGGAAGACGGCGACGCGCCCTATGCAGCGGCCTTCCTGCGCCATTTCACGGAAGACCGTGCCTGGGTGCATCTGGATATCGCCAGCAAGGAACTGACGGACACCGATCGGCCGCTGGGCAGGCAAGGCGCCACGGCATTCGGCGTGCAAATGCTGGAAGAGTGGGTGCAAGCCAACGTCGGTGGAAACTAGGTGCCCGAACAACAAGATGCCTTCAACCGCGTTGGGAATTGAGATGTCGCCTGAGATCGTGACCACGGAAGGAAGGGCCGCCTTCGGCGATTACGAAACCTGGTATCGAACCACGGGCGACCTCGATGGCGACAAGGCTCCGGTGGTGATCCTGCATGGCGGCCCGGGCGTCGCGCACAACTATGTCGATGCCTACAAGCTTCTCGCCCGCCGGGACCGTGCCGTCATCCACTATGACCAGCTGGGATGCGGCAATTCCACATTGTTACCCGGCAAGGGCGCCGACTTCTGGACGCCTCGGCTTTTCATCGACGAGCTTGAAAACCTGGTCGACCACCTCGGCATCCGTGCCGGCTTCCACGTCCTCGGCCAAAGCTGGGGCGGCATGCTGAGCGCCGAATATGCGGTGACGCAGCCGAACGGGCTGAAGTCGCTGACCATCGCCAACTCGCCTGCTTCGATGAAACTGTGGGTCGAAGAGGCTAACCGGCTGCGGGCGGAGCTGCCCAAGGATATCCAGGAAACGCTGACGCGGCATGAACAGGCCGGCACGACGGACCATGCGGATTATCAGCAGGCGACGATGCTGTTTTACGAGCGGCATGTCTGCCGGGTCGTGCCGTTCCCGCCCGAAGTGACGGAAAGTTTCGCCCAGGTTGTGCGCAACCCGACCGTTTACAATCTGATGAATGGACCAAATGAGTTTCATGTCATCGGAACGCTGAAGAACTGGAGCATCATCGACCGCCTAGCCGTCATCGATGTTCCCACGCTGATCATCTCCGGACGCTATGACGAAGCCACCCCCGCGACCGTGCAGCCCTACAAGGACGGCATCAAGGGATCGCGCTGGGAGATATTCGAACATTCCAGCCACATGCCGCATGTCGAAGAGCAGGATGCGTGCATGCGGGTGGTGGGCGACTTCCTGGACCACAACGACAGCTAAGAAAAGGGGAATGACGATATGAAGAAACTGCTTTTGGCGGCATCAGCCGCCGCATTGCTGGCCGGCACGTGGCTGGCACCGGCCCAGGCCGAGTATCTCAAGGAACATCGCGGCGGCACCATCCGCCTGCTGGCCCGCTCGGCGGCCGGAACGCTTGATCCGCATATCAACTACACCGATCAGGGCTGGCAAATGTACCAGCCGATCTATGACGGCCTCGTCGCCTTCCGCAAGGCCGAGGGCATGGATGGCTTCACCATCGTTCCCGATCTGGCCGAGGCGTTGCCTGAGGTCAGCAACGACGGCAAGACCTTCACCTTCAAGCTGCGCAAGGGCATCAAGTTCTCCAACGGCCAGGATCTCGGCGTGAAGGACGTCGTTGCTTCCTTCCAGCGCATCTTCAAGGTTTCCGGGCCGACTTCCGGCACCTTCTATGCCGGCATCGTCGGCGCCGACAAATGCCTGGCCGACACCAAGAGCTGCACGCTGGAAGGCGGCGTCGTCGGCGACGAGGCGGCTGGCACGATCACCCTCAACCTCACCAAGCCGGATGCCGAAATCCTCTACAAGCTTGCCTTGCCGCATGCCGTGACCTTGCCGGCGAACACGCCGGCGGAAGACGTGGGATCCAACCCCATTCCCAGCACCGGCGCCTACATGATCTCCGCCTTTGACCCCAACAAGGGCATGACCGTATCCCGCAACCCCAACTTCAAGCAGTGGAGCGAGGACGCTCAGCCGGACGGCTATCCCGATGTCGTCCAGTATGATTTCGGCCTCTCCGAGGAAGCGGCCGTCACCGCGATCCAGAACGGTGAAGCGGACTGGATGTTCGACGCACTGCCGAGCGATCGCCTGGGCGAACTTGGCAGCAAGTCCATGGACCAGCTGCATATCTCGCCGCTGTCGGCGTGGTGGTATGCGCCGCTCAACACCCGCCTTGCACCGTTCGACAACGAAAAGGCGCGACAGGCCGTAGCCTATGCCATCGACCGCAACACGCTGGTCAAGCTGTTCGGCGGCAAGGTGCTGGCGTCCCCGGTCTGCCAGGTCTTGCCTCCGGATTTCCCTGGCCATGAGGATTATTGCCCCTTCACCAAGAACCCCGGCGCCAAGTGGTCGGCTCCTGATCTCGACAAGGCCAAGCAGCTCGTCGAGGAATCCGGCACCAAGGGCCAGAAGGTGACCATCATCGTCGAGGACACCGCCATATCGCGGTCCATCGGCGTCTACCTGCAGAGCGTCCTGACCAGCATTGGCTATGCCGCCGACGTCAAGCCGATCTCGTCCAACATCCAGTTCACCTACATCCAGAACTCGAACAACAAGGTGCAGATGTCCGTCACCCAATGGTACAAGGACTATCCTGCGGCTTCGGACTTCCTGAACATCCTGTTCAGCTGTGCCTCGTACCGCGAGGGTTCGGATGCTTCGATCAACATGTCGGGCTTCTGCGACAAGGACATCGATGCCCAGATGCAGAAAGCACTGGACCTTGGCGTCACCGACCAGAAGGCAGCCGACAAGATGTGGGCTGAAATCGACAGGCAGGTTACGGACAAGGCGCCGGCTGTCGGCCTCTTCACGCCGAAGCGGCTCGATTTCGTCAGCAAGCGGGTTGGCAATTTCAAGTTCAACCGGCAGTTCAACTGGATGATCACCCAGTCCTGGGTGCAGTAACGAACCGCGGAGGGCACGGCCGTGTCGAACCAAGCCGCTGTCATGCCGCGAAAGACGCGAGGGCCCTGGGCCGTCGCGTTTGCGAAGCTGGCAAGGGACAGGGCCGCCATGGCGTCCCTGGCCGTGTTTCTCCTCGTCGTCGCTGCCTGTTTCAGTGCGCCGCTCTATGCGCACTGGGCGGGCGTTGACCCATTCGCCTCAACGCTCGATGCCGTCATCCAGATCGACGGCGCCGACGTCCCGGTGATGGAGCCTTCAACCGAGGGGCTTGGGCTCGGCTACACGCCGATCGGCCCAACCTGGCAGCTCGGCACCTATTTCCTCGGCGCCGACAGTCAGGGGCGCGATGTCATGGCCAGGATGCTCTATGGCGGCCTTTCCTCGCTGCTGATTTCGGGGGCAGCCACGATATTCACCCTGATCATCGGCACGGCGGCGGGCCTGATCGCCGGCTATTTCGGCGGCATCACCGATACGGTGCTGTCGCGCTTCCTCGATATCCTGTGGGCGTTCCCGATCTATCTCCTGGCGATTTCGCTTTCCATCGTCACCATCACGCAAGGCATATCGATCGGGCCGATCGAGATCGAGTCCGGCAGTCTGTGGCTGCCGGTCATCATCATCGGCATCGTCTACGTGCCCTATGTGGCGCGCCCGATACGCGGGCAGGTCCTGTCGCTGCGGCACAGCGAATTCGTGCTGGCCGCGATCAATCTGGGCGTGCCGGGATGGCGCATACTGTGGCGCGACATCCTGCCCAACATCACCACCACGCTTGTTGTTTTCGTGCCGCTGATGATGGCGCTGAACATGCTCACGGAATCGGCGCTCTCCTTCCTTTCGATCGGCGTGCAGCCGCCGGCCGCCAGCTGGGGCACCATCATCCAGGACGGACAGGCACTGCTTTACACGCGGCCGCTGGTGGCGTTGGTGCCGGGCTTGGCGATTGCCGTTTCCGTGATGGCGCTCAATGTCTTCGGCGACGGTCTGCGCGACGCGCTCGACCCGCGCTCCAAGATTCGGCTGGGGCGCGACTGATGATCTACGCAATCCTGCGCCGTTTCGGTCAGATGCTGTTCGTGATGTTCGGCATCTCGGTCATCGTCTTCCTGATTTTCTTCGCCACGCCGGGCTCCGATCCCGCCGCGCGCATTGCCGGACGCAACGCTTCGCCTGAAGTGCTGGAAGCGGTTCGCCACAGCTTCGGCTTCGACCGGCCGCTCTACGTGCAATATGTGACGATGATGGAGAAGATCTTCGTTACCGGCGACCTGACCTCCTTCGTCAATCGCGGCTGGAAGGTGGTGCCGGCGGTGCTGGATTCCATTCCGGTCACGCTCTCGCTGGTGTTCGGTGCAGCGATCCTGTGGGTGGTGGTGTCCATCATCATCGGCATCGTCGCCGCCGCCACCCGTGGCAGCTGGCTAGACAAGCTTCTGATGGCGTTGGGGTTGCTCGGTATTTCCATGCCGGTCTACTGGCTGGGCGAGGTGATGAACCTGATCACCCAGAGCCGCTACCACGACAGCTGGCTGTTCTCCTGGGTGCCTCCGCTCGGCTACAAGAATTTCGCCGACGATCCGAAGGGCTGGTTCCTGACGCTGGTCATTCCGTGGATCACGCTGGCCATTCTCTACATCGGCATCTACGGGCGTGTCTTGCGCGCGGCCATCATCGAATCCTTGCAAGAGGACTACATCCGCACCGCCCGCGCCAAGGGCTTGTCTGAGACCCGCATCCTGCTGCGCCACGCGCTGCGCACCTCGCTCATTGCCTTCATCACCTTGTTTGGCCTGGATTTCGGCGCTCTGGTCGGCGGCTCGGCCTTGCTCACGGAGGTGGTGTTCGGGCTGCACGGCATCGGCAAACTCACCTATGACGCGCTGCAGAACCTCGATCTGCCGATGATCATGGCAACAGTGATGTACGCCTCCATGTTCGTTGTCATCGCCAACGCGGTTGTCGATTTCGTCTACATCCTGCTCGATCCGCGCCTGAGGACATCATGATACTGTCGGTGCGCGACCTCAGGGTATCCTTCCGCACCAATGACGGCCTGGTGCGGGCCATCGACGGCGTTTCCTTCGATCTGGAGGAGGGCGAGATCCTTGGCGTCGTTGGCGAATCCGGCTCAGGCAAGACCGTGTCGCTGCTCGCCGTCATGGGTCTCATCACGGATCCCAATGCCATCATCGAAGGCTCGATCCGCTACAAGGGCCGTGAGCTGGTGGGACTGCCGGCGCGCGAACTCAGGCGCCTGCGCGGCAACGAAATCGCGATGATCTTCCAGGACCCGATGACGGCGCTGACGCCGGTCTACACGATCGGCTGGCAGATCGCCGAGCAGATCCGCGCCCATCGCAGCATCACCAAATCCAAGGCCATGGAGCGCGTGGAAGAGCTTCTGGCCGAAGTCAATTTTCCCAACCCGCACGAGGCGATGTCGCGCTATCCGCACCAGCTTTCAGGCGGCATGCGACAGCGGGCGGTGATTGCGATGGCCCTGTCCTGCAATCCGGCACTGCTGGTGGCGGACGAACCGACGACGGCACTCGACGTCACGGTGCAGGCCGGCATTCTCGATCTCGTACGCAAGCTGCGCACCACGCACAATTCAGCGGTGGTCTTCATCACGCATGACATGGGCGTCGTCTCCGAACTCGCCGACCGCGTCATGGTCATGTATGCGGGCCGCGTTGTGGAACGTGGCAGCCGCACGGAGCTGTTTGCCGATCCGCGGCATCCCTACACAACCGCGCTGCTTGACTCGATCCCGCCGCTCACCGGTGCCAAGCCGCGCCGGCTGCCGGCCATTCCCGGTTCTCCACCGTCGCTGCTGCGACTGCCGCAGGGCTGCGCTTTCAGTCCGCGCTGTCCGGTTCGTTACGAACCTTGTGAAACCGGCAAGCCCGACCTCGGCGACGGCACGCATGCCGCGGCGTGCTTTCGGGTGGCACAGGCATGAGCGGACCGATGATCGACAAGGACCGGCCAATTCTCGAAACGCGTTCGCTGGGCAAGCGCTTCTCGATCGGCACGCGGTTCTCCGCCGAAGGCAAGCGAACCGTCCATGCGGTCGACAATGTTTCACTGACCGTGCAGCGCGGCGAGACCGTGGGGCTGGTCGGGGAATCGGGGTGTGGCAAGTCCACGCTGGCGCGCTGCCTGGTCAGGCTCTACGACATATCAGACGGCGAACTCCTGTTCGAAGGTGACGATATCACCTCGAAGTCACTGTCCGAGCTCCGGCCGCTCCGGCGCCGCCTGCAAATGGTGTTCCAGGACCCGTCCGCCTCGCTCAACCCACGCCGCCGCGTCGGCGACCTGGTGGCCGAGCCGCTGCGCATCCACACTAAGCTGTCTTCCCGAGAGATCACCAAGCGTGTCGCGGAACTGTTCGACCTCGTTGGCCTGTTGCCCGACCATGTGATGCGCTATCCGCACGAATTCTCTGGCGGGCAGCGCCAGCGCGTCGGCATCGGACGCGCGATCGCCCTCAATCCCGATCTCGTCGTGCTGGACGAACCTGTCTCCGCGCTCGACGTGTCGGTGCAGGCGCAGATCGTCAACCTGCTTGCCGACCTTCAGGAGAAGCTGAAGCTCACGTACATCTTCATCGCCCACGACCTGTCGGTGGTGCGTCAGGTCTCGACCCGCATCGCGGTCATGTATCTTGGCTCCATCGTCGAGGAAGGTCCGGCCGAAGAGGTGTTTGCAGCACCGGCCCATCCTTACAGCCAGGCGTTGATCTCCGCGGTTCCTGTCGTCGAGACCACGCCCAGCGGGACCCGCAAGCGCATCATCCTCACCGGCGATGTGCCAAGCCCGCTCAACCCTCCATCCGGTTGCCGGTTCCATCCACGATGCCCGATCGCCGTGGAGCGCTGCCGTTCGGAGCGGCCGGAGCTCAGGGAATATCGAGCCGGCCGCAAAGTGGCCTGCCACTTCCCGACGATTTAGCTGCCACTGGGGGCGGCGGAGTTCCGTCAATTTCCGGCGGGCTTACCGGCTCCAGTGTCTTTGCCGGCGTCAATCGGCCATGACCGGAGACAGCGTTGCCGGCATCCGGCGCCAGCCGCATGAATGACAACGATGCGGCGGCCGAAATCGCCGCCACAATGAAGAAAGCAGTGTGGAAATCGGCCAGTGTCAGCGAGCGGTCATGCAGGCTCGTCGACACTTCCAGGATGCCGCCGGCCACGGCCACGCCAAGCGCGATCGACAGTTGCTGGAACACCGCCGCGATCGGCGTCGCCTTGCTGGTGTCCTCAGCCGAAACCTCGGCATAGGCCAGCGCATTGACGCCGGTGAAGAACATCGACCGGATGAAGCCGCCGACGAGAAGCATGGCCAGCATCAGGGCATAGGGCGTCTCGGGCGTGAACAGGCCGTTGACGGCGATCGATGCCGCCGCGACCAGCGACCCCACAATCAGCACGCGGCGAAACCCGGCAACCCTGAAGATAAGTGCGGTGACGAACTTCATGCCGATGGCGCCGAGCGCCGACACGAAGGTAATCATGCCCGACTGGAACGGCGTCAGTCCAAAACCGATCTGGAACATCAGCGGCAACAGGAACGGCACTGCGCCGATGCCGATGCGAAACAGACCGCCGCCAAGCACGGACGAGCGGAACACCTGGTTGCGGAACAGGTCGAGCGCCAGCAGCGGATTTTGCGCGTGGCGCGCATGCAGGAGATAGAGCATGCCCGAAATCAAGCCGACAGCCACTGTGATCAACCCGGCCATCGGCGGCAGCGCCGGCAAGCTGACCACGGACAGGCCGAAGACGACGCCCGAGGCGGCAAGACCGCTTAGGACAAAACCTATGAAATCGAGCGGCGGGGTCTCTGCCGGTTCCGTTTCCGGCAGGAATCGCGTCGCCAGCCAGATGCCGACCACACCGATCGGTACGTTGATCAGGAAGATCCAGTGCCAGGTGAAATAGGTGGTGATGAAGCCGCCGACCGGCGGCCCGACCAGCGGCCCGACCAGGGCAGGGACGGTCAGCCATGACATGGCGGCGACGAGCTCGCTCTTGGGCGTTGCGCGCACCAGTACGAGGCGCCCGACCGGCGTCATCATCGCCCCGCCTATGCCTTGCAGGAAACGTGACACCACGAAGGCCGGCAGCGAATTGGAGATGGCGCAGGCAACCGAACCGACGATGAACACCGCGATGGCGGCACGAAAAACGTTCTTGGCGCCGAAGCGGTCGGCCATCCAGCCGCTTATCGGAATGAAGATCGCCAGTGATACCAGATAGGCCGTCAGTGCCAGTTTGAGCGCGATCGGGCTGGTGTGGATGTCGATGGCGATCGCCGGCAGCGACGTCGCGATAACGGTCGAATCCATGTTTTCCATGAATAGGGCGACCGCCAGGATAAGCGGAATGGTGCGGTTCAAGGAACGCGTCCCGATTTCAAGTTGCGCCGTCGGTTGGGGGCAAGCCGACAGAACGGGCGGTTACCATGGCTAGGACCCGGTGTCGTGTTAAATTGCTGTCACGTTTGTGCAACCGGTCAGCGTTTTCCGGCCATCCAGGGTTCCATCACCGCGGTGTGGTGCGTTTCCTGTCGATATGGGGAATGGCGACAGCTTGCCGCGATGGCGCATCATCGGCTTTTCATCGGCGGCGGGACGTGGTACCAGCCAGCGCCAATCCTGAAAGGGAAGAAGACGAGTCGGCGCTGTCCAAACCGGTCCAGCGCTTTTCACGCATTCCAGAGTGGCGAACCCGAAATCGCCTCTCCTGGGAGCAGCGCAATAGGGTCTGGCCATGGCAAAAATCATAGAAACCTCCACCGGCGCACTGGCGCTGACTTTTGACGACGTGCTGCTGCAGCCGGGCCATTCCGAGGTCATGCCGGGCGAAACCGATGTCCGCACCCGCATCGCCGGCGACATCGACCTCAACGTGCCGATCCTGTCGGCGGCGATGGACACCGTCACCGAGGCGCGCCTTGCCATCGCCATGGCCCAGGCCGGCGGCATCGGCGTCATCCATCGCAATTTCTCGCCGGCCGAACAGGCCGAGCAGGTGCGGCAGGTAAAGAAATTCGAATCCGGCATGGTGATCAATCCCGTCACAATCGGTCCTGACGCCACGCTGGCCGATGCGCTGTCGCTGATGCGCACCTATTCGATCTCGGGCATTCCGGTGGTCGAGAACGGCGGCTCTGGCGGCCAGAAGATCGGCCGGCTGGTCGGCATCCTCACCAACCGCGACGTGCGTTTCGCTTCCGACCCGTCGCAAAAGGTCTACGAGTTGATGACCCGTGAGAACCTGATTACGGTCAAGGAGAACGTCGATCAGGACGAAGCCAAGCGGCTTTTGCACCAGCACCGCATCGAAAAGCT